>CAYQNS010000053.1:0-22275 GCA_964418755.1 uncultured Desulfobacteraceae bacterium
AATTAAACTGTACTAAGTAAAACCCATAAAAAATCGGTTGTCAAGCAATATTTGGAAGTCTATCATCAAGGTTAGAATATGATTATAGTAGGTTACACATCATATCCTTCGCTGAACTATTGCTTGACACTATATATTCGTTTCTTTATACTTAAAATAAGTGTTAAATGCACTGGTATTAATAGATTTATTCCATTAATATCAGCATGATAGCCGGATTGTTAGTTCTTATCTCCGGTCATTTTCAGTTTTTTTTTATATTTTTCCGCTCTCAAAACTACGACAGGGTATATTTGAAAAGAATTTTACTCTAATCGGACGGTAACCCTTCGGTTGTATTTTATTCACCAAAAATCGTTACATTCGACGGAGAAAAATAATGGATGTAAAAATAGAAGTATATGTAAAGGATGCCGTGTGGGTAAAAAAAGCCCTTGCCGTTACGGGGTTTATTCTTATTTTCCTGCCGATATTTTGTTCTATCCAAACCGCCCGGGGCCGGGAATGGACAGAACTGGCCGTCCGCCTGCTGCCTGACTCATCGTTTGCAGTGATAGAATTTGTAAAAAATGGGGGAAAAATAAGGCACTGTCCCTATCTGGATGCCAACGGTAAGCTTGATGCGGAACAGTTGATTTATGTTCTTGGCACACTGTCCGAAGAACAGTGGATAGATCCTAAAAATCGGAAAGTCGCCGATAAAATTTTACAAAAGCAGTATGCCGGATATTTGAAAAAGGTTTTGCAAAAAGGATCCCCGGAACCGGTTAATATCAACAAGGCAAAACTGACCGAACTTGTAACTCTGCCGCATGTAGGGCCTGCTCTTGCTGTGAAGATTGTTGAATACCGAAAAAAACACCATAGATTTGATACCATCGAAGAGATTCAAATGGTAAACGGCATCGGGCAGGGGATGTTTAATGCGATCAGGTACTATATCAAGATTTTCTGATCAAACCCCAACGGTGCGAAATCAAAATAACAAATAACCCGGACTATGCGGGATCAAATAATTGGCTTTTATCTGACGTGACAAAATTAAAACAGATATGCGAGGTTTTATTTGGCAAAAAAAAATGGCCGATCAATAATTGAAATTCTGATAAAAAAAGGTGTGACATTCATAGACCCCAATAATGTCCATATTGATCCAACCGTCAATCCGGATAGAATTTCAGGTGAACAGACAATAATTTACCCGGGATGCCGGCTATCCGGGGAATCGACTCTGATTCTACGCAAAGCAAGACTGGGTTCAGAAGGACCCGTAACGGTTGATAACTGCCAAATCGGGGCGGGTGTTCAGCTAAAAGGTGGTTTTTTTAAAGACGCCGTTTTTTTAAAAGATGCCTCCATGGGCTTCGGCGCTCATGTCAGAGAGGGTACAATCCTTGAAGAACAGGCCGGCGGAGCCCACACCGTAGGGCTGAAACAAACCATTTTGCTGCCCTTTGTAACTTTGGGCAGCCTTATCAATTTTTGTGACTGTCTGATGGCCGGCGGTACCAGCCGAAGGAATCACAGCGAAGTAGGCAGTTCCTATATTCATTTTAATTTTACACCCAACCAGGATAAAGCCACCGCGTCACTGATCGGTGATATTCCCCGAGGCGTTATGCTGAACCGATCTCCGGTATTTTTAGGAGGGCAGGGCGGGCTTGTCGGACCCTGCCGCCTGGCTTTCGGAACAATCGTGGCAGCCGGATCAATCTGTCGCAGAGATGAGCTGCGTTCCGGGCGGCTCATTGTCGAAAATGCTAAATCCAATGCCAATATGCCTTTTAAAACCGGCCGGTATATCGGAATAAATCGTATCGTCAGCAATAACATCGTTTATATTGCAAACCTCTGGGCGTTGATGCAGTGGTATGTTCATATACGGTCTCTGTTTATTTCAAATGATTTTCCTATCGCCCTGCTGGCAGGCCTTAAGGAAAAACTTCAAATGGGCATCCGGGAAAGAATAAAAAGGCTGACGGCATTTATTCAAAAAGCAGGTGCGGGGGGAGGCAGGCGAAACGACACCGTTTGCAACACATTGTCTGAATTTGAAACCGGTGTAACAAAACCGCGGTTTTATGCCGGAGACTTGAGAATCAGAGACAATTTTATCAATAAAATTGAAAGTGTTATTCAACTGGAAGGTATGGACTATATCGATGTAATTAAAAAAATTGACCCCCTGGATGCAAAAAACGGTACCCTGTGGCTACAGGGAATTGTTGATGATATCGTAAATGATTTTAATTTTTAGGCGTTCAAGCGTAAAAGCCCCCGGGTACAATGCATGTTTGAAAAATTATAAGTAAAAAATCTATGGAAAAATTATTTGGAACAGATGGTATAAGAGGAATGGCCAACACCTACCCCATGACTTCGGAAATGGCCCTCAGGGCAGGCCGGGCCGCGGCCGTTTTTTTTAAACAAAAAGGGCAAAAAATACGAATCGTGATCGGCAAGGACCCTCGGTTATCAGGAGATATGCTTGAATATGCCCTGGCTTCCGGGATTTGTTCAGTGGGAGGCGATGCCCTGCTGGCGGGTATTATCCCCACGCCGGGTGTTGCCTGTCTGGCCCTATCCATGAAAGCATCAGCGGGCATCGTTATTTCAGCATCCCACAATCCTTTTTTTGACAATGGTATCAAGGTTTTTAAGCCGGACGGATGCAAGCTTTCAAACCGTGATGAAGTTGAATTTGAAAAAATTATTTTAAGTAAGGAAAACGTTTTGCTGTGCCGGAATGTGCAGAAAACCGGAAAAGTAAGCCCGATCAGGGATAGTTTAAACACATATGCCGGTTTTCTTAAACGCAATTTTACGAAATCGCTTTCACTGCAGGGCATAAGCATTGTGCTTGACTGCTCAAACGGTGCTACATCAAACTTGGCGCCGGGTGTATTTTCCGATTTTGGTGCCGAGGTATATGCCATGTTTAACCAGCCGGACGGAAGGAACATCAATGCCGGCTGCGGCTCACAGTATCCTGAAAAACTGGCTGCGAAAGTGGTTGAATCCAAAGCTGCCGTCGGTTTTGCCTTCGACGGTGATGGAGACCGGCTGATTGCCGTCGATGAAACCGGTCATATTTTAACCGGTGATCAGGTGCTTGCCATATGTACCGCCTTTTTTAAAAAAAAAAACAGGTTGAAAAACAACCTGGTCGTCAGCACAATCATGAGTAACATGGGGTTGGGTGTTGCATTGAAACAGATGGGTGTCTCCCATGTCAAATCGGATGTTGGTGACCGTTACGTGCTTGAAAAAATGCTTTCGGAAGGGGCTGTGCTGGGTGGTGAAGATTCGGGGCATATGATTTTTCTGGAGCATCATACCACAGGCGACGGTATCCTGGCAGCACTCCAACTTCTGGAGGTTATTCAGGCCGAATCAAAGCCATTGTCCGAACTTGCCCGGATAATGCAGGTGTACCCCCAGATCCTTATAAATGTGGATGTAAAAACAAAGCCTGAGATCAACCTTGTTCCGGAAATAAGAGATGTGATTCATTCGGTTGAAAGCAATCTCGGCCGGGAAGGCAGAGTGCTGGTGAGGTATTCGGGGACCCAGTCTCTATGCCGCGTCATGGTCGAAGGACCCGATAAAAATGAAATAACAAATTATTGCGGCAGGATTGCAGCCGTGGTTAAGGAAAAACTGAATTAAAAAAGGCATGTGTTTTTTGCCTGATTCAGGAAGGCGAAATTTGAAATTAGATAGCCCCTTGGCATACTACCGGTTTTTCTAATTTCAAATTTCACAAGAAGAATGCCGGCTTTTATTCCCTGTTTCCCAATATTCTGAGCAGCATCAGAAAAAGGTTGATAAAATCCAGATATAAGGCCAGGGCGCCAATAATTGCTCCTTTTCTTCGCGCACCGCCATCAAGGTCTGCAGGCTGTGTGAGGGCCATGGTTTTAAGTTTCTGGGTATCATAAGCAGTCAGCCCTACGAAAACAATCACGCCGATATAACTGATGATCATGCTCATGCCGGAACTGCGGAAAAACATGTTTGCAACCGAGGCGATTATAATGCCGATAAGCCCCATGGTCATGAACCCGCCCAGGGACGTCAGGTCGCGCTTGGTGGTCATGCCGTAGATGCTGCAAGTGACAAATGTCGCAGCACATACAAAAAAGGTGGATGTGATGGATGATTTCGTATAAATGAGAAAGATGGAAGCCAGAGTCGCTCCGTTCAATGCCGCATACAGCATAAATACACCGGTTGCAGTGGAAGCCTGCATTTTATGAACTCTGGAGCTTAAAGTAAAGACAAGTACGAGCTCTCCAATGATAAGTCCGAAAAATATCAATTGGTTGCCAAATATAAGACGCAACAGGAACTCGCTGTTTGAAACATAAAAAGCTACAAAGCCGGTAAGCGCAAGTCCAATGGCCATCCAGTTGTAGACACTCCGGATAAATTCATTTACGCGAACGTTGGCCTGTGCTTTTTGAATCGGAATCGACTGCATATTTTATACCTCCTGAAAATCAATGTTATTTGTGTGTATTGCATTAACTTAAAATAATAACACAGTTTGCAGGATATTCAAGCAAAAGTGCCGGTAAGTACGAAAGATGGTTCTATAAAAAGTTGGATAAAATATTTTTTTGCTGCTTTGAATGCTTTGTGCAGTACCATAAAACTTAATGTTTCAATTTATTTTTAATGATTTAACATATTAAATTTGCAACAAATACAATTAAGATAATATCTTATGAGCCCGGAACAGCTTTATCTAAAAATTAAAGACCTGGCAGATAAATTGGGAATTACGGTGTCGGAACAGAATTTTAAAGCCACGGGTATCCATGTTGAAAGCGGATTTTGCAAAATCAGGAATCAAAAATTTTTAATAATAGATAAACACAAACCAATTGTCGACAAACTTCAAATTGTGTCATCTGTTATTGCGGCAAAAGATTTGGAAAATATTTACGTCATGCCGGCAGTTCGTCAGCATCTTGAATCCGTAAGACCAAAAACATCAAACACGGAAACCGACTTCAAACAAAGTACCCGGCCAAAGGAATAAATTCAGGCTCCGGCCTAAAAGTTTTCAGTTGTAACGGATACCCAAAAACAGAATTCAATCAAAACAGTTTTTTGCCAAATTTGTATCAATCCCTTGTCTTAAACCCCATATTACGCAAGCTTTCTATAAAAGTTTACATAATATATCTTATCGGACGTTGTAATTATTTACTCAATTTGAAACACTCTTGCCGTCCTTTCTTTTTTTAAAAATATTGATCCTTTGATTGCAGTATGATATATTTATATATTTAATCGGTCTCGCATTGATTTGTGCATTGATGAGGAGCCGGGGTGAACAAAACTAATTTGAATCTAAAACCATAAAGCCAAAAAAAATATTTCAGTGAATATCAACGCCAATAAATCAAGTAAAAAAATATACACGGTTTCCGAATTAACCGCTGAAATTAAAGTTATAATTGAAGAGAGCCTTCCTTTTGTCTGGGTTTTCGGTGAAATTTCAAATCTGAAAACACCTTCTTCAGGGCATTTTTATTTTACTCTGAAAGATAAAAATGCCCAAATCAAAGCAGTTATATTCAGGGGGCAAACCAGAAATTTAAAATTTCGTTTGAAAGACGGCATGGCAATAACCGGGCTTGGCCGTCTTAATTTGTATGAACCCCATGGCACTTACCAGGTTATATTCGAATATATAGAACCCAAGGGAACCGGTGCCCTGCAGGCTGCCTATGAGCAATTAAAAGCAAAGCTTTTTAACGAAGGTCTGTTTAAACAGAATCATAAACGCCCTATTCCGTTCCTACCGGCGAAAATCAGCATGATCACGTCACCAACAGGCTCTGTCATACACGATATGCTGAACATTATTGATAGAAGATTTCCCAATATGGCCGTGGAAATATGGCCGGTAAAGGTCCAGGGCCAGGATGCCAAAGCGCAAATCGCATCGGCCCTGCAAACGCTTAATGAACGAACCGATACGGATCTGATTATTATTGCCAGGGGCGGCGGTTCTCTCGAAGATCTACAGGCATTTAATTCGGAAACTGTTGCGCGGGCTGTATTTAAATCCCAAATACCCGTTATTTCGGCTGTCGGTCATGAAACCGATTTTACGATATGTGATTTTGTTTCAGATCTCAGAGCTCCGACCCCTTCAACTGCTGCAGAACTTGCGGTTCCTATAAAAAATGAGCTTCATCTCAGATGTCGGGAACTATCCATTGCGCTGAGTACAAAAATGCAATTACGGATAAATCGGTTACGGGTTCAACTCGACAATTCGGTTGACCGACTCAGGGATCCTGTGCGGAATATTCAGGATTTAAGGCTGAAAACAGATGATTACACAATGCGCCTTGGTCGGTCATTTATCCGGTCTATTCAACGTTATCAAGAAAGACTTGCATGGCGCACTGAAAAACTCGGCTTAAATAACCCTTTGGGCCTGATTGAAAAACATGTAAAAAAACTTGAACAAATCAGGATCAGCGCCTCTTCGTACATAAAAAAAGATTTATCATATAAAAAATCGATACTTGGAGAAATGTCGGCAAGGCTCCATGCACTGAACCCGATAGAAATTCTGTCCCGGGGATACAGCATTACCCGAACTATTCCGGATACCTGTGTCATTACGGATAGCAATAACGTGTCCATGGGACAGGAACTTGAAATTATTCTGGCTAAAGGCTCTTTACGGGTCGTTGTCAAAGGAAAAACAATAAATGGCTGAACTATCATTTGAAAAAGCAATGAATAAACTTGAACAAATTGTTCAGGATCTTGAAAAAGGTGAACTTCCCCTTGAAAAATCCCTGACAAAGTTTGAAGAGGGCGTTAAACTTTCCAGATTCTGCAGTACCAAACTGGATGCCACAGAAAAAAAAGTTACGCTTTTGATGGAAACCGAGGGGGGGCTTATTGCAGAACAGTCCTTTGACACAAAAGCATAGCCGGGCAAACCGGCTTTGATATAACTGCCTAAAACATCAAATATAAGCCCAGAAAATAAGACAAACCTGTCTTATTAAGGAGAGATGCGGCACCGACACAGGATATATAGTCTATGTTTGATTTGAAAGCATACCTGGATTCAAAAAAACGGCTGATTGACAAAGCCCTTGAACAAAAAATAATTCCTGAAAAAAAATCCGGCCGACTGGATCATGCCATGGCATACTCGCTCATGGCGGGCGGCAAACGCATCCGCCCCATACTCTGCATGGCTGCTGCCGAAGCGGTTTCCGGTACTGATGCCAATGCTGGGATTCTGGAGTGTAGCTGTGCCCTTGAAATGATCCATACCTATTCACTGATTCATGACGACCTGCCGGCTATGGACAATGACAGACTTCGCAGAGGCAAACCGACATGCCATATCGCCTTTGATGAAAGCACGGCAATACTGGCCGGGGACGCACTGCTTACGCTGGCATTTGAAATCCTGGCATCAGCCGGAGCAACAAATACCGAATATGCCCGGAGATGGCTAAAAATTATACACTCAATCTCACGGGCAGTCGGATACAAAGGAATGATCGAGGGGCAGATGCGGGACATTCTGTTTGAAGGCCGGACAATTTCCCTGGACCAACTGAAGCATATGCATGCATTAAAAACCGGGGCCTTGATTCGTACATCGGTTTATGCAGGGGCAGTGTTGGCGAATGCCTCTGTGGAAAAAATTGAAAAACTGGACATATATGCCCGGAATATTGGACTGGCCTTTCAGATTACCGATGATATTTTAAATATTGAAGGCGATCCTGAAATAATGGGCAAAGCGACAGGTACGGATCAAATGTACGATAAGGCCACCTACCCTGCCCTCCTGGGCCTTGCCGCATCCGGTGAGTATCTGGCCGAGCTGATTAAAAATGCGTTGCTGGCCCTTGAAACATTTGGCAGGCCTGCCGATCCGCTTCGGGCTCTTGCCGAATATATTGTCAAGCGCAAGAAATGATATGAGCGGATAAACCGGAAATTACAAATTACAAGCACCAATTTTTAAATTATAATATCCAATGGTCTGAAGTTGTTTGTCATTTGTTGTTTGATCATTGTACTTTGTTTCCATTATGGAGTTAATTGCAATTTGAGTCTATTAGAATCCATCCATTCACCGGCAGATGTAAAGCTTCTTGAACGGTCCAAGCTTTCAGTTCTGGCGTCAGAAATCCGCAACCGGATTGTCAATGTAGTTTCTACAAACGGCGGTCATCTGGCATCCAGCCTGGGGACTGTTGAACTGACGATTGCGCTTCATTATGTTTTCAACGCGCCGGATGATAAAATTGTATGGGATGTCGGTCACCAGGCCTATGCCCACAAGCTTCTGACTGGCCGTCTGGAGCAGTTCTCCACGCTCCGCCGACATAAGGGCATCAGCGGGTTCACGCGCATGAGTGAAAGCCCCTATGACTGTTTTTCCACCGGCCACAGTTCCACTTCAATATCTGCAGGGCTTGGAATTGCCAGCGGCAAACGCCTCAAAGGGAAAAAAGACAAGGTAATCGCCGTTATCGGTGACGGATCCATGACTGCCGGTCTGGCCTTTGAAGGATTAAATCAGGCCGGTGATATCCGTAAGGAAGACATTATTGTCATACTCAATGAAAACGACATGTCCATTTCCAGAAATGTGGGATCCCTGTCTTCACTTCTCAGCCGCACCCTGTCTAAAAAATATCTTCAGGACCGGCGTCGGGAACTGGGGGATTTCCTTAAATCCCTGCCCAAATTCGGCGATGATCTTTATCAGTTTGCCAAAAAATCAGAAGAATCCTTTAAAGCATTCGTGACTCCCGGGATGCTCTTTGAAGCGTTTAATTTCGATTATTTCGGCCCCATAGACGGCCACAAGCTGAACCATCTGATCAATATTTTGAACAACATTAAAAATTTAAACGAGCCGGTGCTGTTGCATGTGGTCACAAAAAAAGGCAAGGGATATCCACCGGCTGAAAAAAATCCGGTTTATTTCCATGGCGTCGGATGCTTTGAGATAGAAACCGGGAATGGTATAAAGCCAAGCAGTAGCCCAAGTTATACGCAGGTTTTTGGAGACACAATGGATGAGCTTGCTGAAAATGACAACCGGATTGTTGCGGTCACGGCAGCCATGCCCGAGGGCACTGGTCTGATGCAATTTTCAAAAAATTATCCGGAACGATTTTATGATGTCGGTATTGCTGAGCAACATGGTGTTACATTTGCGGCAGGCCTTGCCACGGAAGGATTTAAACCGGTGGTGGCTGTCTATTCGACCTTTTTGCAGCGAGCTTACGATCAGATATTGCATGATGTTTGCTTAGAGGCGCTTCCAGTCGTTTTTGCCATTGACCGGGGAGGCATCGTCGGTGAGGACGGCCCCACCCACCATGGACTTTTTGACATGGCCTACTTAAGAAGCATGCCCAATATGGTGATCATGGCTGCCGGCAATGAAAATGAATTGCGCCGTATGGTGGCTACGGCGATTCAGCACGACGGCCCCATTGCATTTCGGTATCCGCGCGGGGCCGGTACCGGCGTCCCTCTTGATACACCGATTAAACCCCTGGCCATAGGAAAGGGCAAGGTATTGACGGAAGGTGAGGATGTTCTTGTTCTGGCCATCGGAAGGCCGGTAAATGATGCCCTGGCAGCCCACGCCCTGCTTGCGGAGCAGGGTATTTCGGCAATGGTCGTGGATTGCCGATTTGTAAAACCCATTGATAGCGAATTGATATGCTCAATGGCCGAAAAAATTCCGCGTATCATTACGGTGGAGGAACATGTATGCCAGGGCGGTTTCGGCAGTGCGGTACTTGAATGTCTGAACGATGGAGGCATAACAGGCATAACGGTAAAGCGTATTGGTCTTCCGGATATCTTCATCGAGCACGGGCCGCAAGAATTGCTGCGCTCCAAATATGGGATTGATGCAACGAGCATTGTCCGTGCGGCTGAAAAACTAATGGCCCAGGGGCTTAACCGGAGGTAAATCATTGGTCAGGTGCGCAGGTTTGGGTTGGGAAAATGTCTGTTAAAAAAAAGCGTCTCGATCTTGTTGTGGTTGAAAAGGGGCTTGCCAAGAGTCGTCAGCGCGCCCAGGCATTAATTATAGGCGGTAAGGTGCTTGTCAATAACCAGTTGGCCGACAAGTCCGGAACTCTGGTTTCATCCGGCGATCATATTATAATCAGAGGCCTGGATATGCCCTATGTCAGCCGGGGAGGACTAAAGCTTGAAGCGGCTCTTAAAAAAAACAATATATGCGTCAAGGAGCGGGTCTGCCTTGATGCAGGCGCTTCAACCGGCGGGTTCACCGACTGTCTGCTTCAAAACGGTGCATCGATTGTTTTTGCGGTTGATGTCGGTTACGGCCAGCTGGCCTGGAAACTCAGGCAGGATCCCCGCGTTGTCGTCATAGAGCGCACCAATATCCGCCACATACCGCCGCGGGCCATAACCCGTTCGGTCGATCTGGTCACTGTGGATGTATCTTTCATATCCCTGAAAATAGTTGTTCCTGCAATTATTCACCTGATGCAAAAGGATGCGGATATTCTGGCCCTGATCAAACCGCAGTTTGAGGTTGGCAAGGGTAAAGTAGGCAAGGGAGGGGTTGTACGGGACCCTTCCCTGCATGCGGAAGTGATACGGGATCTGAAAATTTTTTTTATCAAAAACGGGTTAATGTGCAATTCGGTTATTCCCTCACCTCTCCTAGGGCCCAAAGGCAATAGGGAATTCATTGTTTGGCTTAAATATTCACATATTACTTCGCAAGCTTAAACCAAAAGTTTAAAAAATTGCTTTGCCTGATTTCTTTTATTCGATTATCAAAAGGCCATTGGCCGGTTATCGTAAATGATCAGCAAATTTTGAAGGGAACGGACAATTGCCTCCACCCCGGAAAATTAACTTGCTTTTTAAATAACAAACATATATAAAAATTGTTTTTAAATTCAATGCAGAGAGGAGTTTAAATGAGTGAAATGGTAGAAAAATTAAGAAACATCGTTCTTGTTTCCCACGGTGGGGCCGGAAAAACTTCACTATCTGAAATAATGCTTTTCAAAAGTGGCGTTATTAATCGCATAGGGCGGGTCGAAGATGGAAATACAGCCATGGACTTTGAACCGGAAGAATTAAAACGGACGTCCAGCGTAAGCACAGGGTTTCATCAATTCCAATGGAATAAACATCTTGTGAACATTATCGATACGCCTGGAGACCAGAATTTTTTTACCGATACCAAATTCTGCATGCAGGCTGCCGACGGTGCTGTCGTCGTTATTGATGCCGTGGACGGCGTCAAAGTTCAGACCGAGCAAGCTTGGGAGTTTGTCCGTGAATTTAATATGCCCTGCATTATTTTTATAAATAAACTGGACCGTGAACGGGCTGATTTTGACCGTACATTCAAAGATGCCTGCAATTGTTTCGACCCTAAGCCGATAATTCTGCAGCTTCCAATCGGAAAGGAAGATGAATTTAAAGGTGTTGTGGATCTGATCAGCATGAAAGCCTATACCTATGCCGATGGAAAGGCGACTGTTTCAGAAATTCCGGCCGATATGCAGGATTTGGTCGAAAGCGAGCATGAAACCCTGATTGAAAATATTGCCGAAACAGATGATGAACTGATTGAAAAATATCTTGAGGGGGAATCCCTGACCAACGATGAGATCAGGGCAGCCCTACGAAACGGAATACTCTCCCGGACATTTGTGCCGGTGCTTTGCGGATCTGCAATCAAGGGCATCGGTGTTGATTTATTGATGGATTTTTTTGTCAGCGGTATGCCTTCCCCCATCGACCGGGGTGCCAAAATCGGCATTGATCCGGATAACGACATGGAAATTGAACGGATGCCTGATCCGGACGCCCCTTTTTCCGGGTTTGTGTTTAAAACCGTCGCCGATCCCTATGCCGGCCGGCTCTCCATCTTCAGAGTGGTTTCCGGCACCATCGGTTCCGACGGAAATTTTTACAATGCCGGCAAGGAAACCAGGGAGCGCTACAATCAGTTGCTGACCATTGCCGGTAAAGAGCAGAAACCGGCCGCTCAGGGCGCCGGTCCCGGATCGATAGTGGCCATAGCCAAACTCAAGGAAACCACCACCGGTGACACCCTCTGCGATGAAAGCGCCCAAATTAAATATAAATGCGCCGAGCCCCTTCCCTCCCTTATTTCATTTGCCCTTGAATCAAAATTAAAAGGAGATGAAGATAAAATTTACATCTCTCTTACCAAGCTGCTGGAAGAGGATCCGGCCTTGAAACTGGAACGTAACGCGGAAACCAAAGAGATTCTTCTGTCCGGTATGGGCCAGGTACACATTGAAACCATCATTGAAAAAATGAAACGCAAATTCAATGTGGAAGTGCTGCTCAATACGCCCAAGGTGCCTTATAAGGAAACCATCAAAAAAAAGGTACGCGTTCAGGGCAAACACAAAAAACAGTCCGGAGGCCACGGCCAGTATGGAGATTGCTGGATTCAAATGGAACCGCTGCCGAGAGGTAAGGGATTTGAATTCGTTGATGCGATTGTCGGGGGCGTCATTCCAAAAACATACATCCCGGCCGTTGAAAAAGGAATTCAGGAAGCCAGAATCAAAGGTGTTCTGACAGGTTTTGAATGTGTCGATTTTAGAGCGACTTTGGATTACGGTTCATTCCATGCGGTGGATTCTTCGGAAATGGCATTCAAAATTGCCGGGTCACTGGCATTTAAGAAGGCGGCCATAGAAGCCAAACCGGTTCTTCTGGAACCGATTATGGAAGTAACCGTCACTACGCCGGATGATTATATGGGAGATATCATGGGAGACCTGAACAGTCGTCGCGGACGGGTCCTGGGCATGGATAACGTCGGCAAAAACCAGGTTATCAAGGCCAATGTACCCATGTCCGAATTCCTGACATACGCACCGGATCTTAATTCCATGACCGGCGGCCGTGGAATGTATTCCATGAAATTTTCACATTATGATGAAGTGCCGGCCCAGATCGCCGAAAAAATTGTGGAAGAGGTCAAAAAAAATCAGGAATAGTTAGTAGAAACTTGAAATTGGGAGAGATGAAACGAGAATACTCAGGGATTGATACCGGAATACAGGTTCAATCCCTGAATTGTTTTATACATTTTTTGCAAGGTGCAAAACCCGCCTTAAAAGCCTCCCACCTGTTTGAAAAATAGATCCTGTTATGATGCCCGGTTTTTTTTCCGAACGGACAGGTTTGATGATGAAATTTTTTGGAATTTTTATTGCCCATCAGTTTTTCGGATTTCTTTTGCCAGTTTTGCCAGATTCCTTTGCAGGCAGCCATTGCGTTATGCTGTGCCCTTAGCAATATATCTTCATATTTATTATTCGGCTTGATCGGCAGACAGTATGCTGCGCCCATCCGCACAAGGGCGGCATTTACGAAAGTGCCGTCTGTAAGAAACACATAGGCCAGTTGGCGACCGTAACGATCCCGTATGTCATGATCCGTTTCCAGTCGAACTTTTTTTCCTTGTACCAGTTTTCTGTTTATCCGGGATGCAAATTTTCCGAAAGGTTCTGCTCTTTTATTTTCGTGGGCAATTTCAGGGGCGTTTATGCCAATATAGCGCACATTGCGGCCGTTTTCCAAAACAATGGTATCTCCGTCGATTACCCATCGCACCGTGTGCCGGTTCTGGGTAAACCCCATGTGTCCGGAAAATATTAAAAAAAGAACCGCGAAACAACCTGTCGTTATTTTTTTTCCAAAAACCTGCATAATAGAAAATAAACCATGGATCATGCGTACTTCTTCAAGCCGCGCACGATCCGCTATAAAAGCCCGCAATGCCTTATTGCACTTTCATCCAGCATTCTCGGCAAACCGCCCTTTTCGTCCGGCACAAAGCCTAATGATTTTTTCCAGACCTCATCGTCTTCCATACAAAAATAAACGGTCACATCCGGTGCGATATCTTTTATCCAGGACGCCATTTTACGACACAGGTCAATCCGGAGGGGTTTAAAATACCTCATTTTTGCATCCAGGCCGTTTATGAATTCACCATAAACAATTTTGGATTGTAAAAATCGTTTTTGAATAATTGTTTTTAAAGACGGCATAAACCGAAAGGTACCCAGGCTGATCCATACAATATTGTCAGGATCAACATGCTCGAAAAGGCGCCGGACAACCTGGTGATAATCTTCTTCACAACCATCGTAAAGTACCATTGGATCAAAATGAAATGCCAGTGGATATCCCCATGATTCACACTCGGCAGCAGCTTTGAACCTTGCGGAAAGCGGCGCTGTATGCCTCTCCTCCGTACGAATAATCCTTTCGGTGTTTAACGACCAGGATATAACGGTTTTACGTTGATGATTGATTTTTTTTAATTTTTGAACGGCAACTGTTTTTGTTTTAAGCTCCAGCATCATATGGTTTTGCCCGGCAAATTTCGGGACCAGCACATGGGACAGATCTGTCCAGTTCTCCCAGATCATGGAGTCGGTAAATTCACCGGTTCCGATCCTTCGAAATTTTTTTTCCTTAAAGGAAAGGTCGAGCTCATTGATCATATCATCATGATTTACAAAATACTGCAAAACCGGCGGGTGAAAATAGCTTTGCAGGATACAGTAGGAACAGTCCATACTGCAGAATGTCCCTACATGCAGGATCATGTAGTTGCAACATGTGTAGCAGCGGGTCCCGGGACACCGCCGAATAAACTCCCCCCGGTTGCGGGTCAGGACCAGTACTTCTTTTCCTCTTTGAACAGGGTCACGGGCACTGGAAACCGATTTAAATACTTCCTGAATGTCATCCATCATTACCGTCGGCGTATTATGAAGACGGGAGCAAAGTGCTGTTACCAGGGGTGATTGCGCGATCTTTCGGTCAATAAAAATTTGTTTTAATTGCTGCATTGTTCCTGATTTGTCCGGTTGCTGAAATTAACAAAATACACCGGGCGGATATAGATCCTGCCCGGTGATATGAAATGATCAATTTATCCCTATAAAATCAAAACTTATTTTTGTCTGAAATGTTGCCGTCGAACATTACCCCTTGGCCATTTCCTGGATGGCCTCAACAATATCAGGATTGGCAAGGGTCATGGTGTCGCCCACATCCTCGGCATTTGAAATGGCGGCCAGAATCCGGCGCATGATCTTGCCTGAACGTGTTTTGGGCATATCCGGTACAATCCATACCTTGCGCGGTTTGGCAATGGGGCCGATTTCCTTGACCAGAGTGGCGACGATTTTTTGAGAAAGTTCATCAGAGGCTTCAAAACCCGGTTTCAAGGAAACATAGATATCCGGGACCACGCCCTTGATTTCATCTTTTACCGGCACCACGGCAGCTTCGGCAACCTCGGGAACGACCAGGGCTGCAGATTCCAGCTCCTTGGTACCAAGGCGGTGACCGGAAACATTGATCACATCATCGATACGCCCCAGTATCCGATAATATCCATCCGGAGCCTGAACTGCAGCATCACCCGTCAAATAGGGCCAGTCTCGCCAGTCCTTGCTGTTTGGATTCTTGCAGTATCTTGTAAAATAGGTGTCGACAAAGCGGTCACGATCTCCCCAGATGGTCTGAAACATGCCCGGCCATGGATTTTGAATACAGATATTGCCTGCCATGCCCGATCCGTGAGTGAGTTCCTTACCCTCATCATCATAGATAATCGGATGGATGCCGGGTACGCCGGGGCCGGCACTGCCGGGTTTCATAGGCTTGAGAGCCGGCAGGGTACTGCACAGAAAACCGCCGTTTTCGGTCTGCCACCATGTGTCGACGATGACGGCTTCTCCCTTGCCGACCTCTTTCTGATACCAGCGCCATACTTCAGGCTCGATAGGTTCACCCACGGTGGTCATGTGTTTAAAATGGTAATTGTATTTCCCGGGTTCATCCGGTCCGATCTTTCTCAAAGCACGAATGGTCGTCGGCGCCGTATGAAAGATGTTGACATCCAGGTTCTGGGCGATCCGCCATGGCCGTCCCGGATCGGGATAATTTGGAATGCCTTCATAAATAACGCTGGATGCGCACAGGGCCAGAGGACCGTAAACAATATAGGAATGGCCCGTAATCCACCCGATATCGGCCATACACCAGTATACATCCTCGGGATGTATATCCTGTACATATTTCGACGTGCCGGTTACATAGGCAAGATATCCGCCTGTGCTGTGCTGAGCACCCTTGGGCTTACCGGTGGTTCCGCTGGTATACATGAGAAAAAGTGGCGCTTCAGCCGGCATCGGGACAGGGTCGATTCGTTTGCCGTAATATTCTTTCAATAAATTATTGACAAAATAATCTCGTCCTTGAACCATGGGCGTGGCCGCGGAATATTTTCCGGGATAGCGCTGCCAGACCAGAATTTTATCCAGTTTCCGTCCCATGCTTTCAGCTTGTTCGGCGGCAATATCCGCTTTTTGCTTATGATCCAGGAGTTTGCCGCCCCGATAGTAAGAATCCATGGTAATTAAATATTTACTTCCTGAATCCTCGATCCGGTCGCCGCAAGCCTTTCCGCTGAAGCCGCCAAATACCTGGGAATGGATAACCCCCAAACGGGCACAGGCCAGCATGGTAATCGGAAGCTCAGGTACCATGGGCAGATGCAGGGTCACTCTGTCACCGGCCTTCAAGCCGCAATAGTCCTGCAGCAGGGCTGCCATCTCGTTTACCCGGACATAGAGTTCCTGATAGGTTATATGCTCAATTTTTTCCTCTTCCAGTTCCGGGACAAAATGGATGGCCGTCTTGTTTTTATTTTTTGCAAGATGCCGGTCAATACAATTATAACTGGCATTTATTTTGCCGCCCTTGAACCATTTGTAACAAGGTGCATCACTTGTATCCAGGATTGTATCCCAATATTCATACCAGTCCAGAAGATCAGCATACTCTTTAAAGCAGTTGGGAAAATTATCCAGGCTGAAACGCTCATAGATACCTTCGTCGGTCATATTGGCCTGGGCAATAAACTCGGTGGAAGGATGAAAATATTCCTCCTCCTGCCAGTGTACTGCGATTTGAGCTTCTGATGTTTCTACCACTTTTTTTCCGGCCATTCACTACCCTCCTTCCTGTTACGTTTTTCATTTATTCATTTGTGATATCCATTTCAAAATCTGAAGCAATCTTTTTTTGCTCCCCCTCTTTGGTGCAATACAAAAAAATTATATCATTTAGCCATTTAACTTGCTGCTTGAATGTCGAATTATAAAGTTTTTTTTATTTTGCCGACTGGAGATGACAAAGATATTGCATGGGCCGTGATAACAATAGGTTTTGCTTTCAATTCATACGCTAATTGACGGTGGGGGTAAAAGCAGTAGATTTTTTTGTTATTCCCCGGCTAAATATTAAAAAGGCCGTTTCCAGAGTTTGTTTCAGATGCTCCCCTCTTTTTCGAACCGTTTTCTTGTTTTCCTCCCAGAGAACGATACCGGAAAACATACCCCATATAATATTTGCCATAAAAAAAGGATTTATATTTATAAATTCACCCTGTTGTATCCCCTCATCAAAAACCCGGGCAATGGGGTTCAATGCGTTGTTTGATAGCTTGCGAATTTCGGAAAGCAGTTGAGGGCTCAGGTTGTTCAGGGTTTCACTGGACTGGAGATGAAACATGTTGACAAGGATCAGGGGATCAAATTTATAAACATCAAGAAAGGCGTCTTTGAGGATTTCCATGCGCTGTTTTGAAGTCAATTCCGCCTCGAAATCTATACTATTGATTCGGGTAGACAGATACTGCAGAATTCTCATGGAAAGCGAGGCAAACAATTCATCTTTATTTTTGAAATACAGGTAAATCGTACCGGGACTTAATTCAGCCTTTTGGGCAATATCCTCCATGGTTGTCTTGTTGAAACCCCTGGCGGAAAATACTTTTTTGGCGGCAATTATGATCTGTCGACGCCTTTTCTCCTTTTCACGCTTTTTTCTTTCCTGTATCCCCATTATAATATGAATCCCATCTATTCTCTACATAGCTTTATAGTTCTTGCGATATATTTGTCAAGTATTATTTATTCATTTTTTGATTACATATAACAACATGGCGGAATATCTTTAAATTTTAGTGCGATGATAGCAAATGTGACGAAACGAACAATTACAAAATGAGATGTATTGTCGAGTGGAAAACCGGGGTTTATTGCAACATTTTCTCAAAAGCAGGATTATCTACAATCCGGTCAAGAGTCTCTCTGTGTTTTGCAAATTCAGGCAGGTTTTTAAATGACAGGGTCAGGGTATAGTGTCGCCCCTCAAAGTGAGCCGGCGGGATAAGGTTGATGCCCGATCCGAGTTTCAGGCGTTTTAAATTTTTTTCAAACTCTTTTTCGACACTGCATATAGCGGGGTAGCGTCGCTGTTTTAAATAAAATCGGATCTTTGCTGTTTTCTGGTTTCGGTCCATATCGGGATGGGTAACGATATCCTGCACAACGGGTGTATTGACCAGTTCCTCAACAGATATCTCCTCACGCAGTGAAATTTCAGTAATTAAAGTAACGATTTCTCTTTGTTTATTCAAACTGGCCTTCAGTTTGGCAAAAAGATCGGCCAGGGCCATGCCGGCGTTGTTTTCCATCTTTCCAAGCATCAGGGCAACCACCAGGGAAATATTTTCCAAAAGCACATTTTCCTGAATCTTCCGGGGAAGTCGGCAAATTTCTTTGATTTTGGTAATGGCTGCCATATTATCAGGCAGATTCAGTGTTTTTGCGGCTTTAACCAGTTGATCATCATCATTAAAGCAATCCGCCAGCAAATTCAGAGCCCTGGACGTTTCGAGTAGATTAAGGGCTCTCTGCATCGAATTGTCGGCTATGGCAAGTCGAGTACGTTCGAAATGAGTTCCGTCGGCACTCAGCAACCTGCAGTCTATTTTTAACCAGCCAAGCTCCCTGCAGGCTCTGATCCGTCGAAACCCACATATTATATTGAACTTACCGGAAGTTTCCTTTAAAACCGGCGGGGCTATGAGCCCTACCCTGTCAATGGATAAAACAAGATCGTCAACATCGTCCTTAGTGGATATACAATATGTATTATCGGCTTGATCTATTGACGTCAAACTTACAGTACACGCTTTAAAGCCCATGGTTTGATCCGGTAAGTAACGTCAATGCTTCAAGGTATTTACTTCTGGTCTTGTTGATAATCTCCTGCGGCAGAGAAGGCCCGGGAGGTGTTTTGTCCCACGCCAGTGAATTCAGATAATCTCTGAGATACTGCTTGTCAAAACTTTTCTGAGCGCCGCCCGGCTCATAGAATGCTTTTGGCCAGAATCTGGATGAATCAGGGGTCAGCACTTCATCAATCAGAATCAAATCGTTCCCAATCAGGCCGAATTCAAATTTTGTGTCGGCAATAATTATTCCCCTGCCGGCAGCCAGTTCGGCACCTTTTTCGTATATTGCCAGGGTCAGATCTCTGACCTGGCCGGCCAGTGATTTACCGATGAGATTTTCAGCTTCCTTAAATTCTATATTAATATCGTGCAGCCCTTCGTCGGCTTTGGTTGAAGGTGTAAAGAGGGGGTGCGGCAGTTTTTCCGATTCCTTGAGATCCGGCGGCAATTTTATACCGCAAACATCACCCGATTTTTTATAAGATTTCCATCCGGAGCCCGAAATATACCCGCGGGCGATACATTCAACCGGCAGGGGGGTTGCCTTTTTTACCAGCATACTCCGGCCACGCAGCGAATCTGCATAGGGTCTGCAAATTTCGGGATACTCATCAACATCTGCTGTGATAACATGATTTGGAATGATGGACTGCATAATATCAAACCAGAAAAGGGAGATCTGAGTAAGAATTATTCCCTTGCCCGGCAATGGGTCGGGCATAACAACATCAAAGGCGGAAATTCTGTCTGTTACTACCATTAACAGTTTATCACCGAGGTCGTAAATATCTCTGACCTTTCCTCTTTTAACCAAGTTCAGCCCATGAAAATCGGTTTCCAATACGGTATGTTTTTCTTTCATTGAAATTTTATTACTCCTTATTATTTAGAAAAAAATTCACGAATCGTTGTAAAATTACAAGTGATGTTTCACTAATATCAATAAACTCGATTCCGGTTTCGAATCTTTTCCGCCGGCCTGTACGGCAATGTATCACCCGCCCCTGAATATCCACCAGATCGTTCTCAATGCCTATTGAGATAGACAGAAGTTGGTGCTTTTCTATGGCGAAAACAGTTTCCAGCAGTATTCCCGATTCAGAAACATTCAGCGTTCTTCCCATACCCTGTTTTACGATCTCATTATTCTCGTTGACGCATAGATAAGACAGGTTCAGCGAATCGATTCTATCATGTTTTCTTTTTTCAGTTTTGCTCATATTAATTTCCCAGTCAGTAAAATGCCTGATATGCTGATTGCCGTCAGCGTTCTGTTTTCATAAATGTATTGCACATGATCATTGAAGTTGCCGAAATGCAGGTTCCCACATTTGCCACAATATTCCTGAAAGTTAAGGAAAGCTGTTCATATTCCTGCTGTAACTTTTCCACATCAACCTGGCCTGTTTTGAGGTCGTGGGAGGCGAACACGGAAGCTGAAAAAGGTTCATGCCCCATATCTATAAATGGAATATTGCCAAAATAATCACCATGTACAAGTTCCGAAAAAAGCATAATTTCGTGATCGGTCTGCCTTGCTATAAACGCTTTTCCATTTGTAATTTTAAACAGATTTTTCTCGGCCTGCCCTTGTTTTATCAATTGTTTTACATTTTTAAACCGGTATTCCGGCATATTGGGATCAATAGAACTTTCAACAAATCGATTGGTCACTCGCTTCAATCTTCCGTCCAGGCTTGTCATTATGTTTTTTAATTCCAGTGACATGGCTGTATATTCTCTTGAGAGTCGCTGTGAATCAAGAACCCCCAGTTGAACATTGCCCCTGGCTATGGCGGAGGCGCTGCGACTGCTTCCGCGTGTCATAAGCGAATCCAAGCTCCCAACAAATGCACCGTCACCGATTTTAAGAACAGTCAAAGGTCCCTTGGAACTCTCTTTAACGATATCGACTCGGCCTTCCAAGATAGTCCATATCCAGTTACCGTGCTTCCCTTCCTCGACGATTCTTTCACCGTCATAGAATTCCTCTTCATCAACTACATGCATATAGTCGACCAAGGGTCCTCTGATTACCGTCTTGTCCGCCCCTTTTTCATGACTACCCCAGAATATTTTTTTCTCAACCGTATCAGCCCCGAGATTTTTGATGAGACCATCGTCAAGCATTTTTAACCCGTTGAGGATGATTTCCATTCTGCTTTCTTTAATAACCCTGGCAACATTGATCGGCTCCTGCCTGAATTCAAACTCACCCCGAGTCCATCCAAAAAAAGAGTAGACGGCGTCCAGCCCCCTCAAGTTGTCGATTGAGCCGTTTATCGGATTCCCCTTAGTGAAATATACAATGCCGGGCTCCGGAGAATATCGGCTCATGATGCGTAAAATACCGGAGCTTCCGTTTGCCCCCAGCAGTTGAAAAATATCTGCAAGGCCGAGAAAATCAAGATTACCAGCGAGAACTATTTTATTATTCATAAGAAACAGTTATTTTGCCCATTTCAATTGTCTTTGAAGAGATTTCAATGTTAATTTCAAGCACTCTTTCAATGTAACTCCGACACCATATCCATTGACTGCACTGGAAGGAAAGGAGGGCACTTTGATTTGGCGGTTCAGGTTTCGTTCCATCTCATCAATGGACATGATCGGTATGGATTGATCGGCCAGGTCCCGTTTGTTGTATTGCAAGATCAGTGGTATTTTAAAAATACTTATATCATAGTCCCTCAGGTTTTTCTGGAGATCCTTAAGTGAAAGCATATTTTTTTCACGTCTGACATCAAGGGAATCCGCCACAAAGACAATCCCATCCACCCCGCGCAATACAAGTTTTCTGGTAGAAGTGTACTGCACCTGCCCGGGGACGGTGTACAATTGCACACGCACATCACAGTCCTTTATTTTACCAAGGCCCATGGGGAGAAAATCAAAAAAAAGAGTCCGGTCTCCCTCCGTATTGATGGATACCATTTCACCGACGATCTGTTTTTTGTAAGATTTAAAAATAAACTCAAGATTCGTAGTTTTGCCGCACCTGCCGGGCCCGTAATATACTATCTTGCATTCTATTTCGCGTCTTTTTAAATTAAAAACAGCCATACAATTCAACTCCAATGCAAATTTATAATATTTTCAAG
>CAYQNS010000054.1:0-22196 GCA_964418755.1 uncultured Desulfobacteraceae bacterium
AGAAACTGAATCGGGTACAGAAAACCTACGTCCTCAGCCGGAACGCCCTTGCCTGTCTGTGCAGGATATCTGAAGATTTTGACGCCCCCCGGGATGCACTGGTGGAGTATTCGATCCAACGGCTTTTGCCCATTATTGCCAGGGAACGGGAAAAACATCAGATCCGTAAGAAAATTCTGGCTGACATGGAACAACACCTGCGGCAGGGCGAAAAAATACTTAAAAAATCAAGAACGTACCTGGGGGAGGATGATCCTGTTTTCGATCAGTTGGAAAACGCCATAAAGGGTTGTCGCAATGCCTACAACACTGTACATAACTTTGTTGAAAAAGGTAAAATAATCGAGGGTTTTTAATCTGCAGGCCATCCAAACCTTTCCGGGCGGCGGTTAAGCAGTAAAATACTTGCGCCTGCGCAAAGTGCTCACCCGACAAAGACAACGGTTAAAAAAATGACCCCTCTATTTCCCGGTCTTACCGGAAAACAGGCCGAAACATACTCACTGGTGCTGTCAGCCCTGGGTATTCATTATCGGATTAAACGGGAGGCCCGTACTTGGGAAATATCGGTCCCGTCCACAGATTATGAAAAGGCCCGGCTGGCTGTGGAAGCCTATCAACAGGAAAATCAGGATCGATTTCATCCCCCTCGAAACACTTTTCCCCGTTTTACCAAAACCTATACCGGCCTCTGGGTAGCGGCCCTGTTGGCGGCTGTTCACGCATCGGTTGCAAGTAAACAGATTCATGAACCCTTTGCCCGTTTTTATGGTGCATCGGCCCGACATATCCTGGATGGCGAACTGTACCGCTGTGTGACAGCCCTGTTTATCCATGCCGATGCGGTGCATCTCATCGGCAATATGGCCGGCATCGCCCTTTTCGGCACGGCTGTCTGCTCCCTGTCCGGCTGGGGTGCCGGATGGCTCATGATTCTGCTGGCCGGAAGCGCCGGGAATTTGCTGAATGCTTTTCTCTTTAAAACGGGGCATCTTTCCATTGGGGCGTCCACTGCAGTTTTCGGGGCACTGGGTATTTTAAGCGGGTACCAGTTTGTCAAAAAATTCCGCCTGTCCGGGCAGAGAATCAAAGCCTTTCTTCCCTTGGGCGGCGGCATGGCTCTGCTGGGGCTACTGGGATCGGCGGCTCATTCCGATATTACGGCGCACCTGTTCGGATTCCTGTGCGGTATCGGGATGGGTGCATGCTGGGCTTTATGGATCAAACAACCACCGTTGGAAAAATATCAGATCATCAGTGCCTGTATACTGGTGCTGATTCTTATACTATCCTGGATATAGATTGTCACATATTCAATTTCACTGCGTTATCGGTCGTCGGCGCATTATACAATACAGCCTTCACTCCTGGCCTTGTGCAATTCAATATGTGACAACCAGTTCCTTGACTTTTTAAGTTAATTCAATGCATTATACCTGACTATGCCAAACAGGAAATGAAGATGAAAAAGGACCATTAAAACAATGAAAAGTATTGCTCTCATATCCACCCCCTGGCCTCTTTTTAGCCGTCCTTCCATTCAGCTCGGCACCTTGAAATCATATCTGAATCGGGAATTTCCCGATTTGGATGTAAAGGTGCATCATTTTTATTTGAAAATAGCAGCGGTTATCGGATATCCCATCTATCGTGAAATCTCCGAAAAAACCTGGCTGGCTGAAGCCGTTTACGCAGCTTTGTTACATCCTGAACGATTCAATACCATTGAAACATTGTTTTACAGGAAAGCAAGGGGCAAGCCTTTGTTGGCCGAGGTCGACTTTAAAGATTTGACACATCAGATCGCCGGCGTCACCGATGAATTTATCGACAGTGTTGACTGGAACAGTTTCGGACTTGCAGGCTTTTCAATCTGTTTTTGCCAGCTCACATCCTCCTTATATTTTATACGAACTATAAAGAAAAAATGCCCCGGGCTTGTGGTTGTCGTCGGAGGATCCATGTTTGCAGGAGATTCAATAAAAGACCTTTTCAGGGTATTTCCTGAAATTGATTTTGCCATCAACGGAGAAGGCGAACTGCCTTTAAGCCGGCTGGTTCATAATTTACTAAATTCTGCCGGCCTTGAAGAAATTGACCGCATACCGGGTCTTGTTACACCCCGGGCCATGGATGATAAAACCGGGGTTGTTTTCAGCCAACTGTCGGATCTTGGGGATCTGCCGGTTCCTGATTATGACGATTACTTTCGGCTACTGAAAACATTTTCAGCAGAAAAGACTTTTTTCCCCACACTGCCGGCCGAAGCTTCCCGCGGATGCCGGTGGCAGACATCCGGAACCGGGGCTGCGCATTCGGGCTGTGCATTCTGCAACCTCAACCGCAACTGGAAGGGGTATCGGTGCAAACGCCCCCAACAGGTGGCCGCCGAAATTGAGCATCTCACTTCAAAATATCGTAATCTCTCCGTGGCATTCATGGACAATCTCATGCCGATAAAAACCGCGATGGAGATGTTCGATCATCTGGCCGGATTGAAAAAAGATCTGGGCCTGTTTTGCGAGCTCAGGGCCACCACTCCGAAACGAATACTGGAAAAAATGGGCTCTGCCGGCGTCAACAGGGTCCAGATCGGTATCGAAGCCCTCAGCACCCGGCTGCTTGAAAAATTAAATAAAGGTACCACTTCCATCCAGAATCTGGAAATCATGAAACACTGTGAGGGTCTGGGTATTGTCAATAACGCAAACCTGATACTGCATTTTCCAGGCAGCGATGTCGAGGATATGAATGAAACCCTGCGAAATCTTGAGTTTGCTATCTTTTTTCGGCCTCTGAGGCTGGTTCATTTCTGGCTCGGACAGGGAAGCACGGTATATGCAGACCCGGCGGCCTTTGGCGTCAGGGCGGTTTTCAACCATCCGAATTATGCAAAAATTTTCCCGGAAGATATTCATCGCCGCATGACTTTTATGTTCCAGGGGTATCGAGGCGACCTGGGATACCAGAGAAAGCTGTGGCGTCCGGTTGAGCAAAAGGTTCGTGCCTGGGAAAAAATATATGCCCGGATTCATCAGACCGGGGGCGATACGCCTATTTTGAGTTATCGGGATGGAAGAGATTTTATGATTATCCGCCAGCGCCGGCTTGAAGGGGAGCCATTCACCCATCGTCTGGAAGGTCTGTCCAGAAAAATTTACCTGTTTTGCGGGCGGCATCGATCGCTTACAAGGATTCTTTATCAATTTCAGGGGCTGACCGAAGACAGGCTGATGCCTTTTTTGCAAATGATGACGGATAAAAAATTGATGTTTGAAGAAAATAGAAAATACCTGAGCCTGGCCGTTCCGGTGAGATCAGCTGTTAGCTGTTCGCCGTTAGCTATTAGCCAAAGGAATCCTTCATCATTTCGCGCTAAACGCTAATCGCTCAACCTATCAGTAATGCGGCGGCGGACTTTCCTCATCCCGGCTGCGGATGATGGACGGCAGGATTAATTTTGTATGCTCTTCAATGGCAAGGAGTTTTTTCAGGAGGTCATCGATTTGGCCTTGCTGCTTTGTGACGACGTCGTTGAGATCCTCAATTGTTTTTTCCTGGTAAATCAACTTTGTTTCCAGGTATTCGAATCGTTTTTCCATTCTTCTATATCCGTGTATCCTCGACTATAAAGGGAATAAAACGAACTCCCATGCTTTTTTTCTTTACCCAGATCCTGGCCATGGTGATGGTCTCGCCATCCATATTGACCAGGGTCGGCATCTCCTCGGCACAGGAGATATCATTGGTTTTGAATTCATAATAGGAAGTGCCGGGACTGTCCGGATCCGTGATTAAAATAATTTTTTTCGTATCATAAGGATGCTTTTTTAAAAGCCCGGAAAAAGGAATATGTGTTTTTCTTAATTCCTGGATGTTTCTAGGTTTTTTGTAAGTCTGGATCTCTAATGTTTCCGCTTTTTGCAGAGAATATGAGTTTGGCATAACATCGGCTCCCTTTCGAGACAAATATTTTTATGTAATTATTCAGAGGTTCTACCGTCGATCTGAATTAATGATTTATCAGTCCTGCCGGCGGCGCTTCATGACTTCTGGCGGCATGGGCCGGATCAGGCGCTGCCGGATGATTCTGATAATTGGTAAGGGCCAGATAAAAGGCACCTGCGGCAACCTCGGCGCAGTGGATTTCATTTGACGGCAAGGTTCCCAGATATGCAACAATATTTTCAGACGTGATCTCCCAGGCCTCCGCTACTGTTTTCCCCGTGGCCAGATCCGCGACCGTGTTGGCACAGGCATTGGTATTCAAACAGCCGTCAATTTCATATGAAACGGCCTGAATGTGATCGTTTTTTACCGTCAGAAACATTTCGACACTATCGCCGCAAACACCGGTTCGTTTGCCATATCCATCCGGATTTGCGACCTTTTCGCGCCGATCGGTGCGAAAGGCCATTTCAAGGTATTGCATTGAATGTTCCTGCCAGAAATCAAATTTTTTTCCCATTTTTGTAAATTTCCCGCCACATGATTTATGAAGCCAAAGCAATTGTTTTGGTATCAGAAATAAAAATATAAACAAGCCGCTGGTTTGTCAACAAAGGAAAAAACAGATCCAGTCAAGGCACATGGCGTCTGCCCACGACAATCCTTTTCTGGGCCTCTTTCTTCAGGGGCGCCTTTTCCACAAACAGTTTTTCCCGGGTAAACGGATCCATCCGTGTACAATACATCAGGGTCGAATAGGTGGAAGGGGTCGGCGTAAATATCTGGACCTGTTCAGGGCGGATACGGAGTTCACGGGTGGTAAAAGACGCCAGATTTTTCATATCCTTCTGGGTACACCCGGGATGGGCCGCGATCATGTAATAGCTTAGAAACTGTTTTTTACCGGCATCCCGGGTGAATTTAAAAAAAAGATCCTTGAATGCCACCAGGGGTGCACGGCCGCACTTACCCATTTTTTTCAGTACGGCGTCTTCCGAGTGCTCAGGGGCCACTTTCAACTGGCCCGAGGTGTGATGGGTCACAATCTCATTTAAATACCGGACGCCGTGCTTTTTGTCTGCCAGCAGCAGATCATAGCGCAGGCCCGAAGCCACAAAAACCTTTTTAACCCCCTTAATACTGCGAATTTCCCGCAGCAGGGCCAGCTGCTCACCATGGTCTATTTTGAGTACCGGACAAATTTCAGGAAACAGACAGCGCCGATCCGGGCAGGGGCCCTTTTTCAATTTTTTCTCACATTCGAACCCATACATGTTGGCGGTGGGGCCACCCGCATCCATTATATAGCCTTTAAAATCAGGGTGCTGGCTCAACAACGTGGCCTCTTTGACAATGGATTGCCGGCTGCGCCACTGGATGGTGCGGCCCTGATGAACGGCGATTGCGCAGAAATTGCATTCGCCGTAACACCCCCTATGGGTGGTCAGGGAAAACTTAATGGTGTCCAGGGCCTTCACCGGTCCTGACTTTTTATAAAAAGGATGCAGGTCACGCTCAAAATCCAGGTCATGAACCTGGTCGAGTTCCGTCTGGGTGAGCAGTGCCGATGGCGGATTCTGGACCAGGTACCGGGTATCCTGCCGCTGTACCAGACCCTGGGCCGTCATGGGGTCGTTGTTGCTGTAAAAGGTTGTAAACATGTCGATGAGGTGGTTTTTATCAACAAGGACATCCTTGAAAGCCGGCAGTTCAATAAAACGGCCTGGTTTTTCACCGGCAATATAACAGAGGCCCTTTATTTCCCTGGGATCTTTTCCCTTCTGCAGGTATCGGCCAAGGGCCACCACCGTTTTTTCCCCCATGCCGTAAACCAGATAGTCTGCCCGGGCGTCAAACAGAATCGATCGCCTGACCTTGTCCGACCAGAAATCATAGTGGGCAATTCTTCGGAGGCTGGCTTCTATCCCCCCCAGTACAATGGGGCTGGTATCTTTAAAATACCGGCGAATCAGGTTGGCGTAGACGATAACGGCACGGTCCGGCCGCCGGGTATTGCTTCCGCCCGGGGTGTAATCATCTTTTTTGCGCCGTTTTTTCAAGGCCGTATAATTGGCCACCATGGAATCGATGCTGCCGCCGGATACGCCCCAGAAAAGACGCGGCTCCCCCAGCCGGGTGATATCCCTGTCCGAATCAATGTCCGGCTGGGCGATGACCGCCACCTTGAACCCGGCGGCGACCAGGACCTTGCCGACAACGGCAATGCCCATGAAAGGGCTGTCAATGTAGCTGTCTCCGGTCACCAGGATGACATCGGCCGCTTTCCAGCCCAGGTCCTTCATTTCACTTCGTGTGGTGGGAAGAAACATTTGATCACTATTTTAAATAAATAAAAAAACCGCATCTGCAGTTTAAATGGACTTTGCAGGGGCGGCCTGACCCGGACACGCCGGAACTAAAATAAATTGAAGGTTGAGAATTGAAGGCTTGAAAACTTGTGGTATCGCTTCGCTCTGTCTTTTCACAAATAAAATCGATGAATGGCTTAAATATTCAATTATACAAATTAAATACCCAGATAAGCCTCCCGGACCTGTGGATTGGAAAACAGGTTTTCGGCTGAATCTGAAAGGGTAATGCGGCCATTTTCCATTACATAGCCCCGGTGGGCCACCTTCAGGGCCAGATTCGCGTTTTGTTCCACCAGAAAAATGGTGGTCTTGTTTTCAACATTCACTTTTTTGATGATTTCAAAAATCTGTTTGACCACCAGGGGTGCGAGTCCCAAGGATGGTTCATCCAGCAGCAACAATACGGGTTTGGCCATCAATGCCCTGGATATGGCCAGCATCTGCTGTTCGCCGCCGCTCAAGGTTCCGCCGGCCTGGTGGCGCCGCTGGGCCAGAATCGGAAAAAGCTCATAGACATAATCGACGTCGTTTTTGAGATTTTCCTTGTCATTGCGCAAAAAAGCACCCATATCCAGGTTTTCCTTAACACTCAGATAGGGAAATATCCGACGCCCTTCAGGTACCTGACAAATGCCCAAAGACACGATCCGGTCCGGGTCCATCGCCTCAATGGGCTGATCCTTGAAACTGATTTCGCCGGATCTGGGCGGCACAATGCCCGATATGGACATGAGCGTTGTGGTTTTACCGGCACCGTTTGCCCCGATGAGGGTGATGATTTCGCCTTCGTCTATGTCGATACTGACACCTTTCAAGGCTTGAATGTTACCATAATAGGTCTTTATATTTTTAATGCTAAGCATCATCAACATCTTCTCCGAGATAGGCCTTAATCACGACGGGATTGTTTTTAATCTCCGTGGGTGTCCCCTGCGCAATTTTTTTACCGTAATCCATGACAAAAATTCTGTCGGACAGACTCATGACCAGCTTCATATCATGTTCTATCAGCAGAATGGATATTTTTTCTTCATTGCGAATTTTGACGATGAGATCCACCAGTTCCTTTGTTTCCAGGGGGTTCATACCGGCGGCGGGCTCGTCTAAAAGCAGCAGAAACGGCTCGGTGGCCATGGCCCGGGCGATTTCGAGCCGGCGCTGGGCACCATAGGGCATGTTCATGGCCAGTTCATTGACATATTCGGTGAGTTCCAGCTTTTCCAGAATCAGATAGCTGTCGTCGACAATGGCTTTTTCTTCTTTAACCGTGGCCAGGTTTCTGAAAATCGCCCCGGCAATACCGGCATGAGCCCGGCAGTGCCGGCCGATCATCACATTTTCAAGCACCGACATATTGGGAAACAGCCGGATATTCTGAAATGTTCGCGCCAATCCCTGTTCTGTAACTTTATTGGGCTTTAATCCGTTGATTTTTTTTTGTTTTTTCCCTCGGGGAGCAATCAGCATGTCTCCCTCAGTGGGATTGTATATTCCGGTGATACAGTTAAAAAAAGTTGTTTTGCCGGCGCCATTAGGCCCGATCAGGGCAACGATTTCATCCTGCCCGATATCAATATCGATTTTATCCAGGGCCCTTAATCCCCCGAAATCCATGGTCAGTTTTTTTACTTCCAGTATCGGTTCCATATGTATGGTGTTATCCATTTTTGCTCAGTTTCTCGAATTTATACGTCCTGCGCACATTACTGATAATGCCGCCGGGCCTGAAAACCATCATCAGCACCAGGGCCACACCAAAGACCAGCATCCGGTACTCTGAAAGAGCCCTTAAATATTCCGGCAGGAGAATCAGTACCAGTGCACCCAGAATAACCCCGACAACAGATCCCATGCCGCCCAGAACGACCACACACAGGATCATGATCGACTCCCAGATGGTAAAACTGGCCGGGTTGATAAACGTTGTCTTGGCGGCAAATACCACGCCGGCCATGCCGGCCCAGGTGGCCCCCAGAGCAAAGGCGGTGAGCTTGGTTTTGGTTTTATCGATGCCCATTGCCTGGCAGGCGATTTCATCCTCCCGCAGGGCGATCCAGGCCCTGCCGATCCGGGAATTCTGCAATCGGTTGACAACAAAAATCGTAAACAGCGTCAGGGCGATCATGATAAAATAGATGTATATGGTAGCTGAAGCGAGGGAGAATTTGATTCCGAACAATCCGGGCCGCGGAATATTGGCAATCCCGCTGGGACCGAACGAAAACGCGTTCCAGTTTTCCAGGATCAGTCGAATGATTTCCCCGAACCCTAGGGTAACAATGGCCAGGTAATCTCCCCGCAGGCGGAGTACCGGATAGCCGAGAATGATGCCGAATAGAGTCCCAAGGCCTGCACCAATAGGCAGTGCCATCCAGAACCCCACACCGAAATGAAAGTGCAGTAGCGCGTAACTGTAGGCCCCGACCGCGTAAAAAGCCACATAACCCAGATCCAGAAGGCCGGCCAGGCCCACAACGATATTCAGCCCCAGGCCGAGCATTACATAGGTCAGGGCCGTGACCATGATGCTGACCTGATAAACGGAAAAAACAAAGGGAAACATAAGGGTAAAAATACCGATGCCGATGAGCACTGGGACATAGACCTTTTGTTCCTGAAAAATACGCTGGCCCAGAGGAATTTTTTTAATATCTTCGCCTGTCTGCGCTTTACTGCCCATCTCCTTGCGCAGGATCATGTAGCGCCAGACAAAAGATAGAAAAAAACTGCCCACCCCCACGATCAGCATGTTTTGCCAGCGCCATTCCACCACATTGTGAATCGTGTTGACCCGGATCACCATGAGGGGAAAAGTCAAGAACATGAACCAGATGGAAACCAGAAATGATTTTTTTATTTCATCAAAGGTAATCAATTCTCAAATCTCTGTTTTTTGTTGCGGCTGCCGGCAACAGGCCTTATGGTGTTTTGATTTAAAGCGGGTAGCTGTTTGAACGTATTAGTACGCGTTAAGCCGGAAACAGCAATTCTGTACAAAAAATTCATAAATGCCGCCTTAAACTGTTAATCATTAACTAAATTTATTAAAAAATCGAAAACCTGTTTCCGGTTTTACGCGTACTTATGCGTGAGTTTTACACGTTTTAAATCAAAATTCCGTAAGGCCGGGTCTTTTGGCTATTGACCATTTTAAAAAAGCAACTTCCCCCAAAAGAAGGTCTTCGGCTGATTTATAAACCGGCGAAGCACTTAGGTCCCTCAGCATAAATTTACCGAATTCATCATTCAATAGCCCTGAACTCCTACACCTTATCCGTGGTGGAGCGCCCCAAAATGCCCGCCGGCCTGAATATCAGGATGAATACCAGAAACAGGAATGCAAAAACATCTTCATAATCACTTGAAATATAGCCGGTGGCAAAACTTTCGGTCCAGCCCAGCACAAAGCTGCCCAGAACCGCTCCCGGGATGCTGCCGATGCCGCCCAGAACCGCCGCTACAAAAGCCTTGATACCTGCGATAAAACCGATATAAAAATTGATCTGGCCGACATGGGAAGCAATCAGAACACCTCCCAGGGCCGCGGTTGCAGAGCCCACCACAAAGGTCACCGAAATCACCCGGTTGACATTAATACCCACCAGGGCCGCCATGGTTTTGTCCTGGGCCGTGGCCCGCATGGCTTTACCGATCCGGGTAAATTTGATCAGAAACGTCAGAAGAATCATAACGATGGCCGTGGTGATAAGGATGACGAGTTCAGAAGAACTGAAGATATGGGCAACGGGCTCCATAAATTTAAAATCAGGAATCATGGCGGGAAACGGCAGAAAATCGGATGTCTGAGCCAGAAGCACATAGTTCTGCAGGAAAAGAGAGACGCCGATGGCGCTGATGAGCGCTGAGAGGCGCGGTGCGTTGCGCAGCGGCTTATAGGCGATTTTCTCTATTGTATACCCGTAGGCCGAAGAATAAACAACCGCGGCCAGGGCCGCCAGAACAAGGATGGCGATATGATTCCACCCCAGAAGGGTCAAAACGCCGGTGACAATAAGGGCGGTAAATGCACCGATCATGTAGATTTCACCATGGGCAAAATTAATTAATTCAATGATACCGTAAACCATGGTATAGCCAAGGGCGATCAGCGCATAGATGCTTCCGCGGGTAAGACCGCCCAAGAACAGCTCTAAAAAATATTCCCAATCCATTTAGACGGTTTTACTCCTTAAAGTAAAATATCAGGGGCAAGGCAAAAATAGACATTGACCCCTGATATTATATTTTCCCGGGATTAATTATTTCAGTTCGACATATACGCCGTCTTGCACCTGATACATGGAAAAACCGACACCGATAGCATCTCCACGATTATCAAAACGAATAATACCTAGAGGCGTAGCCACATATTCACTCCTCAGGGCTTTTACAATATCATCGTAATCGGTGGAACATGATTTTTCTATGGCATTAATTAAGGCTAATGCCGCGGAATATGCGTTGAGAAAAAAGGCGCCTGGATCGTCACCATATTTTTTACGATGGGCTTCAGTTGCTTCAATCGCAAGAGGGTTTGACGTTGTATCCATGGGCCCGGTAGCGTAAACGCCCTCAGCATATTTGCCGGCGACTTTGATGAAGGTGTCATCTTTTACACCGTCGTCAGATATAAAAATGGTTTCCATTCTTTTTTTGCGCATCTGACTGACTATCTTAGAAGCTTCCGGGTGATAACCACCAAAAATGACAGCCTCTGCCCCTGATTGTTTAATCTTCTGAACAACTGCAGAATAATCCACTGCACCGGGAGTAACACCCTCGTACAAGGATAGCTCTGCACGGTCGTCTTTTTCTATGAAGCTTTTTGCAAATTCCGCCAAACCTTTTCCATAATCGCCCTTATCATGCAATACAGCAATTTTTTTAAGCTTCAAAACATTGAGTGCAAAATTAACTTCCAATTCAGCTTGTGCGTCATCAGAAGCAATGGTTCGGAAAAAATTCGGATAATCACCGCTTTGAGTAAGGGCGGGATTTGTTGCAGAAGGCGACATGGCAACAATCTTGGAGTCGTTATAGATACCCAGCGCCGCCTTGGTGGCACCACTACAGATATGACCCAAAACCACATGTACTTTTTCTCCGATCACCTTGGTTGCCATATTTGTTGCCACCTCAGGCTTACATACATCATCAACAACTACGAGTTCAATTTTACGGCCATTAACACCGCACATTGCATTACGATGTTCGGCTACAAGTTCTGCTGCCTTGACAGTAGGTAATCCGTATGATGCCAGATCACCACTATGCGGTCCCACGACGCCGATTTTGATAGGCTCTAATACTTTTTCCTCTTCTACAGGTTTTTCAGCTTCACCGCATGAGAACAATAACGCTCCACCGGCCATAAGAGCAAAAATTGTCATAATCGTTACAACCAGGGCCTTCCGACTGCAATTCCAATTCATAATTCCATCCTCCTTAATAATTGTTAATAAAAATATAATAATGATACAAAATTTTGTATATATAACGGTATTAGCGTTTACAGTCAAGATACAAATCATATTTCATTTCTGAAAAATATCTTGCCGTTTCAATCGGATGTCGATATGAAAACAGGCAGTATCAAACAATCAGGCCCGTCATATCGGCCGTTCCAAAGCAAAATGTTGGAATCGGGCTTTTTTTAAAAATTTTGGACGGCTGCTTTTTTGCAGGGCACTGCACTGCCGGAAGCCCTTAAACCCAGGTAAAAAGGTATAAAGGGCTCGGAAGGACACGGATTACAGGAGTAAACAACGTGATAAAGATAGGCATAATCGTTAAGGCCGATGCCAGGGCCGGCAGCCGTGCTGATGAATTCGAGGCATGGCTGAAAGCACGGAACATTGAGGTGATCAGAAAAGAAAGTATCCTGCCCAATCGCAAACATACGGATCAACGCCATGCGGTTGCACCGCCTGACCTTTCCTGCGTATTTGTTCTGGGCGGTGACGGAACTTTTTTAAGTGCCGTTCGCTGGATCGACGATCAGGATATCCCAATTCTGGGCGTCAAATTCGGCGAGGTAGGGTTTCTGGCCGGCATCGTTGCGGACAATCTGTTTGACGTGGCTGAAAACATATTAAACGGAATCTATTCAACCGAATTGCGTATGCGCCTTCTGGTTACGGTGCTGCGCAAAGGTCGCGTACGTTTTTCCGAAACCGTATTGAACGATATCGTCATCAACAAAGGTACCCTGGCCCGGCTGGCCCAGATCAAAACCTATATTGACGATCATTACCTGACTACCTATCGGGCCGACGGTCTCATTGTTTCAACGCCAACCGGTTCAACTGCCTATTCCCTTGCCGCCGGCGGCCCGGTAATTCATCCAGCGGTTCCGGGTATCATCATGACCCCCATCTGTCCTTTTACCCTCACAAACCGGCCCCTGGTGGTTCCCGAGCATGTTCGTATCAAACTCAGGCTTTCCAAGGAGGCATCCGACATCATGCTGACCTTTGACGGTCAGGCCGGCCTGGACATTGATGACAAAGATGAAATCATGGTCCGCAAAGGCGCCCACCCAACCCGGATTATTACCCTTCCGGGGCGGCAATATTTCGACATCCTCAAAGAAAAACTGCGCTGGAGCGGAAGCCGGGTTTGATTTATCATTCCATGGAAAAGCACCATCATGGGCTTTGAAAAAAATCTTCAAAAAAGAATCAAACGCCATGTATCCGGGCGTGTCCGGGATTATTTCGCCGTTACGGCCCCGGGCATGGAGATTGTGTGCCTTCATGAACTCCTGGCACTGCCGTTGTCCGTCAAGTCGGCCGTGGCTGAAAAGGGGGGCGTCGCCTTTAAAGGCCGGTTGCATGACTGCTGTCTGGCCAACCTTTATCTGCGTACCGCCGGGCGAATACTGTTACGAATCAGCGATTTTACCGCTACAAATTTCAGGCAGCTTGGGAAAAAGATTGATGACATTCCATGGGAACTTTTTCTATATGGCGGCACAAAACCCGTCATCAGTGTGACATCGCACCATTCCAGGCTCTATCACAAAAATGCGGTTGCCGAATGCATGCAGGACAGGTTGCAAAAACGTTTGCAGCAGGATGGTATCGAGAATAACATTGCATCTCCGATATCTGCCGGACAGCACATTTTGATTCGAATCCTTGAAGATCACGTATTCGTATCTTTGGACAGCAGCGGAGATAATCTTTATAAGCGTGGCCTTAAAACCCATGGAGGGCGTGCCCCTGTCCGGGAAACAACGGCTGCCGCCGCCTTGCTGCTGGCGGGGTACCGGCCCGATCAGAGCTTAATAGACCCCATGTGCGGTTCAGGAACCTTTGCCCTGGAAGGCGCCATGATGATCAATAACATCCCGCCCGGATGGCTGCGGGAATTTTCTTTTTTTGCATGGCCGGCCTTTCGTCCCAAGCGCTGGGCCTATATGAGAAACCAGGCGCAACTGCAGTTTCGGCAGCCGGAAACACCCCTTGTCTTTTGTGCGGACCATGACCCGAATGCCTGCCGGCTCCTTTCAGACTGTGTCCGGCACCATCATCTATACAAAACCATCCAGGTTGCCTGTCGGGATTTTTTTGCACCAGGACGTCTGCAGACCGCACCCGGTCCGGGGCTGATTATCCTTAATCCGCCCTACGGCCGACGGATTGGCTCCGAACTATCAAGCAGGGAACTGTTTGATGCCATCTGTACGAAACTCAAACAGGATTATAAGGGATGGAAATTGGCACTGCTGGTGCCCGGTATTGACCTGGCTGACCGCCTGCCCCTGAACCTTCATCGCCGTCGGATCTATCACGGCGGCCTGGATGCCTTACTTATGACCGGGATAATCTGAATTGTTCATTGACGGCCTGGCATTTATTTTCTGCAGAGAAAATGATCGTTAAAAGAATCTTCAGGAATCTCTTCCACTGAAACTTTTGAGAAACCGGCCTGACACAGCAGTTCTACGGCCTGGGCCCGGCCCCACATCATTCCCAGCCCGGTACCGCCGTCCATCAATCCCACAGGCATGCAGTGCATCAAACTGACCGTATATAAAAACGGCCCCATGGGGTGCCCGATATTGGCCTGTACATCGGTTTCAGCGGCAATATCGATCATGGAAAAAAAACCGCCCGGCGCCAGGATATGGTATACACTTTCCAGGGCCGCAAGAGGACGGGTCTGGTCATGAATAGAGTCAAAGGCGGTCACATAATCAAAGCTCTCGTAAAATTCCATGCCGTCTGCCAGAGCAGCAGCGTCCGTTACCACAAACCGGACATTGGATACCTGCAGACGTTTGACCTCCCTGTTTGCCTTCTCAATGGCCAGGGCATCGATATCCATGCCGGTAAACCGGCTTTGCGGAAATGCCTGTGCCATCAACAGCAGGGCCACCCCTTCGGAACATCCCAGATCACACACCCGGATTCCCTGCTTTAACTTCTTTACAACTTCACCACCGGCCACAGAGGGAAGAAATTTATCCACCAGTACCTGACGATGCTTGGCATCTGAAAGTTCAGCCATAAAGGCCTGGAAATTCTGATAGCGGGCAAAGGGCACACCGTCACCGGTGGTAAAGCCGTCCACGACACCGTCCATGCCGCATTTGGTTAACAGGGGGATTTCCTGGGTATAGACGCCGAGGTTGGCATTCCCCGATCTGCGGGTTAAAAAATCAGCATGGGCTCCGGGCAGAAAAAACAGATTGTCCATGGCCTCTGATTTGACCAGTTCGATTATGCCGCCGGTCACCATGACGCCCAGCCATTCGGAAACATATCTCTGATCAAGTCCTGCCTTGGCAGCGATGGCAGCCACCGGTCGGGGGCTGTCAAAACCGTCCATTACCTCAAAAAGACCGACACGGTACCCTATACCCATGGCAAGGTTCATCGCCCCCATGTTCAGAATCTCGGTCAGTTTTTCCGAAAAAAGTTCACGTTGACGCTTTTTCTTAATTTTTTCCATTATTTGCTCCTGAAAAAGTAATTATCCATATACAATCAGGACAAACGCATTTGATTTTTTGTAAAACACAACGACCAGCGGTTATCCTGGTAAAACAAGGTATGCGAAGACAACACGCTTCGGCTATATGCGTCTGCACATAACCGATCATCCCCCGAAAGGCAATAGTAGATGAGCCCTTTGCTTCAATACGCTTACCCTGAGATCATTACGCTGCGGAACATATCTTTTGAAGGCGCATCCTTCTTCCCGGGCATGGAATCGGGATCATCGGACAAAGATTTTTTTGAATATTTCCTCCCTGAACGGTTACGGAAAAATAATAAATACCTTGCCTGTTGGGATTATTTGTTAGATACTGCATATACATAACAGATTTGCTCTGTGTAAAATTCTCTTTACCGATAATTCGTAGAGATCTGTCTCGCGTTCAATAAGTTCAATTATTTTTCTTTGCTGCACTTTGAGCGTTCCATCCTGCGATGTGTGACAGAATTTGTGCATTGCCGTCATTTATAATTACGGGCTGGGGTTGGCGCCGCAACACGTAACCTTGTGAACTTATTTTCGGAGTCTACGCTTATCTGCACAAACCTTAGGCAAGATTACCATATCGTATTCTTTCATCACTGTGGAGAAAAATGAATAAACAGACTCGATTGAGAACCAATAAACTCCCAAAGCCGCGGCGTCAGGGGGATTTTTCTTTGGAAGCAGCACTCTCAGAGCGCCGTTCGGTCAGCAGTTTTCAGAAAGCGCTGATTTCGCTTGACGAACTCGGTCAACTGCTGTGGGCGGCTCAGGGCGTGACCAGCCCTGAAAAGTTCAGGACTACGCCGTCCGCCGGCGCATTATATCCCATCAATGTTTATGCGGCTGTCGGAAATGTCAACGGACTGGAGCCCGGCATCTACAAATATCGGCCTCACACCCACGACCTGATAGAGACCGGCAACGTGGATAAGCGGGATGCCCTTTGTCGGGCGGCCCTGGTACAGACAGCTATTCGTGAGGCTCCGGTTGTCATCGTACTGGCGGCCAATTTTGAAAAAACAACGGTAAAGTACGGCCGGCGGGGTTTTCGGTATGTGCTGCTGGAAGCGGGGCATGTGGCTCAGAATATTTGCCTGCAGGCGGTCGCCCTGGGGCTCGGATCGGCGATCATCGGCGCATTTTCCGATGCAAAAGTGAGCAGGATCATGGGTCTCGATAGAGGCAATACGCCTTTGTACCTCCTGCCGCAGGGGAAAACAGCGGAGACCTCAAAATAGCCCTGCACCTGCCGGGTGCGTCAGGATATACCCCTCCACCGCCGCCCCGATTTTTCCAGCAGTTCCCATATCCCCCATCTTCTGCAAACAAATCTGTTACAATTCAAAAAACAGTTTTTACAGGAACCTTTGCTATCTTGTGTCCATCCAGAAATGAGGATTTTCGAAGTCTGCGCTTATCTGTTCAAGGTCAAGGCATGCGGAAAAAATAACCACAGGCATATATTTGATATTCCGAGGATTATTTTTTTCGCGTAACGATGAGATTGGGCAAACAGACCATTTCTGGACGGACACTATCTTGCTTTAGTAAGGCCGATACCGCCACTCTCCTGCCCTGCAGTGCAAAAAACCGGCAAAAAGAACAATTAACTTTGTCGTATTGCGCATATGCGCGGAATTTTCTTGACATAATTTGTCAATTAGACATAGTTGTGAGTATTCTCGCATAGTCTGAAGGCTACGCTCGAAGGACGTGGTTTTAAAAATTAAATAAATGGGTAAAGAGCGCCTGCTCTTCGGTTTTTAAGCTGACAGTGAACTACGGTTTAATTCTTAAAATTCAGGGAAAATTATGAAACTTAAAGTTCTTGTGGATAACAATACGCTCATTGACAGATATTTTCTCGGCGAACCGGCAGTTTCTTATTTTATAGAAATTAATGGAAGCCGAATTTTATTCGATACAGGATATTCCGACATTTTTATTACAAATGCGATAAAAATGGGGATTGACCTGCTTGATTTGGATTTTATCGTCCTGTCCCATGCTCACCTGGATCACACCTGGGGACTTCAACATCTTATTCAGCATTTTGCGGAGGCCAAATTTGAAAAGAAACTGCATAAACGGCCGGTTTTAATTGCTCATCCATCTATTTTTGTTTCTAGAACCATTCAGGGAATGGGTGAAATCGGGTGCCTGGTATCCAAAGAAAAAGCGATGAAATATTTTGATATCAAGCTCAGCCGAGAACCGGTCTGGATAGATTCAAACCTGGGATTCCTTGGAGAAATTGAACGAACGATGCCCTTTGAGTCTAAGTATCCCATCGGGAAAATTCATTATGCGGATGGGGAAAAAGACGATTTTGTTTTGGATGATTCGGCGCTTGTATTTAAATCGCCAAAAGGATTGGTTGTCATCACAGGATGCGCCCATGCCGGTATTTGCAATACGGTGGAATATGCCATGAAAGTTTGTAGAGAGAAAAGAATAGCCGACATTATCGGCGGATTTCATTTGCTCGACCCTCCGGAAGATCAACTGGATGAGACGGTCCGGTATTTTAAAAAATGGCAACCGGCCAAAGTCCATGCATGTCACTGCACGGACCTTTCTTCAAAAATAGCGCTGTCCAGTGTGGTTGCACTCAAAGAGGTCGGTGTCGGGCTTGAGCTTTTTTATCGGAATTAACAAAACAGTCCGGCGGCATTTTCGTAGAGCCATTTGCGCTGGACCGATGCCTTCAGGGGAAGTTCTTCCACACCATCGGCGAGTTGACGGATGGATTGGCCCATGAAGAGCCAGGTTGACCCGAAAAGAATCTGGTTCTGGAGGATGGAATTCCCCAGGTTCAAAAGCGGTTCCCAGCCGCTGCCGGGCATTGCCAGGTACCGGGGCTCATAAGAGGCGATGTCAATGTAGATGTTCGGATTTCGCCATGCTACGGCCGTCATCTCCGCCACCCATGGCCAGCTACCAGACACGCATGGCATCACCGCTGGGATAGGCGTAATCGTGCGGTTGATCAGGCTGATGCATGGCAATCTTCGGCAACTCAATAAACGGGCGATTTCGTTGAATTTTTATCTTGATTGCGTGCTCCACACCAGTGATTCCGATGCATATCAGGCTTGCCCTGAGTCCAATTTGCCAGCCGGGAATAAACGTAATCCACAGCAACACTATGGCAACCGGTGTTATGCCCAACGGCCGGATATAGCGAAAGAGCTTTACGTTAGGGCTAAGACGCGCGTGCAAAAATTAAAAAAAGCGCGAATCTCAGCATTCAATGATCGGAAGACGATGCAAGAAACCGATAGCCGTTAGCAATAATCCAGTACCGGTTAGAGTCATTGATACCGGCAATGTGGAATTTGTGAAGTATGGGTGAGTACCATGGAACATATCCATCAAAATGATCAGAACGAGAAACGGTACACACCAGAATATGATGGTGGGACTGCCGTTATATGTCAATCGTTAACTGCATATCCCCAAAAAAGCCGGGAGACCTTCATTTTTTGGTCCAACCGACAAACGTGTTGCTGTACAGCATTTTAATCACTCCGGGCCTTCCCTTGATTTCTTCTTTTATCTCCCGGAGGAACGCCTTCGGGGTATATCCTTTTCGAAAGGTGATATTAAACCCGGTTTTGATCAGATAGCCATCCTGATATCGCTTTATAATCTGATATTTATGTTCAACAGGCCAGACGCCCTGTACCGTTAGATAAGCGGTTCCCGTATCCTTGAGGGTATCTTTGATCAGCCGGTAGACATCATGGCGCTCTTTTGACGGTAGAATATTTAATACATAATTTGCAATGACAACATCGTACTTTTTGTTTAAAACTGTCTGATTCGGATAAAAATTAGGATCAAAATCAACTACTTCCGAACAGCCGGATTTGAGCAGATCCGATTTGGCGAATCGGTCTTTGCCCGTGCCAAAATGCAGGACACTTTTATGTGCGGCCAATTTGTCCCTGCAGATAATTCGAATCGGCTCGGAGGACTGTTTGGTGTGGGAAAGCGCCGTTAACCGGGAGGCTACCATTATGGCGGAGGCTTTTTTTGTTTGGATCTGTTCCAGATCTTTGTCCAGAGCATGTTCAATCTCTCCCTGGGGCATTGACCATCTGTTCGTGGCTGGTGTGAAAGTGTATCGTCGGGCGTTGGAACCGAAGATGGTGTAGGACCCGCTTTTTTCACGGATGATATTCCATCCGGCTTTCAGCATTTTTTTTGACAGTTTCATGAAAAGGGTATGAACAGGTCGCTGCTGCCATGAGCAAACCCAATCGTTGCAAAGTTATTAGGAAAATTATGGATTGTGAAATCGACCATTGTGAACGGTTACCGTATTATTGATCTCAAGTTTCAGTAATTTTTCGATACGCATCGATAAACGCATTGTTTTCTTCACGCCGGCCCACCGATACCCGTATGGCCCCGGATGTAAATTGGTTCGAGATATCGGAGACCAGCACGCCCATGTCTCTTAGTTTCAGGGCTATCTCAGGGAAATCTGTTTTTATGAGCAAAAAATTGGCCCTGCCCGAATAAACATCAGCGCCTAGTTCAATCATTTTTTTATACAGCCGCTCTCTTTCGGCAGCTACCAAGCGCACGTTTTTTTTCATATACGCAACAGACTGCAATGCCGCAATCGCCGCATGAAGGCTTGATTGGGGCAAAAGGGCATAAAATGAGGCAAAGGCATCTGTAAAATATTTTCCGGCGATAAGATAGCCGACCCGGGCTCCCGCCAGGCTAAAAGCCTTATCCAGCGTACGGGTGACGGTAAGATTCGGATAATCGGGAACCAGATTTGCAAAAGTCACTTTGGAAAATTCGAAGTAGGCTTCATCGATGACCAGAAAGGTGTTTTTATTGCTTAAAACTCTCTGGACGGTCTGCCGATCAAGGAGGATTTTACCGGTTGGATTGTTCGGGTTGTCAATGATCATCAGAGTGGGCTCTGTCAATTCATCCAGCAGGAGGTCGGGGTTTAAGCCGAATCCCGGAGGGCTCAACCGGATGCCGACGAATTTTGTCGCAAACTGTTTTGCTTTTTGAACCGTCGGCATAAATGAGGGGCTGACCATCACTACCTTTCGTCCTACTGAAAAGGAGTGTATGATTTCCCGTAAAAGAAAATCAGACCCGGGGCCGGGAATGATGTGCGCTTTAGGGACGCCGGCATAGCGGGCCAACAAGTCTTTCAACTGTTTAAGGTCCTTTTGCCCGGCGTACCGGTTCAGCTTCAGCAATCCCTCCCGGGCGGCCCCGACGACATTTTCCGGTGGCAAAAAGGGCATTTCGTTCATGCTTAAATCAACCGGCCGTTTCACCCCCTGACCTCCATTTTCAGTATTTCTTTGTAACCGACAATGACCGTCATGTATCCGGCCAGCATCTGATCCAGTTCAAAATCCCCCGTATCGACCCGCAGGGCTTCCAGTTTGACAATTTTATCCCGTGTGCCGACGATGATAATATTGTCCCGGCCGACACCCCGGATCACTTCCGGTGTAAACTGTTTGCTCCCCCGCCCGAAGATGAACCCGTTTCCGCCGATAGGGGTGACGATGATATGCCTTTTTTTGAAGTTTTGAAACAGGGACAGGATGGCCTTTTCATTCAGATCGGCCCCGACCAAGTGGCCGTCTGCAAGCGCATCCACCCCCAGCAGGGTTTTGGGTATTCCGGCGGCATCGGCAACGGCCTTCACGGTCGTTCCGGGACCCAGCAGATATACCGCATCCGGGGCCATCTGTTCGAGAATATCGGCAGCCACCTCTGTTTTGCTTTTCACGGCTGATTTGTTTACATTTGAGCACTCTTTGCCGCCCTGCAGGTATTTTTTGACATTGGGTACAAGAAGATAGCCGTACAGTCGAGATGCTAGCCGGTTGTCCCGAAAAGCGACTTCGTCGATGTCAAGGACTTCCTGCTCGGCAGCCCGGGCCCCGCCAATAAATTCATCGACCATCTCGGCCGCGGCCCTGGCACTGAAGGCAAACACGGCACTGAATACCTTGACCCCGGAAGGCACGGCAACAACAGCCACTTTCAAACCGACGGCGTCATAGATATCCCTGGCCGTACCGTCACCCCCGACAAAAATCAGCAAAGCAACACCTTTGGCCAGCATTTCCTTTGCAATTCGTCGTGTATCACCGGATGAAGTCTCTCCGGACACGCTGCCGACAACGGTAGCGGACAGATTAAAATCGCGAATATGATCCTCACCCATCATGCCCGGCGCCGTTAGCAGCTCAATGCTTCCTTTTTTTTGGATGTGCGCAAAAAAATCCTTTGTTCGTACGGGGGTCACCGGTCGGGCCCCCAGTTCCATTGCCTTTTTATATGAGTCCCCATCGGTTCCTTTGAGGCCGACACTGCCGCCCATACCTGCCACAGGGTTTACGATCAGACCTATTTTTTGTTTCATTTGTGTCCTCGCTTTTTTTGTGCATTGATAAATTCAGGGGAAACGTATATTTTAAAAAAATTCGTTTTTTGTGTTATAGCGATTTTGTGACATAATTACTATTTTTGAGATTAAACTTATTATTATCCATCACTTTTTTGTTGTCAACAAAAAGGTATACAATTCCGGCTGCATCGATTTCTATCGGCACTTTGCTGATTTTGGCTCGCCTTCAAGCCATATAAATCTTGTCGTCTCGATGGGGGGTATTATCAATAATGGACCTGTGCCCCAGGCTTTCACTGAAACTGTGGATTTGCGGTGCATTATGAGCCGAATCCATCAAGGTCGTAAAGGTTCGTGACATGCACTGTCTGCGTGAGGTTACCGCTGGTAAATTCAGCAAATGCACGCGAAAAAATAGCCTTGGAAGGTATCCTATTCAAAAACCCTGGAAAAGGGTTTGGATAAAACCCGCTTACCCT
>CAYQNS010000055.1:0-22176 GCA_964418755.1 uncultured Desulfobacteraceae bacterium
CTATGCCATCGCATGCCGCTTCACTATCAATCATTATGTCTAATTGCTAAGAGCTGATTGCTCATCTTAGGTTGAAATAGAAATTACTCATCTTTAGAAAGTTTCTTCTGTGTCCTTTGCTTTCTTTTGTTTTTTTGTTTTCTGATTTTTTCAACGGCAGATATCTTTTTTATATCATTCCCTTTTATATGAACTTCAATTTTATCAACCAGATTTCGAAGCGCCAGGAATTTATTCAGATGCTGAGATCTGGCTTTACCGCACTTTACATTGATCCCTGTTGCAATATGTTTTGCAAAAACAGCAGAAGATGATTTGTTAACTTTTTGCCCCCCTCTTCCGGAAGCTTTAATAAATTTGAATTCAATATCTTTTTTATGGATATTCAATATCTTCATTTTCTTTTCAAGTGCATCAATTTTGTTTTTTCCGGGTCCCATTTCAAAAAACCTGTTTCAAAAAATTGAATTAAAAAATCAGTGAAGCATAAGCCTTTTCAGGTTTAATGTAAATATTATGCATTATTTTCTTGCAGAAAATAATGGGGTGGTGTTGAACTTGCCTGAAAAAATCGGGGTTCAAAGCCTCCTTTCCTTGACAAAAACCACGTTTTTGATTTATTTTATTGCGGATCGGTTTGACGACCCGGGACTTGTATAATCAGGGGAATAATATGTCTTCTACAACTTCTACAAACCATGAACTGCAGCTCGCCAACCACTTTGTCCAGTACACCGGCTGCAATATTTTCCTGACAGGCAAGGCAGGTACCGGCAAAACAACCTTTCTTCGTAACCTGCATAAGAATACGGCAAAACGTATGATTATCACTGCGCCGACCGGTGTTGCGGCTATCAACGCCGGCGGGGTAACACTGCATTCTTTTTTTCAGTTGCCCTTTGGCCCATTTGTGCCGGGAAGCGAGACATATGAAGGCAATAAGCAGCGACAGTTCAGGTTCAGCAAAGAAAAAAAGCAGATTATAAAAAGCCTTGATTTGCTGGTAATCGACGAAATCAGTATGGTACGGGCCGATCTGCTCGATGCGGTGGACGCGGTACTGCGTCGCCACCGTCGTAATAATTTGCCTTTTGGCGGGGTGCAGCTTCTTATGATCGGGGATCTGCATCAGCTCTCACCGGTGGCAAAGCACGATGAATGGGAGCTTTTACGGCAATATTATCAATCGGTTTATTTTTTTTCCAGTAATGCTCTGGATCATACTGAACTGGTTACCATTAAGTTGAAGCATATTTATCGTCAGTCAGACTCGTCTTTCATCAAACTCCTTAACCGGGTACGTGAAAATCAGCTTGATGAACCCACTGTGGCGGATCTTAACAGGCGTTACATTCCGGATTTTGCACCGGATGAAGACCTCGGCTATATTACCCTGACCACACACAACAGCAGCGCCGAATCCACCAATCAGACCAGACTTTTCGCCCTGACCGGGAAGAAATACTCCTTCAAAGCTGAAATTTCCGGAGACTTCCCCGGGCATATCTATCCTACCCCGGCCGATCTCCTGCTCAAAGAGGGGGCCCAGGTGATGTTTGTGCGCAATGATTCCTCTGCTGAAAAGCTCTATTATAATGGCAAAATCGGAAAAATAAGTTCAATTTCAAATAAAAATATCAACGTTATATGCCCGGGCAATCCAGAAAAAATCGTGGTTGAACCCATCACCTGGGAAAATATCAAGTACACGGTAAACAATGAAACCAAAGAAATCCAGGAGGAGATAATCGGTAAATTCAGGCAATACCCATTAAAGCTTGCCTGGGCCATCACTATCCACAAAAGTCAGGGACTGACCTTTGATAAGGCCATTATCGATGCCAAAGCAGCCTTTGCCCATGGCCAGGTGTATGTAGCCCTGAGTCGTTGTAAAACCTTCGAGGGCATGGTGCTTAGCGCCCCCATCTCGTCTAAGGGCGTGCAGACCGACAATGCAATTATGCGCTTTGATGAAAACGCCAATAAAAATCCGCCGTCCACAGGCCGGCTTCAGGCTGCCAAAATCAGCTATCAGCAGCAGATCTTGCTTGATTGTTTTAATTTTCAACGGTTGCGCAACCTTCTCAACTATCTTGTCCGGCTTTTGCTGGGTAACACCAGAGTAGTACGGATTTCAGGCGTTGCCGATATACGCCGACTGGAGGAGATGGCTTTAAAAGATATTTTTATGGTCAGTGAAAATTTTAAGCGTCAATTGCTCAAAATTTTTACCGATGGCAATCTGCCGGAGTCTGATGCGGTTATTTTGGATCGGATCAGCAAAGCATCCACCTGGTTTCAGAAAAAATTTGCCGTAGTTTTTGGAGAGTCCGTGCAAAAACTGCACATTGAAACGGATAATGCTGAATTGCGCAAAAAAATTAGCAATGCCCTGAATAATCTCAAAAAAGAAATTGCCGTAAAGGTGTCCGGAGTACAGTGTTGCGGAAAAAATTTTTCGCCGGCGAATTATCTGCGTGCCGTATCAGCGGCTGAAATTGACTTTATCCCTGAAAAAGGAAAAAAGCACCAGACTCCTGCCTGCACGGAATCAGACATTGATCATCCGAAGCTGTTTCAGAATCTGAAGGACTGGCGTTCCCGCAAAGCCAGAGAGCAAGATGTTGCCCATTTCCAGATTTTACATCAACGGGTATTAATTCAGATTGTGATCTACCTGCCGGACAATACTGCCGATCTAAAGAAAATAAAAGGCGTTGGCAAGAAAACCATTGAAAAATACGGCAAAGAAATTGTGGGTCTGGTTTTGGCCTATCGCAAAAAGCACGGGATAGACAATGTTGTACCGCCGGAGGGCTGAGGTCGGAGATCAGAGGTCGGAGGGCAGGGGACAGATAAATCATGAATTTTATTGCCGTTATCATACTGGTGACCATCATTGCAAACACGGCCCTTCATTTTTGGGCGGATGTTCTGAACCTCAAGGTACTTGGAAGCAGACTTCCCGAAAGTTTCAAGGGCGTGTATGATGAAGATCAATACCGAAAATCCCAGGACTATCTGAGGACCACGACACGCTTCGGGTTTGTCACCGAAGCCTTCAATCTGCTGGTTTTACTCCTGTTCTGGTTTTCCGGGGGGTTTGCCCTGCTGGATCAGTGGGTGAGGTCCTTCGGATGGGGGCCGGTGCCTTCAGGACTGTTGTATATGGGCGTGCCGGCACTGTTGTATGCCGTATTGATGCAGCCTTTCAGCATTTATTCCACCTTTGTGATTGAAGAACGGTTCGGGTTCAATCAGACCACAAAATACACCTATATTTCGGATCTGGCAAAAGGCGTTGGACTGTCCATCCTGCTGGGTGCGCCTCTGCTTGCCGTCATACTGGCCTTTTTTGAATATGTGGGGACCTTTGCATGGCTCTATTGCTGGATCGGCGTTACGGTATACATGCTGATCATCCAGTTTATCGCGCCCACATGGATCATGCCTCTTTTTAACAAATTTACACTCATTGAAGACGGGGACCTCAAAGAGGCCATCCTTGACTATGCACGATCCATTCATTTTTCCTTAAAAAACGTTTATGTCATGGACGGTTCCAAACGATCCGGCAAATCCAATGCTTTTTTCACCGGTTTCGGAAAAAACAGGCGTATTGTCCTGTTTGACACACTGATAGAGAAGCACACGACCAGAGAGCTTGTGGCGGTACTGGCCCACGAAATGGGGCATTACAAGAAGCGGCACATTATTCAGTCCCTGGTCATGGGGATCTGCCAGATGGGGGTCGTCTTTTTTCTGCTGTCTTTGTTCATTTCCTGCCGGGGGCTCTTTGATGCATTTTATATGAAACAGACATCGGTGTATGCCGGGCTTATTTTTTTCAGCATGCTCTATTCTCCCATAGATTTTTTTATGGAAATTTTCATGCAGATCCGGTCCCGAAAAAATGAATATGAGGCAGACCGTTTTGCAGTGCAGACAACCGGTGATCCCGAGGCCATGGCCAACGCACTTAAAAAATTGTCGGTTCACAATCTGTCGAACCTGATGCCCCATCCGTTTTACGTCTTTCTCAACTACTCCCACCCGCCGGTTCTGGAGCGGCTGCGGGCCATTCGGATGGAAGCTGAATCTGCGCAATAAACATGCGGCTCAAATTTTCATCAATGGTATGCGCATATATCTGTCCTTCCGGTGTGATTCCCCTGATCCGGCCGTCGTGCAGGAACCATTGCAAAAGCTTTTGTCCAGCCATCCGGCGATCAGTCGGCAAATTTTCCATAGTATACGCCTTTGCCGGTGGAATGGCGATACCCTGCCCGATCAAAGCTTTCATGAAATTGATAATTCTGGACAACCTCAGCAATGTTGCCAGCTGAATTCGGGAGGTGGTATGGGACAGGGGCAGGGCAGTGGAGCGCATCAACCCGACACTCGACGGAAGAATGCCCAGTTTTTCACATAATGCAAAATCCGCGCTGTCCGGTGCCGGGTAGTATACCGACAAACCGGCCAGCACCTTTTTGCCGGCCAGAAAAACAAGATCTGAAATCGTATCAACCGCCCTCTGGCCCGGTGCACCGGCAATGATATAGCCCACTGCATCCATCTTGTTGTACGCTGCCAGTTCAAGCGCACGTTCAAATGAACGGGTAACATCCGGCCGTTTGAATTTCTTCAATTGAGCTTTGTCAATGGTGGCCAGCGCAAGGTTCAGCGTTTTAAATCCGGCCTGTTGCATGGCCGCCACTACCTCGGCATCCAAAGACGGCGGGAACAGACCGTTCATGGCCCTTAACTCCAGGCCGGCTCCGCCGAATTCCGACCTTATTCGCCGCAGCAGTTCTAAAAACCATTTTTTATTAAGCGAAATATTTTCATCCTCAAAATCAATAAAGCCGGCATTGTAGTTTACAACCGCATTTTCAATCTCCCGGAGTACGGACGCAACCGATCTTTGGCGGTACCGGTTCCAGGATGCAGATCCCACACAGCAGTAGGTACACTGCATGGGGCAGCCGCGGCTGGTGACGATGACGGCACTCGGCCTTTTTTTGCGGCAATAGAAACCATGTTTGACCAGATGAAAGGCGGGTATGGGAAATTGATCCGGCTTTTCCATCACCGCTATCTTGCTGATGTGCAGGCTGCCGTCACGCCTGCGAAAAACAATCCCGGGAATTTTTTCGACACTGGCTCCTGATTTTAGTGCCCCGGCAAGCAGGGGCATGGAGACTTCGCCCTCCCCCCGCAGGATAAAATCAACAGATAGAGACGCCATGACTTTTTCGGGCATGGCCGTGGGATGATGCCCCCCAAAAACCGTAGGACAATTCGGAAAAATTTTCTTAACAATTTCAGCAATCCGATGGGCCTGGTCAGAGTAGGCCGTGAAAAGAGAAGAGATACCCACCATAGCCGGATTGGCGTGGCGGATACACTTACCGATAAATTCATAACTGTAGCCATAGTGCCGGAAGTTGTGAAACAGCCCAAATGGCGAAATATCGGGCCGTCCGTAAAATTTTTCCAGGTATTGCATCTCCCGGGGCCAGTCTATGCAACGTGATTTGGAGGTTGCCAGTCCATCTAAAATTTCTACTGAAAATCCATCTTTTATCAAAGCCGCCGCAATGCCGGTCAGACCATAGGGGATCGTCCTTTTTTTTGTCAGATAAAAATCCCGGACAGGAGGTTGGATAAGAAGTATGTCGACCATAGGAAATGGGTTTTGGGTTTTGGGTTTTAGGTTTTGGGTGTTGGGTTTCAAGTTTCAGGCTTTTCCACAAGGCACTGGTAAGTTTCCACAACGGTTTGCTCAAAAGCATCCTTGAAGGCCGTGTTGTCTTTTTCAGAGAATTTTTCAAATTTTATAATATCGTATCCCCGTAAAAGTTTCAGCAGTTCCAGCAGGTTGTTGACGATAAAATCTTTCAGTGCCGCCACCTGGTCGGTTTTGCCCTGCGAAATACCCTCCCTTGTTATTTTGATCCGGCCGGTTTCCGGGTTTTCAAATCGACCGGCTGAATGAGCCGCTTCGGCCACCTGATCAAAATCGGGAAGCAATCGGGCTAAGGTGGCCTGCATCAGCTTGAAAATTGCCTCAACCTCACTGATGTTGAGCAGTACCGGATGATGAATATAGGAATGATCCTGATTTACCGGCAGGTCGATAATTTTACCGGCCGCACTCCTTAAAAACCAGTTTTCAGTGTACACCACCGTATCTGCTGGTGACCATTTTACCCTGGATTTGAGATGAACCCATATTACTTTGGAAAGCGCGTCCATGACGTCTTCGGGGGTTTCATAATCGTAACTGCCGAGCAAATTGCCATCCTGGAAAATATCGATGCCGGCCCGAACCGGCGGCTTGCCGAGTTCAACCACCATTACCCGTCTGAAATCGTTGTGCCTGCTGACCAGCACTTTGCTGGAAATACCATTTTCAGGAACCCTCTGAATCGATTCCGCCGCCTTGGGTGGAAAGGTTCGGTTTGATGTTTCACCTGGCAGAAATACGGCAATGATATAGGGTGCCAGGTCAAGCGCTGCGTGCAGCTTTTGAAAAGACGCGGCATCTTCTTTTTCAAGTGTGTCGATGGTGATAATCTGCCCGGCGACAAGATAGGTTTCCAGGGTCGACAGCACCGATTCAATGGCCCCTTGCCAGCCGGCAATTGCCGGATCGCTACCGGCCTGGATGCGAGCCTTTGTTTTGTCCTCGATTTTCTGTAATTTTTCCTGCATTATTTTTTCTGTCATGGGTATTCTTTCCGCTTTGTTGAAGGTTAGGGTGGCGGGCAATAACCAGTCGCCCGAAATTGGGCCGGGCAGCTTATTTTTTCCGCAGCCCTTAACTTGTCGGCAACCCCGGCCGGACCTTGAAAACAACTTCCTTTCTGATATTCACCGTTCCGGGTTTGGCCCCGCGTGGCTTGGTGACATGACGTGCCTGGGTGCCGGAAACGGCCACCATGCCACCGGCCCTGGCCTTGCTGTGATAGGCAGCTACGGCAGCGGCACGCTTGAGGGTGTCACGATCAGGGGCTGAATCAATTGGTGCATCGGGCCGTGCCTGCAAAATAACATGGCTGCCGGGCATGCCTTTTACGTGGAACCACCAATCATTTTGCCCGGCAACTTTAAAGCTCAACAGATCGTTATCCGAATCCGTCCGGCCCGCCAGTACAACCCAGCCCCCCGGCAACGTGTATTCATGGAAACAGGGCTTCTCCTGCCCGGCTGTTTTTTTTATCCGATTCATTCAGGTCACCATTTGTAGCGGATGGAGGCCGCTTCTTAAATTGCCAGTGTCAAAGTCTGCAACATATCGCAGGCCGCTCAAATTTGTCAAAATGTAGTGAAAATTAATTTACTTGTCAAATCTTTGCCGCATTTTGTTTATTTAATTATTGTCACAGAGAAACGGCATTGGGCTTTTGCAAACGGCACTACCTTGCCCCAGCGCATAATAAGTGATGACATTGCTCGTGTCTGAATATTAAGGGCACCTACCTTGACCCTTATCCTGTTTTCTGGTATTTTGTTTTGAAACATTGCTACAAATACGGACCATATGAAATCCCCCCCCTTTCTTCTTGGAAAGCCCGGGGGTTTTGCTATGATACGGATCAAAACGAGCTCACTTACAGAAACATTTTTTTATAACGAGGCAGAGATGAACGGTATCACTGGTTTTGACAACGAAAAATACATTTCCGAACAGACCGCGGCAATTTTTCAAAGAGTTCAGCAGTTTGACAATAAGCTTTACCTTGAATTCGGGGGAAAGCTTCTTTTCGATTATCATGCATCCCGGGTATTGCCCGGATATGACCCCAACGTCAAAATGCGGCTTCTCCAACAACTAAAAGACAAAGCCGACATCCTGCTGTGCATCTACGCCGGTGATATAGAGCGAAAAAAGATCCGGGCTGATTTCGGCATCACTTATGATTCTGATGCCCTGAAGCTCATCGATGACCTGAGGGGCTGGGGCATCAACGTGCTGGGAGTCGTTATCACCCGCTTTGAAGACCAGCCGGCCGCCATATTGTTCAAAAACAAACTTGAACGGCGGGGCATCAAGGTCTATACCCACAGCTATACTAAAGGATATCCCACAGATGTTGACCTGATCGTCAGCAAAGACGGCTACGGGGCCAATTCCTATATCGAGACTAAAAATCCTCTTGTCATCATCACCGGCCCCGGACCCGGAAGTGGGAAACTGGCTACCTGCCTGTCCCAGATGTATCATGATTTTAAAAACGGCATCATCTCGGGATATGCCAAGTTCGAAACCTTTCCCATCTGGAACATTCCGCTCAAGGATCCGGTAAATGTCGCCTATGAGGCGGCTACAGCCGACATCCGTGATTTCAATCTGATCGACCCGTTTCATCTGGAAGCCTACGATCAAAAGGCTATCAACTATAACCGTGACGTGGAAATATTCCCCGTACTCAAACGCATATTGGAAAAAATCACCGGCAAGGAATCCTTTTATAAGTCCCCCACGGACATGGGGGTGAACCAGGCCGGATTTGCCATCACCGATACAGCCATCACCGACGAAGCGGCCAAGCAGGAACTGGTGCGCCGCTATTTCCGATACCGATGTGAATATACTCTGGGATTTACAGACAAGGATACCGTGGAGCGCGTTTACCTGTTCATGCGCAATTTCAATCTCGATACAGACTATCGTAACGTGGTTGAACCAGCCCGGCAGGCAGCACTGGCAATCCAGGGACAAAATGGCAAGGGTGATGACGGTATCTACTGCGGGGCAGCCATTGAATTGCCTGACGGCAGGATCATCACCGGCACCAATTCTCCCATGCTCCATGCCGCATCCAGCGTTGTGCTGCATGCGGTGAAACATCTGGCAGGCATTCCGGAAAAGATAAAGCTGTTAACACCCGTGATCACCGATTCTGTCCGTAAAATGAAAATGGATATCCTCAACCAAAAATCCGTCAGCCTGGATCTCAATGAAGCCCTGATTTCCCTGAGCAACGGTGCCGTGGCCAATCCAGCGGCCCAACTGGCCATGGAAAAACTCAAAGCCTTACGCAACTGTGAGATGCATACCACCCACATTCCAACCCCCGGTGATGAAGCCGGGCTGAGGAACCTGGGGGTCAATCTTACCAGTGATCCAAATTTTTCAAGCAGTAATCTTTTTATCAACTAAATGAGATGTAGACGGAAAAATGATCACCATCATATGCAACAACTGGATCATAGAATGCCACACCCGGACAAAATCGATAAAGGAGGAATCGTATGCGAATCGTAACCCGGCCGGATTTTGACGGGATTGTATGTGCGGCCTTGATCTATGATGCTGAAACCATAGATCAACCGGTTAAATGGGTCGAGCCCAGTGAGCTTCAGAAAGGCAATGTAGATATTCAAAAAGGGGACATCATCGCCAACCTGCCCTATCATGAAAACTGTTCGATCTGGTTTGATCACCATTACTCCAACATCATCAAAACCCAATTTGAAGGATTATTTGAAATTGCCCCCTCTGCGGCCGGACTTGTGCACCGCTATTACCGGGGCCGGCTGAAACGCGATTACGATGACCTGATCCGGCAGACCGACCGGATCGATGCTGCGGATCTGACGCTGGATGAAGTGCTGCATCCTGAAAAATATATGTTTGTACTGCTGTCCATGACCATATCCGGCCGGAGCAAAACAGACGAGCCCTACTGGAATCTGCTGGTGGAGTTGCTTCGCCGGCATGATATCGAGACCATCATGGCCGATAGGGAGGTTGCCCGGAGATGCAAAATGGTAAAGGCCGCCAATACGGAATATAAAATATTTCTTCAAAAATATACCCGGATGGAGAAAATGGTGTCGGTCACTGATTTTCGCTCCCTGGACCAAACTCCGGAAGGCAACCGTTTTCTGGTTTACTCCATGTTCCCCGAAGCTGTCGTCAGCGTGAGGATCAGCTATCCGGATGAAGATCGTCAAATGGTTGCCGTGCAGGTGGGGCACAGTATTTTCAACCGGCACTGCAATATCAATGTAGGTAAAATGCTGGCAAACTTTGAAGGCGGTGGTCACCCGGGCGCCGGTGCCTGCCGTTTTCACCGAGATAAAGCAAAAAAGTATATTCCGGCTATTCTGAACAGGCTGCTGAGCAATAAAAATTCGACACTGGAAGGGCCGGTATTGAGTTAGGTCAACACAACCATTTCTTCTAAACCGGCAGGCAATCAAATGACGCCGCATATTGTTATTATCGATGACGAACCGATCACGCTCAAGCAGCTTCGACGGATACTTGAGAAGGAAGCGTATCAAGTTTCGGCCTTTTCCAATCCGCAGCGGGCGTTGCTCCATATTGAACAAACACCCTGCCACCTTGTGATCAGTGATGTCAAAATGCCGACCATGAACGGGCTCGAATTGATGACTCGGATCAAGGCGCGTTTTTCGGATACGGAAGTGATCCTGATTACCGGTTATGCGTCTTTTGACGACGCAGTCGATGCCACCAAGGAAGGTGCTTTTTATTATCTTTCAAAACCGTTTACACCAGACCAGGTTCGAGCTCTGGTAGAACAGGCACTGAAACTCAGGCAAGCCAAAAAAATTACACCCGGGCACACAACCCCCGGCATGGGTGATACTCAACAACCTGTTATCATAGGTGAAAGCAATAAAATTAGGGAAGTCGTATCCATTATCCAACAGATTGGACCCACTGATTGCAATGTGATGATCACCGGTGATTCCGGAAGCGGCAAGGAACTTGTGGCGCGTTCGATTCATGCGGTGAGCAAACGCGCCGCCGGGCCGTTCATGGCCTTCAACTGCGGTGCATTGAACGATACGCTTATCGATAATGAACTTTTCGGGCATGAAAAAGGTGCTTTCACGGGCGCTGAAAGCCGAAGTACAGGATTGCTGGAAGCTGCCCACGGCGGCACCCTATTTCTCGACGAAATCGGTGAAATGCCACACTCCATGCAGGTAAAGCTTCTTCGGGTACTCCAGGAAGGAGAACTGATCAGGGTCGGCGGCAGTCATCCCATTCCCATTAATGTCCGCATCGTGTCCGCTACGGCCATGGACGTGAAGGCGGCGGTCAACGGGGGCGTGTTTCGCAAAGACCTGTATTTCCGCATCAATGTGGTTAATATCAAGATGCCCGGATTAAGCGAACGGAAAAAAGATATCCCGCTGCTATCCTACCATATCCTCAGCCGCTTGAACCGGCGGGGCGGCAAAAATATCAAAGCCATTTCCGAAAAAGCCATGACCCTGCTGGGCAACTATGCGTTTCCGGGAAACGTACGGGAGCTGGAAAACATTATAGAACGGGCGACGGCTGTCTGCCGGGGCGATGTGATCCGTGTATGTGATTTACCCCCGGATCTGATTGAATTTGAACTTCAGGCATACAGGCCGCCGGACGAACAATTCCTGACGCTGGCCGAACTGGAGCAGGAGTATATATCTCATTTGCTCAAAATAACCGGTGGGGTTCGTACCAAAACCGCCGAGATACTGGGCATTGACCGCGCTTCCCTGTGGCGAAAAATGAAAAAATACGGCCTGAGATAGTCTTTTCTGCAACAGGTGTGTTCGTTTTTGAAACAAAACAATCTTTACCCCATGCCCGCACCGGTCTTTCCCGCTTATTTCTGATCCTGTTGCAGTTTGCAACATTCCTGTCCCATACTCCATTTTCATAAAAATATAAATAAGATATAAATTCAATTAGTTAAAAACATTTCTGGGGTTGGCAGACCTTTTGCAAACAATGCCTGCCAGGAGGCGGAATATGTTCCGTAACATTTTGCTTATCTTTGAAAATAAACAAGTATTACCGGAAGCGCTGGTCTATACACGGGAATTTGCCTTACGTATCGATGCAAAGGTCACCTTCCTGATGATTATCCCCATGTCATTTGCCGGTCGGACATTATTGGGCTCCAAAAGAGATATAATCCGAAATATTGAAATCCGGGTTGGGAAACTTTTAGCCGAATGCTTGCAATCGTTTATCCAACACGGCATCGAAGTAAACTCAGCGCTTAAGATTGGAGACCCTTCTCAGGAGCTGATGAAATTTTTAGCGGATCGTCCGCCGTTTCAATCGATCATCTGGGGCAGCAGTCGTGACTTGCCAAGCAGGGGCACTAATCGTCACTGGTTAAACACGATCGTCGGCAATCTGGAATGCCCCCTGTTGACTGTCAACAAACGCGAGAACCCATGAAAATTAGGCAGACTGAAGTCCTGACGCCCGGAAACAATGAATACAGGGCAGATACCACAGATGATTTTTAAATCTATACCTGTGAATACTGGAGTTCAAATTAAGAAAGCAGAGTGACTATGGAATCTTTGACACCTGATATGATCCTTGTGATGTTCATGATTGGCCTTGCCATTTTCCTTTTTATCGTAGAATGGGTAAGGGTTGATGTCGTTGCGATTTTGATGATGGTGACCCTGCCGTTACTTCATCTTGTAACCCCCAAAGAGGCATTTGTCGGTTTAAGCAGCAATGCCGTGGTCTCCATCATAGCGGTAATCATCATTGGCGCGGGCCTGGACCGGACCGGCATGATTAACAACCTGGTGGCCCCGGTACTGCGCATTGCCGGCAAAAGTTCGTCCAGAATTATTATTGCCATATCCGTTACCGTGGCGGTTATTTCCAGCTTTATGCAGAATATCGGGGCCGCCGCACTTTTTTTACCCGCGATTCAGCGAATCAGCAAAATTCAAAAAATTCCTTTGAGCCGGCTGCTCATGCCCATCGGTTTCAGCGCCATTCTCGGCGGAACCATCACCCTGGTGGGCTGCAGCCCGCTGATTTTATTAAATGATCTCCTGGCACCATTCAATCTGAAACCATTCGGCCTTTTTGATGTCACGCCCATCGGCCTGGCCCTGGTCGCCAGCGGTATCGGCTCTTTTGTCCTTCTGGGCCGATTTATCCTGCCCCAGGGTGATGATAAGGCCGCAGGGGAAACCGACAGTTCCCTATCACCTGAAAAATCGGAACCGGATACGGATGCAACCGAGCTTTTTGAATTAAAAACACCCGATGATTTCATGGATTACCGCGACCCGGTATTTGTAGAAGATTTACGGCGCCACTACCTTCTGAATGTTGTCGCCATAACCGAACCGCCCGATTATAATGTTATTTCGCCGCTCCCGGACGTGGAAGTGCGGTCCGGCATCGACCTTGTGGTCTGCGGACATAAGAACGATGTGCGCCGCATGGCTTTAAACGAAGGGATGCACCTTAAAGACAGCCTGGACACCTATAAAGACAGTCTGGGTGCCCAGACTGTCGGATCGGTGGAAGTGGTTGTGGCGCCCCGGTCGCCGTTTGCCGGAAAATCATTAGAAGACATTAATTTTCAGGATCGGTTCCGTGTTACGCCCCTGAGCGTTTATCGGCATGAAGAAACCTATCGCGCAAAAATTGACGACATTGTTCTCCAGGTCGGTGATGTTGTCAATCTGCATGGGACCTGGAATCGCCTCAAAGCCTTGCATAAAGAGGGCGGCCTCCTTTTCAGCCTTCCGTCGGACATGGAAGAGATGCGGCCGGAAAAGGCCCTGTGGGCCGGACTATGGCTGATCATTGCACTGGTGATGATCATGGGATTTAAAATCCAGCTCTCGGTCGCATTAATGACCGGTGCCCTCGGCATGATTCTGTCCCGGGTGCTGACCATCGATGAAGCCTATCAATCGGTTGACTGGCGAACCATTTTTCTCCTGGCCGGCCTGATACCCCTGGGTATTGCCACGGAAAAAACAGGCGCCGCCGCCTGGATCGCCCATACGATACTCAGTGTCATCGGGGACGTTTCACCGATTGTTCTGCTGACGGTCATCGGCATACTCTCGACATTGTTCACCCTGGTTATTTCAAATGTCGGGGCTACGGTTCTGCTGGTGCCCCTGGTGGTTAACATGGCCATTGCCGCCCATACCGACCCGCGAATGGCGGCCCTGGTGGTCGGACTGGCCACCAGTAATTCCTTCATGCTGCCAACGCATCAGGTTAATGCGCTTTACATGGGACCAGGTCACTATCGAACGGTTGACTTTATAAAAGCCGGGGCCCTAGTCAGTATCATTTTTTTGATTGTTATGATCGCCATGATCGGCCTGGTTTATGGTGTATAATCGTTAACGCTTTTTTTCACGAAATCGACATTGTATAGTAAAGAAAGGATATACTGATATGGCAGTTATTACAATTTCACGGGGCGCTTTTTCCCTTGGTAAAATCGTGGCGGAAAAGGTGGCCGAACGGCTCCACTACGATGTCATCAGCCGGGAAATTCTTCTGGATGCCAGCACCCGGTTCAATGTACCTGAAATCAAACTTGAAAAAGCCATCCATGATGCGCCGGGCATTCTGGAGCGATACAGGCACAGCAAACAGTCATACGTGGCCTATATCAGGTCTGCACTGGTCGAACGGATTATCAACGACAATGTGGTCTATAATGGATTAGCAGGGCATCTGCTGATCAAGGGGCTCCCCCATGTGCTCAAAGTGAGAATCACCGCTAACATTGAGAGTCGAGTCGCCATTGAGATGGAAAGGAACCAAATTCCGGCACAGGAAGCCCGGATTCTTATTCAGGAAGACGACAAACAGCGACTCAAATGGACCCATGCCCTGTATGATCATGACCCGAGGGACGCTTCTCTTTATGATTTATGTATTTTCATTGATAAGCTCTCCGTTGATAATGCGGTTGATTTCATTTGCCGGGCGGCAGAATCAGAGGCGTTTCGCGCCACGGATAAAAATAAACAAAAAATAAAGGATCTGGCCACGGCCTGCCGTGTCAAAGCCACGCTTGTGGATGAATTTCCCAATATCGCCGTAACATGCGAATACGGAAATGTTCTGGTTTATATCAGTAAGGATCAGGCAACTGGAAAGCTGATAAAAAAGCTGAACACCATTCGGGATAACATGAATGACATATATCATCTTGAAACGCATACAGGCGTACCGGTTCCGACAGATGCCGTTTAAAAATAAGTCTTTGGGGACAGGTGCAACTATAATTTAATTTCCAGGGAAAATATTATGCCAATAATTATTATTTCCTCCGATGTCAGAGATATAGAAGAAAAAATAGCAAAAGAGGTGGCCTTGATGATGGATTACCAGTTGCTGGATCGCCGGGTTCTGCCCGATATTGAAATGCGGCATCAAATAGATCCTGGCAAGTTAAGTGAATCTATGGAAACAACACCCTCTGTCTTTAAAAAAATGACGTCCAGGCAATGGCGCTACTACCTGGCCTGTATTGAGGCGAACGTTTTTGAGGCGCTCTTGAAGGATAAGATCGTCTGTTGGGGGCTGTCGGCACATCTTTTCACCACCAATGTTTCCCACGCGATGAAAGTCAGGATACTCTCTATCAACAACTGGAACAGTGGAAAAAATTCCGAACAAAAGGGGGGCACCAGCCAGGGGGCCGATAAATTAATCGCGGAAAAAGTGCAACAGCGGAAAAAGTGGTCAATGACAGCCTACAATCATGATGAAACCGATCCGTCCGGGTACGATCTGGTCATTAACCTGGATCAAATCGATCCGGTCGAAGCGGTCAAAACCATCACCAATGCCGTTGAATACCTTAAATTTCAGCCCATGACCTATTCCATCAAATGTTTATCGGATCTGGCCCTTGCCGCTAAAGTCAATGTCAGGCTTTTAAAACACATGGTCGATATCAAAGTCCAGGCACGGGACGGATCGGTGGTGGTTCTCACAAAAGCATCAAATCGGCAAAAAAGAAAAAAAATCGCAGCCATCAAAGATCTGGCCGGAAGCATTGAAGGGGTCCGTTATGTGGAAGTACATGTGAAAAAAAATATTCTGGGGGAAACGGCTGGAAATTCATTTTAAGGAGAAATTCATGTCAAAATTATTGGAAGTCCTGCTGCTGGATGATGAACCCATTGTTGGCAGGCGACTTAAGCCGGCCCTGGACAAAATCGGATGTCATGTGGAAATTTTTGAAAATCCCAGGGAAGCGGTTGCACGGATTGATCAAAAGGACTTTGATATTGTGGTGACCGATATCCGCATGGAGGAAATGGATGGCATCCAGGTGCTTGAATATGTACAGAAAAAGTGTCTCCGGACCAAGGTCATCATTATCACCGGTTATGCAAAGGTGGAGCTGGCCCGTGAAGCCATGGGCAAGGGCGTTTTTGATTTTATTGCCAAACCGTTCAGGCCGGATGATCTGCGCCAGATTATAGCCAATGCGGCCCAGGCACTGGGTGTACCGATTGATCTTTCTTCAATAAAAGCGTAGCCGGTCCAACGACAGACGAATCGAACGATCGGAATCTGTTTCAGGCATCGATTCAAGCAGGGGAAAAAGCAATGCGTATCTTGGAAAAATTAAAAATAATCACTTACAGGGAACCGGGGATCAGAGATTTTTGTATTCAAACGATCCGCTTCAGGACGCTTCTTGAAAACGCTCGTGCGTTGCTGGCACTGGTGGAAGACGGAAATGAAAAAGTCATCGGCGAATATATTCTGGATCGGCATTACGTTACATCGCTCATTGACGATGTTGTGGCAAGGCTGGGGATGATGGTTTATGATGCTTGCGTTCTTGCACCGGAATATGGAAAACTGTTTTATATGCAGCACGACAGGCACAAACGCAGGGCGGCTGAATTGAATTCTCAGGAAAAGACTTCCGGAAAAAAGAATACGGCGGGCGACGCAGCCGTGTCATCGGATCCGGAATATGAACTGCTCTCAGATGTATTGACGTGGCTGAACGGGGAAGCGTCAGAACCCGGGGCAACCGTAATTGATTTTATGAAGCAGGTGTTTGTTCATGTCATTAAAAAATTAGACGCAAACAATGATTCTAAAATCGGTCTTCTGATTAAAAACAATGTCTCAAAAACAGTGGACTGCAATATGTTTCTTATTGATTTATGGGAAGATGCAATTGCCCTGCCTGCGAGACCACATTCCCTTGAAGATATCAACAGCATCCCTTTAAAACTTCTGCTGATGGATGTGCAAGGCGGCAACTTGTCCCCGATGGCAGGTGATAAAGCCAGAGCCGTAACCTGGATTGCCGCGTTAAGTGAATATCGGCTCAGCCTTAGAACAATGGAACCCGGTTGCAACTTTCATCTGGAGACAACCGTCAGCGGGCATGAGCGATCCGATTTTATATTTATCTTTGCAGACCCGTCCATCAACACAGAAAATATTCTGCCGCCGGGATTTCATACGGAGATAACCGACCATGGTCAACTTGCATGGAAGCTTGATGCTACGCCGAAGGCAATAGAAGACAGTCTCATTTCAATCGGCCGGCATCTTTCCTGAAAACCGACTGCAAAGGGGTATGTTCCCGAGTTTTCAAAAACAAAGGAGAACGGTATTAATGGAAGAACAAAAGCTAAGAATCATGGTCATTGATGATGAGAATATCGTTGGAAAGCGGCTGAAGCCGGCGCTTGAAAAAACGGGTGATATCGTTGAGACATTTGAAGAAGGAAAAACAGCGCTTTCTCGTTTTGATGAAGAACCCTTTGATATTGTGGTCACTGATATCAGAATGGAAAAAATCAACGGTATCGAAATCCTTGAACGAATCCTTTCGAAATCAAGCCGCACCAAGGTCATCATCATCACGGGGTATGCGACGGTTGAGGTGGCCAGAGAGGCACTTTCAAAAGGGGCGTTTGATTTTATCGCCAAGCCTTTCAAACCGGATGATTTACGCGCTATCATAGCGCGCGCATCAAAGGAACTGAGATCCTAACTGTGTCACCTTTTTGATTATAGAGGATAATCATGCCTTTTATTTCCGAAAATACCAGGACCCTTGAAATGGACTATAATTTCAGATTTCGTTATGAAACCCTTCGGTCGCTGTTAAATAAAAACTGCAGCGCCCTCCAGATCATGAGTGACCTTGAAGCTGACCTGAATCATATCCACTACTATGATGAAAGAATCAAGCGATCCATCCGGCGGCTGCTCACCGACATTCTGATGATGGCACAGGAGCTTAATCTGCTCGCTAAAAACAGGCATTCAGATCTGTATGAAACGATCTTCAAGTTGCGAAAGCATACAGACCGACTGTTTAAGAAAAAGCAGCCGGTGGCGGATCAACCATTGGCAGTTCTGTTGGGCCGTCTGGGGAAAAACCCCGACCCGGAATTAATCGGCGGTAAGGCCTTCGGATTGCATATGCTCAATGAACTTTTCAAAGGCCGGGTTCCCCCGGGGTTTGTCATTACAACGGTTGCTTATAATAGGCTCCTTGAAAAAAACAACCTTGGCGACCGGATACGCATCCTGCTTACCAATCTGGATGTTACTGCTGACAGGGATCAATTTAAATCCAGAACACAGACCATACGCAGATGGATAAGAGATGCCATCGTCCCCATGGAGATAGAGACAGCCATACGGGAGCATGCCGACAGTATCTCAAAAAAATATCCCGACACCCTGTGGGCGATACGGTCTTCCTCTGTTTTTGAAGACGGTATCCATTCTTTTGCCGGCCAGTTCGATACAGAACTCAATATTAGACCGGAAAATTTTGTAACGGCCTATAAACATGTGCTTGCCGGAAAATTTACCGACCGGGCGGTCAACTATCGGATACATAAAAACATCCGGGAAATTGATACCCCCATGGCTGTCCTCTTTATGCCCATGGTTGACCCCGTGGCTGCAGGGGTTATATATACATCTCAATTAAATGGTTTAGCGTCAGACACCATGGTCATCAACTCTGTTCCGGGCCTTGCCGCCAAAATGGTGCAGGGGGAAGAACCTGCAGATATATTTCACGTTTCAAAAGAGGACTGTCCGAAACTGTTAAAAACCCGGATGGCCAGCCGCACCAAGGCGGGCCAAAAAACCGTGGACTATATCGAGCCTGAAAAGTTGCTGGAAATTGCAGGCCTGGCGATTCAGATGGAAAAAAAATTCGGATTTAATATGGATATTGAATGGGCTGTGGACAAAAATGAAACCGTCCATTTTCTTCAGGCGCGGCGACTGAACACAGGCCTTTCCGAAGACGAGACCGATGACATATTAAAAAGAGCAAAGGACGCACCGCCGACCCTGGAAGGTGGGATCACTATATTTCCAGGACGTGCAGAAGGGCCTGTCATATTTTTGCGATCTGACTCGGATATATCTAAAGTGCCCGACGGGGCAGTAGTCCTGGCCGAACAGCCAAAAACGGAATATGCGTCTTTACTGTCGAAAATAGCGGCTTTACTGGTAATGGAAGGAAATCCGGTGGGGCATCTGGCGACCATTGTCAGAGAATTCTCAGTGCCGTGTATTTTCGGACTCGGAAAAAACCTGGAAATCCTGGCCGGAAAAAATATCATCAGCGTCAATGCAACCCAAAGAACCGTATACACAGGCATCCGCTGGCCCGGGATACGAAAAAGTGTCCTTGCCAGAATCGCTTCTAAAAATTGTCATGAAAAATCCGGTCCGCTTTATGACCTTGTCTTAAAACTTAACCTCACGGACCCCGATGCACCGTCATTCAAGGCAAAATCCTGCAAGTCGATTCACGATACCGTTCGATTTATTCACGAAATGTCCGTTCGATCCATGTTCGGATTCGGAGATGACCAGAAACGGCGTTCAAATAAAAAAAGCAGAAAACTTAAAACAGGTTTGCCGATAAAATTTCAATTGATTGATCTTGACCAATCCATTGCCAAGGGTCCTAATACGGTTGAACCTCAAGATGTGGCAAGCCTGCCATTTAAAGCGTTATGGCGGGGGATCTCCGATAAAAACATGGCATGGCCCGATCGGTGGAAAAATGAATTGGCGGGAATGCCGGCTGATTTCAGGGAGGCTGTCCTGGGCGGAAACAGAGGCCCGAGACGCGCGTCAGATCGAAATTACGCCATTGTTGCCGCGGATTACATAAATCTGAACGCACGACTGGCATATCATTATTTAATGGTTGACGCCATGGTCGGCCAGGGCACGGAAAATAATTACGTACACTTCAGATTCAGAGGCGGTGGCGGTGGTGATGAAAACAGAGCAAGACGTGCCCGCTTTCTGGAATCGGTGTTGCGTCAGATAGGATTCGGGGTTGACCGCAGAGGTGACCTGGTTACCGCATGGCTGAGGCGATATTCCAGAAAGGATTCGGAGAATTCCCTGGAAATTATCGGTCGTCTGATGGTATGCGCCCGGCAGCTTGATGCGGTGTTGAAAAATGATGCCGATGTGAAACGGTATGCTAATTATTTTCTCAAAGAAAAATATGAAATTTTTTCATAGTCACTTAATTTTATATAATCTTGCTGACTTTTAAAAACAGAAGGCCTCCGTAATGCATGACCCGTCAAAACAATCCAAACTGTCGGATGACAATAAGGAAAATAAAACCCAAAAATTAAAAGAACGGCCTCGCATCAGCATCAGGATGACCATCACCATCTCCTATGCCCTTTTTTTTATCCTGTGTATTGCCATCACCATCTGGTCTTTCTGGATCATTTCAACTCTTGAAGACAAGATAAAATTTCTCGAAATCACAGATAATTATCTATCTGAGATCCAGCAGGCCCGTCGTTTTGAAAAAAACTATCTCCTTTACGGTACGAATCTTGACGATGCCATGGAGCACCTGGCCAATTCGAAAAAAATCTTGTCCGCCAACAAAGAAACCATTAAAAAAATCATGGGGGAAAAGAATTTTCAAACCAAGTCCGATTATATGCGAAGATATGAAAAACAACTGGTCAGACTTAAAAATTCCGAGGCGGAAGGAAACAGAGCGGATATCGTCCCGCTGCTTCGGCAGTATGGCGGAGAGATGGTATCCTTTGCAGTGGAGTTTGTTAAAAAGGAACGCAGCTCCGTATTCCATATGCTGAACCTGGCCAAACGGGTTCCTTTTTATTTTATTTCGGGTCTTCTGATATTGATGATGATATTTATTACTTTCTTCACCCATCAGTTACTGGTGACCCTTAAACGGTTTATGGAGTATACGAAACGAATCGGCGAAGGCGATTTTTCACCCATTGTCCCGGCAAAAAAATACAGGGATGAGTTTACCCAGCTGGCCGAGGCATTTAATACCATGATCAAAGAACTCAACCATAAGCAAAGCATCCTTCTGGAATCCCATAAATTAAGGGCTGTCGGCACACTGGTTGCCGGTGTGGCCCATGAACTCAACAATCCTTTAAACAATACACTGCTGACCGCTGAAATGCTGAAAGAAGATTTCTCTGTTTTGCCTGATAATGATAAATTAGAGATGATTGATGACCTGATCGGTGAAACCGAAAGATCTCAGATTATTGTGAGAGATCTGCTTGATTTCGCCAGAGAAAGTGAGACCCATATCAAGCCTCTGGCAATCGAAAAAATCGTCACGGAAGCCACCCGGCTTGTGGGAAACCAGGTCAAAATGGCCATGGTCAAACTGGAAACCGATTTCGAAGACAATCTGCCGGGCATCTATGGGGACGAACAGTTGTTGAAACAGGTCTTTGTCAACCTGATCATTAATGCTTTAGATGCCATGCCCCCCGGTGACAAAGTGAGCATCGGTATTCACAAGGACAAAGAAACCGATTTTTTATTGGTAAAAATCAAAGACAACGGTCCCGGCATACCAGATCATATTCAACCACGCATATTTGAACCCTTTTTTACCACAAAAAGACAAGGTAAAGGGACGGGTCTCGGCCTGTCCGTTTCCAAAGGGATTATCCGGAAACTCGGCGGTAATATCCATTTAGAAAGCAGTTCCAAATCCGGAACCGTTATTGTGGTATCTCTCCCAGCCATAAAATCCCCTTCGGAAATAATGTCTAAAAAATAACACCCCCCCGACCTTGCTCGATATTAATAATTTTAACTTGATGACCCAGTCTACAAAAAGATCATTTCTTGACTAAATGGGTTTCTTATTTTATACATCTTCAATAATCAGTTTATTAAATTATTAATTTCTATAGGTAAGGAGGAGTTTATGAAAAAAACTTGTATTTTTGTTTTGTTGGCCGTGCTGTTTTTTGCTACGGCGCCGGGGTGTATGGAAAGCATGGTCAAGCCTACCGCGACCACGGATACCGGAGTGGAGATGAACCTGCCTCCTTACAACGGTC
>CAYQNS010000056.1:0-21795 GCA_964418755.1 uncultured Desulfobacteraceae bacterium
CTAATTGCTAAGAGCTAATCGCTCATCTTAGGAAATATTCAATTGACTGACGATACCACAAATATTCAATACGTCAGTATTCAATTCGGCCCCGGCTTGTCCGGGGCAAGTACCCATCGGGCATGAATTATGTTTTTTTGCTTGACACAGCCCGATTTATTATTTAATAGATTCAGATTCTTTTTTATGATAGGAGTGAAACAACGTGAAAAAATATACATATAGTGCAAAAAAGTCCGACAATGCAGGCAAATGGTGTGTGGTTGACGCAAAAGACATGGTGCTGGGCAGGCTGGCAACTTCCATAGCCTCTCGGCTGAGAGGCAAACATAATCCTTTATACACCCCTCATGTTGATACAGGGGACTCGGTTATCGTTATTAATGCCGAAAAGATTATTTTGACCGGGAAAAAGCTGGCCCAGAAATGTTATTACCATCATAGCGGCTATATCGGTGGTCTGAAGACCATTACGGCCGAAAAATTGCTGGAAAAAAGGCCTGAGGATCTTGTCAGGTTTGCCGTAAAGGGCATGCTTCCCAAGAACAGACTGGGGAGAGAGCTCTTTAAAAAGCTGAAGGTGTATTCCGGTGATCAGCATCCACATGAGGCGCAGAATCCGGAAGTGCTGGAAATAGCATAACAAAAAGATTATCCAATCGTTAAATATCGAGGAATTAAATGGAAGCAGAAAACGTTTATTATGCAACCGGCAGAAGAAAGAGTGCCATTGCAAGGACCTGGATGAAACCCGGGAGTGGTGAGATTATAATTAACAACCGGACCGCCGAAGAATATTTTTCGGTGGATTCAGCTAAGACCATTATGATGCAGCCCCTTGAATTGACCAATACGGCCGGTAATTATGATTTGAAGATTACGGTTGTCGGCGGCGGCATTATCGGCCAGGCCGGTGCTATCCGGCATGGTATTACCCGGACGCTTTTGCAGGTTGATCCTGATTTGAGAACGGCATTGAAAAAAGCCGGGTTTGTTAAACGTGATCCCCGGGTCAAGGAAAGAAAAAAATACGGTCAAAAGGGTGCCAGAGCGCGTTATCAGTTCTCCAAGCGATAAAATTTCATTATATCTCCAAATTTGAAAAGGGGATAGAGAAATCTATTCCCTTCTTTTTATCCCCGTGTTTTCAGCTTTCCGTAAGGCCGCCATACAATTCATTCAAGGTTCCCAATAGCAATGCTTATTTGAATAATGAGATATCTCCCTACACTGTCAAAATGAAACATCACTCCGGCCTATTATTGCTGCTTTTGTTTGCAGCCATCAGCACTGTCCTGCCCGTTCAGGTGTCGGCAAAAACCGTTATCGATCAATTGCAGCGCCGGGTTGATGTCCCTGATAATCCTTTGCGGGTGATATCGCTGGCACCCAGTATTACCGAAATTTTGTTTGTGCTGGAGCAGGGAGATCGCTTAAAGGGCGTGACTCGATTCAGTGATTATCCGCAACAGGCGACGGCATTGCCAAAGGTGGGATCCTATGTAAATCTTGACCTTGAAAAAATTGTATCCCTCAAACCTGACCTTTGCATCGCGGTGAAGGACGGTAACCCCATAGAAATTATCAGGCGATTGGAACTATTCGACATACCGGTTTACGCGGTTGATCCGCGAGATCTTGATACGGTGGTTGAAACGGTGCTTGAGATCGGGAATTTACTGAACGCTGATATAATTGCCCGGAGGGTTGCCGGTGATATGGTATCCCGTATTAAAAAGATTAAAACACATGTGGCACAAGTTGTGCTTCGTCCCGGTGTATTTTTTCAGATCGGGATTTCACCGATTGTCTCGGTCGGTGCCGGCACATTTAATGACGAATTGATTCAGCTTTCCGGCGGCACGAATCTTGTCAGAGGGTCTTCCGCCTACCCCCGTTTTTCCAAAGAACAGGTTTTGTCCCTGGCTCCGGAAGTTATTATTATCTGTTCAATGGCAAGGCAGGGTGGATTTGAGCGGATGAAGGCGGAGTGGAACCGCTGGCCCAGCCTGCCGGCAGTCCGGAACCGGCAGATATTTCTGGTTGATTCAAATCTTTTCAACCGACCTACACCGCGCCTGGTGGATGGACTCGAACTTCTTTTTCAACTGATTCACCCTGAATTTATCGAGGGAAGATAGTGCCAAAAGATGTCCCGGGTATTACAAAACGAATTTTGTTTGTTTCTCTTTTCTTGACCCTGCTTCTTGGGGCGGTCGGTTTTTTGGGAATCAGTACCGGCTCTTCCGGAAGTGGCTTCAGGGCTGTCTGGTGGGCACTGGTGAATGATTCCCGAAGTGATCCCATGAGTGCGGCCATTATCTGGCATATTCGTTTCCCAAGGGTGATATTGGCCGCCCTGGTGGGTGCCACGCTTTCTCTGGGCGGCCTTGTTTTTCAGGCACTGTTGCGGAATCCCCTTGCCGAGCCCTACATACTGGGCGTTTCCGGTGGATCGGCCATCGGGGCCATCATCGGGATACTGATGGGGTTTTCCCGGTTTCCGGGGGTCAGTATGACTGCCTTTGGCGGAAGTATGGCCACGCTTCTTCTTTTGTTGCTCATGTCTTCCGGTCACTCGAAATTTAAAGACTCCCTCCTTCTTTCCGGTGTGATGGTGAACGCCTTTGCCGGGGCGATTATCATGTTTCTCATGTCCATGACCCAGGATTCACGGCTCCACAATATCATGTTCTGGCTCATGGGAGATCTTTCGCTGGCCGATATGCACCAGATCGGTATACTGGCCCTTGTACTGCTGCCCTGCTTTGGTCTGATTTTTCGCTTTTCCCATTCCATGAACTTGCTCCTGATGGGGCAGGAGGTTGCTGAAACCATGGGCGTTAATATTCGGTATGTAACCGTTGCACTGCTTGTCACGACATCTTTTATGGTCAGTCTTACGGTAAGTTATTGTGGCCCTGTGGGGTTTGTAGGACTGGTAATGCCCCATCTTTTACGGCTTGTTATCGGACCTGATCATCGGACCCTGGTGCCGGCGTGCATTATCGGCGGCGGCTCTTATATGGTATTTTGTGACATCCTGTCCCGGGTTCTTCCCGAACAGGGGGAAATGCCGGCCGGCGTTGTGACGGCTTTGGTCGGTGCGCCTCTTTTTATTTATCTTTTAAAGAGGTCGGGGCGATGAAATCTGCGCTGGCTGTTCATGATGTCAGTTATGCCTACGGGACTACATCGATTTTAAAAAATATCTCTTTTAGCGTTCAAAAAGGGTCTTTTTATATTATCATCGGTCCCAATGGTTCAGGCAAAACAACATTGATGAAAATTATGGCCGGCAGCGGAAAGTTTGAAAAGGGCGCAGTGGAGATCATGGATCGCCCCTGCGGGCAGTATTCCCGCCGGGAGCTGGCCCGAACAATTGCTTTTGTTCCCCAGAACATACCCGATGATTTTTCTTTTACCGTTCGGGAAGTCGTGCTCATGGGCCGGTCGCCTCATCAGGGAGTTCTGGGGCTGGAAAGAAAAGAAGATGGCAAAATTTTAAAGAAGGCCATGGCGTTTACCGGGATAGAACATCTTGCCCACCGGAAGATAGACCAGCTTAGCGGAGGGGAAAGGCAGCGGGTTTTTATTGCCCGGGCGATTTGTCAGGAACCTCGGATCATTCTGCTGGATGAACCTACGGCCGCCCTTGATTTAGCCCATCAGGTCCGCATTATGGATCTGATGGAGCAACTGAAGAATGAAAAGGGCGTAACCGTGATCATGGTGTCTCACGATATCAACCTGGCTGCCATGTATGGAGACCGTCTTCTACTGCTGAAAGAGGGCAGGATCGTCAGCCAGGGGCCTGCGGGTGAAGTCCTTACCTTTGAAACCCTGGAAAAGGCCTATGGCTGCCTGCTGTTAGTGGATGAAAGCCCGCTGGGGGCTTTCCCCCGGGTTACACCGGTACCCCATAAGTTGAACCTGGAAATTTGAAATTGTGGCCGGTGCGGTAAATCAAGTTGAAGTGCACGGGCAGATTTATATCGGGTTTGATATTTTTTTGATATTTGGGTAATAAAAAGACGGCCGCATGTAAGGCGGCCCTGCCATGAGACGATCAATCCCCAGGATGTGGCGAAGGCAAAGGAAAAACAATGAATATTTGTATTGTGGGAACAGGGTATGTGGGATTGGTTACGGCTGCCTGTTTTGCAGAAATGGGCAATGACGTCTGCTGTATCGACATCAATTCGGAGATTATCGAAAACCTGAATCAGGGCAGGGTCCACATTTTTGAACCGGGGCTCGAACCCCTTGTGAGGCGCAACGTGGAGGAGGGGCGCCTGGTCTTCTCCACTGATCTGGACGTGGGCATGGAAAATGCGCTTTTTATCTTTAACTGCGTGGGGACACCGGCCATGGCGGACGGGGCCTGTGACCTGACCTATATCACCCGGGCAGCGGGTCAGATCGGACAGGCGATCGACGAATATAAGATTATTGTCAACAAATCCACTGTGCCGGTGGGCACTGCCGATCGTGTCAAGGAGATTATTCAGGCTGAAATCGATAAGAGAGGTCTTGCGCTTGAGTTTGACGTGGTGTCCAATCCTGAATTTCTCAAGGAGGGTGATGCGGTTAATGATTTTATGAAACCCGATCGTTTGATTGTCGGAACGGATAATGTCCGGACCGCCAAACTGCTCGAAGCGCTGTATGCGCCGTTTGCCCGCAGCCGGGGGAAACTCATCGTCATGGGCATCAGAAGTGCTGAATTGACCAAATATGCAGCCAATTGCATGCTGGCTGCCAAAATATCTTTTATGAATGAGATGGCCAATATCTGTGAAAAAGTAGGGGCCGATGTGGGGGATGTCCGGCAGGGGATCGGAGCGGATCACAGGATCGGATATCATTTCATCTATCCCGGGCTGGGATATGGCGGGTCCTGCTTTCCAAAAGATGTCAAGGCCCTGATGAATACGGCCCGGCAAAACGGGTATGCACCGGAGCTGGTGACAGCAGTGGATGCCGTCAATGTGCGGCAGAAAAAGGTCCTGGCCCGGAAAGTGGAAGACTATTTTGGCGGCAGGGCAGCCCTAAAGGGCAAAACCCTGGCCTTATGGGGACTGGCATTTAAGGCCAATACGGATGATATTCGTGAAACACCGGCCCTGGATATTATTCAGGCCTTGACCGAACACGGCATGCAGATTCGTGCGTTTGACCCGGTGGCCGGCAAAAATGCGGCCCGCGAGCTGGCCGGCAATCCTTTGGTTGAAATAATGGAAAAGCAGTACGATGCCGTCCAGGGGGCCGATGCACTGGCGATTGTCACCGACTGGAACCAGTTTCGCAATCCTGATTTTAAGCGGATCAAAACAAATTTGAAAGCGCCGGTGATTTTTGACGGCCGTAACCTCTATTCACCGTCCTTGATGGCGACCCAGGGGTTTACCTATTTCAGCATCGGCCGGGCCCCTGTTTCGGCTAAGCCGAAACTAAAGTGAAAAGTGAAAATTTGTGGCTTCGCTTCGCACTGTCCTTTATATTAAATTCGATAGAACACACTGGAATCTGTGCCTGCCCTGTTAAATCTGCTTTTGCTTTTATTTAACCGGGGTAATTTGCGTAATCCTCCAGAGGCGGACAGGTCTGTGGATAAAAATTGATAGAATACCGCCTGAGGATTAAGCCAACAGTGAGAGAGAAAAGAGGGCAGTGTTTCCCAGGATATGGATCGTAACAGGTGCCATTAATTCGCCTTTTATTTCATAGGCCAGGGTGAAAACAATCCCTCCGACGATCTGTGGCACGGGAATCGATCCGGCGAGGGGATGCATCAGGACAAACATCAGATTGCTGATGACAAAGGCTGTCATGATCCCCCAGCGGCGTAAAAATCCATACAGAATACCCCTGAAAAAAATTTCTTCGGCCAGGGGACCTATGAGCGTTCCGGCTGTAAAAAAAGCAACGATCTGCAGCGGTGCCTTTGGCATATTAACGTGTACAAGTTTTAACGGGCTGATGCCCGCGGTGATCAGAATTGCAAATCCGCAGACAGCAACGATCCCGAAGATCAGAGACCACAGGATACCCCTGACAAAGCCGGATCGGAACAGGTTTTGGGTTAATCCCACAGAGGCTAGGCCGTCCCCCCAGATGGAGACAATCCCGAAGAACAGCAATATCTCAAGCATGCGCAGGCCCAGCAGCACACCCATGGATGGCAGTCCGGGACAGGTTGCCGGCAATAAGGCCCCGCCCGATTCCACTGCAATCAACCCCATTAACGATATGGCAAAGGGTTTTACCGCAATGCGGTCTGCTTCCATTTCAGTTTCCTTAACGCCCTGTAGGCATACCACTGGACATACCAGTGGTCGGATTTTTTAATCCGTTGTAAAATTTCCGGAACGGCGTTTTTGTCACCCCTTTGCCCCAGCGCATAAAAGGCCTGGCACACCACATTCGGGTGCGCATCATCCAGCAGCGCCAGAAGATCTCTGCTGCTTTTCACATTCCTGTCCTCACCCATGGCCCTGGCAGCCCAATAGCGTTCGGCAATATGCGGACTGTCCAGTATGGTTTTATAGTGTTGAAAATTCGTAAGTTTTAAATGTTTGTCAGCGATTGTTTTCAATGCGGCAATCCGAATGTGCAGGTGCCCGGATTCAAGGGTCTGAATTGGATTTTGGATGTTGGTTTTGACATTGTCCGAAAAACGCGAGAGTCCGGCAAGAAAAATCAGCCCGGCAAGCAGGATCAGTGCAGGCGAAAGAATCAAAGAGAGTTTTGGCTGCAACCCGGCAAGAAAAAATATCATCATTATCAGACTGTAGGCCAGGGTGTAAACAAGTGCGGGAAGCCCTGCCAGCAGAGAAATAAATGTCAATTGCCGGAACAACCCGTAGCGGTCGGTTTCGGATGAAAAATTTTTCAGCAGCGATCCCGGATTGGAAATAAATTTTTCTATGGTACACCTGAATATTTCTCTGCCCCGGCTTTTGAATACCAGAAATTTATCTTCCTTTTTAATGGTCAGATCCACCTGCCCTGAGTGATCCACAGGCAGGTAATCATACCGCAGCAATCTATCTTCAAGCCGGTTTTGTAAAAACTTTTTATCTATATTTTCCAGATGGCAGGTTTTCAGTGTTTTCTGGTCCAGTGTTTTGAATACCCGGGCCGGATACAGGGTATATTTGTAGTAAAAATCGTTAATTGCGATGCCGGCAGGGTTGGAAAGCAGAAAAACATCCCGGACATTGATAAATATATTGGTGCCGGATAGACTGCTAAACCCGACAATGGCTATGATTACTATGGGGGAAAGACGGAAAAGTAAACCGGCTAATGGGTCGTGGACGGCTTTTTCGGGCATCCATTTCAGGGTTAGAAAAAAAACAACGGGCGGAATTAAAAAAAAACCGGCACTGGCAGGAAAAATCAAACCTCGGATGTTGAGGGCTATCAGGCAGAGCCACCAGGGGATTAAAAAAAGGAGCAGAAAACGGATTTTACGCTCCAGCAACCGGTCCCATGCCCAGGCGCAGGCAAAGGCGATGACAGATAACCCTGCGCCCAGGGTGAATGTGAAAAAAAGTCCTCCCATAAAAGCGGTCGCAAATGTTTTCAGGGCCGGCATGGTTTTCAGGTTGGGGATGGCAAAATAGCCGGCGGTATTGATGATGTCCATCGTATCGAAAAGATGCAGGTTCGACTGGTATACAAGAAGCAGGAACATCACCTGAGCAAGGAGTAGACCTGACAGTAAAATTTTAGGGATGCAGATAAACTGTTTCATAATCTGGTAAAGTGACCCGGGTAAGGTAATCCCGGACCCAATTGAATGTTTATGGTTTTGCCCTATTTTTTTTGGGTCAATAGCCTTTGAGACCCGCCTGAAATCAAAACACCATAAGGCCTGTTGCCGGTTTGTAGCCGTTTTTATTGCAAATTACAGGGTGGTACAGTCCGCTCTATCGATTTGATTTATAAAAGGCAGAGCGGAGCGATACCACAATTTTTCACTTCTTACTTTTCAATATTTTTCAGGGTGGGCTGTGCTCACATAAGAATACCTGCCTCCATGATTCATGGTTCCCGCGGGCAATGAACAGGAGAATGTATACCTTATTTTTGTTGTGGAGTCAAAGCGACATCCGGCGAGTCGGGTGCAATACAAAAAATATTCATTTACTGTTTTGTGTTTTTTTGTATTGCACCCCTGGAACGGATATCCCGGAAGATAAAAAACGTCTCAGGGAAGATGGCCCTAAACGTTTACAGTTTAAAAAGCTCTTGACAATAAGTACACACGATAATTAGAATTGTTTAATAAAGTTTGAATTATCTAACAACGGGGACACTTAGTTATTAAAACCTTCGCCCGCAACGGAAAGGAACAAACCATGGAGACAGTCGTTTTTATTCTCATTGTAGCAGGGGCTGTCTGGTACCTGTACCGATACATCGCTTCGGCTCTGAAAGGCGGCGGCAGTCAGTCGTACGGCTGCGGGAACTGCGGGAGCTGCGGAGGCTGCTCGGTGGGTTGTCTGCCGGATAGCAACAGGCGAGTTGACACGATGATGGCCCTGAATGATGTCGATAAGAGACGGAACAAGTGAAGGCGCAACAGGGTTTGCGATAATGCCAGGTCCGTCACGTCTTTTGATCTGGAATGGAACGGGAAATAACAGAAAAGGCAGAAAGAATGGATTGATCAAGGCAAAGGTTTTTTTTGTCTCATGGGTAAATTTGAGGGTCATTAAGACGACCGGTTGCAATATCATGATGCACTGTCTTGACAACCGGGCGTCGGTCAAATAGGGTATATCCCGTTTAACGCTATTTACGATTTTATAGGAAAAAAAACGGCCCGGTCAGCATGGTGCATCGCAAAATTCTGATACTTTCAATGTTGGTTGTAATTCTGCTCTCCCGGGTCGTCCCGGCGGAATCCCATCCCCATATTTTTATTGTTCAGCGGCTGAGTATGGCCTTTGATGAAAAGGGCCTGGCAGGCATCCGGGTTCACTGGAAATTCGACGACATGTTTGCCGGGATGATTGCCGAAGACCATGATCGCAATCAAAACGGACACCTGGAACCTGATGAGGTGAAATCAATCCGGGAAAACGCCTTTTCCTACCTTGCAGAGTTTAACTATTTTGTTTTTATAAAAATTGAGAATACGTCGTTTAAGGTGAAATACACGACTGATTTTACGGCGACACTCCAGGACGGGCGGCTGGAATACCGGTTTTTTGTACCTTGTCATGTCCGAGCCACCCAAAGTATAAAAAAAATTACCGTGGCGACCTATGATCCCTCCTATTATTCGGCCATTTTTTTTGCGAAAAACAAACCTGTCTCACTGACCGCTTCAGATGCCTGTGAAGTCAAAACAGCCATTCGGGAAGACCCTGAAACCACGATTTATTATGGTATGGTTCACCCTTGGACCCTCTTTCTGGAATTTTGCCTGAAACCATGAAAAAATGCCTAACTATACTGCTGCTGTTTGTCGTAGCCTGCCTCTGGGCTGCTCCGGTTTCGGCACAGAATCCGTTTACTTCCAAATCGGAAACCCGGCATAAGGCTCCGCCACCGGTAATTAAAAGTCAGTTTTTTATAAAAATTATTGTCTGGCAGCACCAGATAAGACAAAAAATGTCTGATCTCATCAGGGATGTGCAGACCACTGGAAACATAATGCCGCTTCTGTTTCTGGTGGCGCTGGCGTTCAGTTACGGTGTCATACATGCGATCGGCCCGGGGCACGGCAAGTTTGTAGCCATGTCCTACGTTCTGTCGCACAGGGCATCTATTGTGGGCGGACTTCTGTTCGGTATTTTAACCGCCTTTTTGCACGGTTTTTCAGGGGCGGTGGGTGTGCTGGGGCTGCGCTATATCCTTCAGCGGGGTGTGGGTGAAACGCTTGGGTCGGTGACCACTGTAACCCAGATCATCAGTTTTGGCATGATTACGCTTCTAGGACTGAGTATTTTTTTGAAAAACAGTTACGCTCTGTTTTCAAAACCTGTATTCAGCCAACATGCACAGGAGACAAAGGCATCCCGCAAAGGCCTTGTCCCATGGGCTTTGGCCATTGGTCTGATTCCCTGTCCGGCAGTGGTGATGGTCATGCTGTTCTGTCTTTCCATGGATGCCATGACACTCGGCCTTGTCATGGCGGCTTTTATCTCCCTTGGGATGGCAATGACCATTTCCGGTGTTGTCATTGCCGTGCTTGTCGGCAAAGCCGGGGCTTTACAAATCGTTTCCAGAAAACACGCTGAAATGATCGAGCATGGTGTCGGGCTGGTTTCCGGAATGGCCGTTACCGTTTTTGGTGGGCTTTTTTTCATAGCTGCTGTCGGATGATTTATTGTTAAAAATGTGTTGGAAATCATGAGAGTTGGCGGTTGCAATTTTCTAATTTTATGTTTTTGAACTTTTTTGTATTGTACCGGTGCGTTGTATACAGTTTCGTGTTAGGGTACATTTTTGTGGTTGACTTTATGTTTCGTGTATTGTAAGTGAAAAAAATTCAGGTGCTCATGATGAGCTTGATAGGGAACCTCGTTAAAATCGGGGACGGGCCCGCCGCTGTGATCGGGGACGAAAGCTGCAAACCGCCACTGTTATGGAAGATTTTTTCTGAATGGGAAGGCGCAGCAAATAGGATGATCCGAGAGTCAGAAGACCTGCCTGAATTGTGAGGCGCCAGCTTCGTGGACAGAAGCGCGCCTGTGCCCCGAGGATGAAAAAGGGATTTCCCCGGATCGATTTTTTTCGGTTCGGGGATTTTTTTTCTCCGGACCCTTAAATTTTAATTAGGTTAATAGGGGGAGAAATGAAGAGAGAATGGTGGGTGTTTTTATTATTGGCGATAGCCATGTTTTTACCGGTGGCAGGCTATGCGGAGGAAACCGGTGACACCGAAAAGAAGGTTGAAATTCTGGGTGATATAGTTGTTACGGCAACACGATCTGAACAAAACGTTGAAAAAGTACCGGCACATGTTGCCGTTATCACAGCGGAAGATATCAAGGCCAGCGGAGCCCAGTCGATTCCTGATGTGCTGCGCAATCTTGGCGGTGTATTGGTTTCCGATTTGAACGGCAACGGCAACAACCAGACCATTGATATGGGGGGGTTCGGCGAAACCGCCAACCGCCATGTGGTCGTGGTGATTAACGGCCGCAGGGTAAATCCAATTGATCAGGCCGGTGTAAACTGGTCAATTATTCCGGTTGAAAACATAGAACGGATTGAGGTATTGCATGGCTCCGGCTCTGTTTTGTACGGAGATAATGCCATGGGTGGAGTGATCAATATCATCACCAAACGAGGCGGTGAAGGGTCGAAGTTTCACGTAGAAGCGGCCGCCGGAACAGCCAATACCAGCAAGATGAGAGTAGGCGGCGGATTCAGTGCAGGGCCGGTCGGATTGGATCTGGGATATACCGAGTATCATACAGACGGGTATCGGGATCGATCCGAGCTTGATCGTAAAAATATGTATGGAAATCTCCAGGCTGATTTTACGGACAGTTTTTCCGTATTTTTTGATGTTAGGGCCAGTCAAACCGAATATCAGCTCCCGGGTGTGCTGACAAAAGCCCAGATGGATGCGGACCGCACACAGTCTGTTAATCCCAATGATGAGGGTGAAGCCCGGAAAATTGCCTTTGCGCTGGGTTCCGAGAAAGATTTCGGGCAATACGGTGCATTGAAGGTTAATTTAAGCTACAGTGATGAAGATATCGACAGCGATATGGCATCGTGGTGGAGTTATATGATTTTTGATGTCCAGACCCTGGGATTGACATCCCAGTATATTCTTGAAAAAAATCTGGCGGGAAGAGATAATCGACTTACCCTGGGTGTGGATTTTTATGATACCCGGTATGAAGCCTGGAGCGGCAGCTTTAAAGGGGATCGAAGCAATAATTATAATCACAGCAAAAAGACGCTGGCCGGTTATTTTCAGGATGAGTTTAACCTGACGGATTCGTTGCTCCTGAATGTGGGTGCACGGTATGAGAAACCTGAAATAGAGCTGAACGCCGATGTCGCCGAAGTCCCGGGCCCTTATGGGCATCCTGCTAACAAAACGGATGAGGAGATGGATGAGGGAGAATGGGCCTGGAATATCGGTCTGGCCTATTCATTTTTACCCGGTTCAAAGATTTATGGACGCGTCTATCGTTCTTTTAGATATCCCGTGGTCGATGAATTTACCAGTTATTATACCGGTGAAATCAACGAAGATTTAAAGCAGGAGACTTCCATCGGATATGAGGCAGGCCTCGGGCTAACCCTGTTTTCAAAGCTAAAATTGAATCTCAGGGGCTATATGATGGAGGTTGAGGATGAAATCGTCTGGAGTGGTATCCAGAACGAAAATCTGGATGAAACCCGGCATGTGGGCGGTGAGGTCGATTTTACTTATCAAGCCACTGACCTTATTGCCCTTTATGGCGGCGGCGGGTATACGGATGCCGAGTTTACGAAGGGAATCAATGACGGAAAAGATATTCCCCTGGTGCCGGCCTGGAAAGCCAATGCGGGCGTCGATTTCAAGTTTGCCAATGGCCTGAGATACCGGGTTCAGTATAACTATGTGGGCGGGCAATATTTTGGAACCGACTACGGCAATGATTACGATGAAATGGACAGCCATAATACGGTGGATATGTATCTTTCCTATAATTTTAAGGGATTAGAGATATTTGCAAATGCGACCAATGTCTTTGATGAAGAATATTCCGATTCCGGATTCTATCGGTCCTATATGATGCCGCCTGATGCAACTTACTACCCGATGCCCGAAGCCGTTTATCTGGTGGGTGTGAGGTTCAGTTATTAATTTGGTGCCGGTTGTTTTGTAGAAAAGAAGCTTGATAAGGGGAGGCCGCGGGTCGCCCCTTTTTTTATGTTTCATTACGGGGCCATTTCCGGCATATACTTCTCCTGGAAATGGCGATAGCCGGTGGGCTGCATTTATGCTAATATGGATCTGTTTGTTTAAAAAGAAATTGTGGAGTTTCGGTCATTTTTAAAACAGAGGAATTGTTCATGCGAAATAGAAAAGAATTTTCAATCATTGCCCGGACTGTTTTTTTCTGCATTGGTATCTTGTTTTTTACCGGTATGACAGCGCATGCAGGGCCCCTGACCTTTACCGATTCGGGCGGCAATCATATTGCCATCGAGCAAAGCCCGGCCCGGGTAGTCTCCCTGGTGCCTGGGATTACCGAGACGATTTTCAGACTTGGCGCCGGAGACCGGGTTGTGGGGCGGACCTATCACGGTACTTGGCCCCCCGAGGTGGCTGACACCCCGGTTATGGGCGGTTTTTTTTCACCTTCTTTAGAGAGAATCGAGCAGGCCGGTCTGGATATAATTTTTTATTCAAAACTTCAGAAAAAAGTTATACAAAAATTTGACGGCAGTGCCTGCTCCATGGTCAATCTGGAAACGGGTTCACTTGCCGACAGTTATCAAAATATTTTTTTGCTGGGACGAATATTCGGACGTGAAAAGGAGGCACAAGTACTTGTGAATGAAATCAAGGATGAGATGAAGCATGTCTCTCAAAAGATAGATAAGATTCCAGCGGCAGCGCGATCGCGGGTCATGCGGATAATGGGGCGCGAGGGCATGATGACGCCGGGCAGCGACAGTTTCCAAAACGAGATGATTCGTGCGGCCGGGGGCATTGCACCTGATTTCGGCAAGAAGGGCAGCGCGGTGCCGGTAACCATGGATGAATGGATAAAATTCAATCCCCAGGTGATCTACGGCTGCGGCGGAGACCGTGCTCTTGTTGCCAATCTTCTGCGTCAGCCCGGGTGGAAGGATGTGGATGCGGTGAAAAGCGGGCGGATCTATTTTTTTCCCTGTGACCTGACATGCCGGGCCGCCACGAATACCGGCTATTTTGTCTCCTGGCTGGCATCCCGGATCTATTCGGGCGAGTTTGTGGCATCCGACAGCGGTGTTGCAGAGGATAAGATTATTAAAATCCGGAGCCTGGATATTGATCTTGATTATATCGAGAATGCACAGATCGCTTACAGTCGTATTTATGATTTTACCAACAAGACACTGGTGATCGATTTTAAAAATCCCCTTGATATTGTTTCAACTCTGGCCGGTTTTAAAAGCGATATAAAAACCGTGGGCAACCATTATGCGTCTCAGCCGTGCTGGGCCGTAGCCCATAAAGACGGCATGGATGCCATGGCCCGCCGGATATGCACGACCATGGAAAGAAGCCGGGACACTTCCAGTTTTATGATGACCGGGGCGGACATAGATAAGATGTCTGTCCGGACGGCGGCTTTCAAAGATATGCGGGTATATGCCCTGGTCACGGCCGGGGTTTCGTCCAATGCCCTCCGTACCTCCGTTGATGAAGGCAATTACTATGAACCGGGCACTATCAATATTATCCTGCTGACAAACATGAAACTCAGCCAACGGGCCATGACCCGGGCGATTATTACTGCCACCGAGGCCAAAACCGCGGCCCTGGCCGATCTCGATATCCGCAGCAGCTTCAGCGGTGCACTTAACCAGGCCACGGGCACAGGTACCGACAACATTATCGTGGTGCAGGGCACGGGCGTGGATATCGACAACAGCGGGGGCCATACCAAAATGGGCGAACTTCTGGCAAAGGCCGTGTATGCCGGTGTTACCGAGGCGGTTTTTAAACAAAACGGCCATACATCCTCGCGGAACGTTTTTCAGCGCCTGAACGAGAGACGATTGACCCTGTTTGAACTGCTTTCCGATATGCCCTGTGACTGCACTGCTCAAAGACCGGCGTTTTTTGAGGGTGTGGAACATCTCCTGCTGGATCCTTTTTATGCCGGTTTTATCCAGTCTGCCCTGGCCCTGAGCGATGCGTATGAAAAGGGACTGGTCCGGGATCTTGGGGCCTTTGAAATCTGGTGTCGTGAAATCACGCAGGAGATTGCCGGAGAAAAAGTCGATGATTCCAGGGATTTTATTGTTTCCGATAAGATTCCCATGGTCCAGAAGATGGCGCTCAATGCTTTGATAAACGGAGCCTGGCGGAAAGTTCAGTGTAGAGAGAAATGAATTAAACCTTGAGATTAAAGCGGAGTTTGTATACCCTCTAAGCGGTTCGGGCCAGGTTGCCTGTTTTGCATAACAGGTTATTTGATGCTGGGTAATGCATCTGGTCAGCGTCAAGTGCCCGGTAAGTTAACTTTTTCATGAGGCCTGTATGGCAGCCTATTTTATCCGGCGTCTGCTTCTTATTATCCCGACCTTTATTGGCATCACCATCATGGTGTTTACCATTACCCGCTTTGTGCCGGGCGGGCCCATCGAGCGGATCATTGCCCAGGCCCGGCAGATGCAGAGCATCGAAGGCGGAGCCCCGGCTGCGGGGGACAATCAGACTCAGCCGCTTTCCGAAGAACAGATCCAGGAGCTGAAGCAATACTACGGTTTTGACAAACCGATCCTTGTCAGCTATTTTTTATGGCTGGGCAAGGTGCTGACCGGAGATCTGGGGACATCCACCCGGTACTATGATCCGGTCTGGGATATGATTGCAGAGCGTATTCCCATTTCACTTTATTTTGGTCTGATCTCCATGGTCATCGTGTACGGAGTCTGCATTCCTCTGGGGATTGCCAAAGCCATCAAACATACAAGCGTTTTTGACAATATCTCCTCCATGATTGTTTTTATCGGCTATGCCGTTCCCGGCTGGGTCATCGGGGTGTTGATGCTGGTGCTGTTTGCCTCGCACTGGGAATTTTTTCCACTGGGGGGCATGATCAGCGACGGATTCGAAGACTTTGGCCTGATCCAAAAGGGGATCGATATTCTCTGGCATACGATTCTGCCGCTTCTGGCCTATGTCCTGGGGTCCTTCACCGTCATGACCTTTCTGATGAAAAACACGCTCATGGACAATCTGTCGGCGGATTATGTGCGCACCGCCATTGCCAAGGGCCTGCCGTTTAAAAAGGCGGTGTTCAGGCATGCCCTCAGAAACAGCCTGATACCCATTGCCACCAGTTTCGGCAATAATGTGTCGGTGATTCTGTCCGGGTCCTTTCTCATCGAAAAAATTTTCAATATCAACGGGATGGGCCTTTTAGGCTATGAATCCGTGGTGGAGCGGGATTATCCGGTGGTGATGGGTATTCTGGTGATTTCATCACTGCTTTTCATGATCGGCAACATTCTTTCGGATGTCTGTGTAGCCCTGGTGGATCCGCGGGTGAAATTCGAGTAAATCACATATGAAACTCAATCCCCTGACCCAAAAAAAAATAAAGCGATTCAGATCCATCAAACGCGGCTATTATTCGTTTCTGATCATCATGGCCATGATACTCCTGTCCTTTGGCGCGGAACTGCTGGTCAGCAACCGGGCATTGATCGTTCATTACCAGGGACAATATTATTTCCCGACCTACGGGTATCAGATTGCCGGGAAGATATTCGGGCTTGATTATGATTATGAAACCGATTACCGGCAATTAAAAATAAAGTTTGAAAAAGAAAACAGCACCAACTGGGTCCTGTTGTCGCCAATACCCTATAACGCCTTTGAAAACGACCTGAAGGAGGATGATTTCCCGCCGTTTCCCCCTTCCTGGGCCGATCATCATTACCTGGGAACGGATACCGTGGGCCGCGATATTGTGGCACGCTTGGTCTACGGGTTCAGGATCGCCATTTTGTTTTCCCTTGTTCTGCTGCTGGTGAACTACTGTGTGGGAGTTGCCATCGGCAGTGCCATGGGGTTTTTCGGCGGCAGGTTCGATCTTTTTTTCCAGCGCATTATCGAAATCTGGTCCAATGTTCCCTTTTTGTATATTATTATTATCATCTCCTCCATTGTGGTCCCCAGTTTTTTTATGCTGATTATAATCATGGCCTTTTTCGGCTGGATCGGCATGACATGGACCATGCGGACCATTACCTACAAGGAGAGGGAACGGGATTATGTTCTGGCGGCCAGGGTCCTTGGTGCCGGCAGCTTCAGGATTATATTCAGGCATATCATTCCCAATACCATTGCCGTGATTGTGACATTTGCGCCCTTTGCAGTCTCGGGGGGTATCGTTGCCCTGACCTCCCTGGATTACCTGGGGTTCGGCCTACCGCCGCCCACACCAAGCTGGGGTGAGCTGCTGCAGCAGGGATGGGCCAATCTGGATGCCTGGTGGATCGGGGGTTCGGTCATTGGTGCAATGACCCTTACCTTGATGACCGTTACCTTCACCGGTGAGGCCATCCGGGAGGCCTTTGATCCCAAGCTGCATACGACCTATGAATAAGCGTAATGAATCGAAAGGCAAAAAATAATATGGCATTTTTCGGCAAGGCTGTTTCCTGTTTAAAAGCATTTGTGATTCTTGTTTTATTAATCTTCATGGTTTCATGTGGAAAGGAACAGGAGGAAACTAAAGTTGAAACCGATGAAATAACAAAAGAGGTGACCGAAGATAAATCTGAAATAAAAATTGATAAAATAATACTTCCGCAAGACCTAAAATGGCTGGCCAATGATTCAGACCCTGTATTTGCCGCGCCCGATGCCGAAAAAGGCGGTATTTTTCACAATGCCGTCCTCAGTTTTCCATTGACATTCCGGGTGGTGGGGCCGGATTCCAACAGCAGTTTCAGGAGTGCCATCCTCGGAAACCACCTAAGCCTGACCGGAATTCATCCCAATACCTTGAACATCATTCCCGAACTGGCCACGCAATGGGCCTATGGGAAAGATAAAAAGACCATGTATTTCAAGCTGAACCCCAAGGCCCGCTGGTCCGACGGTGTGCCGGTGACAGCCGATGATTTTGCCTTTACCTTGGAATTCATGCGCTCCAGGCATATTGTTGCGCCCTGGTATAACGACTACTATACCAAGGAGATCGAAAAGGTTGTCGTGTACGACGATCAAACTCTGGCGGTGGTCAGTACCAAGGCCCAGCCGGATTTGCATCTAAAGCTCGGCATCAGCCCTACGCCGCGCCATTTCTACAAAACCCTGGACAAGGATTTTGTCAAAAAATACAATTGGAAGATTGTACCCAATACCGGCGCCTACCAGATTTCAGATTTCAAAAAAGGAAAGCATGTTATATTCAAGCGGAAAAAAAACTGGTGGGCCAAAGACCTGCGGTTTTTTAAAAATCGCTTTAATGTGGACACGGTCAAATTCTCCGTGGTCCGGGATCATAACCTGCTGTGGGAGTATTTTAAAAAGGGCAGGGTGGATGTCTTTTCCGTGGTAATGCCCAAGTTCTGGCACGTGCGCACCAAAACGCCGGTGGTGGAAAACGGATATGTACACAAGATATGGTTTTTTAACGATACCCAGCAATCGGCCATGGGGTTGTGGCTCAACCAGGACCGGGAAATTTTTAAAGATCTCAATGTCAGGTATGCCTTTGCCCATGCCATGAATATCCGGAAGGTGATTGAACAGGTGCTGCGCAATGATTACTTCAGGCTGGAGCACGGATTTGTGGGCTATGGCCCTTATTCCAATACAGCGATAAGGGCCCGACGGTTTGATCTTGAAAGGGTCGACCACTATATGCGGGCATCAGGCTGGCTCCGTGGCCCGGACGGGATCTGGCAGAAAAATGGCCACCGGTTTTCCGTGGAGGTCTCCTACAGCCAGGATGCGCATACACCACGGCTGGTGGTGTTAAAGGAAGAGGCCAAAAAGGCGGGCATTGAGCTGCGGCTCCAGCGCCTGGACCCTGCGGCTGCCTATAAAAAAGTTATTGAAAAAAAGCACGATGTAGCCTGGATGGGCTGGAGCACATCATTGCGGCCCCAGTACTGGGAGCATTTTCATTCGGTCAACGCGCACAAGCCCCAGACCAACAATATCACCAACACCGATGATCCGGACATGGATCACCTCATCGAAGCCTTTCGCGATTCTTTAGATGAAAAAGAGCGAATCGAACTGTCCCTGAAGATCCAGGAAAAAATTCATGCCATCGGCTGCTTTGTGCCGACATTCATGGTGCCCTATACCCGGGAAGCCTATTGGCGCTGGTGGAAACTGCCAAAGGTTCCGGGGACCCGGCATTCGGGCAGCCTCTTCAGCTCCTTTGACAGCACCACCGGCGGCCTTTTCTGGTATGACAAGCAACTGCATGAGGAGACTAAAAAGGCCATGAAGCAGAAAAAGAAATTTTCCCCGGTTACCATTATTGATGAAACGTTTAAGGGGCAGGGAAGTTAGAAATTGGAAATTTGGAACGAGCAAAGAGGAAAGAGAAACTTGCAACCTATCTTAACCCAGCACCCAAAACTCAGCACCCATTAACCCAAAGGAATATTTCTTTGAAATCCGATGTCATTCTACAGGTAAAAGATCTGGTAACGGCTTTTGAGACCGAAGACGGCAGGGTCAGGGCATTGGAAGATGTGAGTTTTTCGGTGGCGGCCGGACAGACGCTGGGGATCGTGGGAGAGTCTGGGTGCGGAAAGAGTGTCACCGCACTGTCCATCATGCGGCTGCTGCCCAAACCCTCGGGCATCATCGAGAAAGGAGAAGTTTTTTTTCGGGATACGGATATTCTCAGGCTCCCTGCCGATCAGCTCTATAAGATTCGCGGTAATCGGATCTCCATGATTTTCCAGGAGCCCATGACCGCCCTGAACCCGGTTCAAAAGATTGGGAAACAGCTAAAAGAGGTTTTCTGGCTTCACTACCCTGATATGACGGAACAGACGATTTGGGAAAAATCCATACAAATGCTGAAAAAGGTGGGCATTTCCGAGCCCGAGGCCCGGTTGAATGAATACATGCACCAGATTTCAGGGGGCATGCGTCAGCGCATCATGATCGCCATGGCCCTTTTGTGTAAACCCGATATCCTCATTGCCGACGAACCCACCACGGCCCTGGATGTCACCATTCAGGCCCAGATTCTTGATCTGATCAAAAAGATGCAGCAGGACATGGGCATGGCGGTGATTTTTATTACCCATGACCTGGGGGTTATTGCGGAGGTCTGTGATGCTGTCCTGGTCATGTACGCGGGCAGGGTGGCTGAACAGGCCCTTGTGGGGGAATTGTTTAAAAATCCCCTTCATCCGTATACCCGGGGGCTTTTATCGTCGATTCCAAGGCTGGAAAGCCTCCGAAAGTCACAATTGAAGACGATTCCGGGTATGGTGCCGAGTCTGGCTGATCTGCCCGAAGGGTGTCGGTTTCGAAATCGTTGTGAACATGTCATGGCAAAATGCAAAATAGCGCCGCAGTTAAGAGATGTCGGCGACAATCATCTGGTGGCGTGCCACCTTTATAAGTGAAAAGTGAACAATAAAAAGTGAAAAGTGAGAACTTAAGGCATTCTACCAATTTTAATCTGCAGATTACACAGATCATGTAAATTATAATGTATCCCGTTTATTTTATTTGTAATTTGTGCATTGTAATTTGGGATTTGTTTGTATTTTGGATATTGTATTTTGGAATTTTCAGTTTATCCTGCTTTGGTACTTGTAATGTGTTATTTGTAGTTGATTAGGATTAAATTGTTTTAAAATTCAATGTATTATGACTGACTATATTCTTGAAGTTGAAAATTTGAAGATGCATTTTCCCGTGCGCGGCGGTATATTTCGGCGCCAGACAGGACAGGTGCATGCCGTGGATGGTGTATCTTTTAAAGTCGAGCACGGCCAAACCCTCGGGATTGTCGGGGAATCCGGATGCGGCAAAACAACGCTTGGGCGTACAATTGTAAGGCTGTATCTGCCCACTGCCGGCAGGGTGCTGTTCCAGGGAAAGGACCTTTCCCGGGCGGATCGGCACCAGATGCGGCGATTGCGGCGGGATATGCAGATGATTTTCCAGGATCCTTTTGAGTCTTTAAATTCCCGCCATATGATCGGCGATATCATCGAAGAACCCTTTGCCATCCATAATATCGGCAGTGCCGCAGAACGCAAAGCCGAGGTGGGGCGGCTGCTCGGGCGGGTGGGCCTTTCCCGCAATGTAGCAGAGCGTTTCCCCCATGAATTCAGCGGTGGACAGCGCCAGCGCATCGGCATTGCAAGGGCCATTGCGCTAAAGCCAAAATTGATCATCTGTGATGAACCGGTTTCCGCACTGGATGTCTCCATTCAGTCCCAGATTTTGAATCTGCTTTTGGAGTTGCAGCAGGAAATGGGGCTGAGCTATGTGTTTATTGCCCATGATCTTGCGGTGGTAAAACATATTTCCGATCATATTGCCGTCATGTATCTGGGGAAAATTGTGGAATACACCGATGCGGACAAACTCTATGAAAGCCCCCTCCACCCCTACACCCGTGCCCTTATTTCAGCCATCCCCGTGCCGGACCCGGCAATAAAAAAAGATAGGCAGATTTTATCAGGAGATGTGCCTTCTCCGATTCATCCGCCCCAGGGATGCCGGTTTCATACGCGCTGTCCCGTGGCTTTTGATTTGTGTTTTCATCAAGAACCGGAGCTTCGCCCTGTCCAGGGAACCACAGGGAACGAGCACCTGGTGGCATGCCACAGGGCCCATGAATCTTATTCTTACGCCCCTGAATAAGGATGGCGCAGAAAAGCCATCATCTGCTAATCCGAATAGACCGAACCAGAAAAAGTCTCAGGTATGCGCAAAAATTCAGTCTTGACCGGCCGGTAGAATAATTTGTGCAGGATTTTATAATGCAGTTACAATTATGCCGGCAATAGCTGTGATCATACCAAGCCCCTGGAGTTTTGTGATCTTGTCTTTCAGAAATATAATAGCCAGTGTTATGGTGACTATCGATAAGGCGGAAG
>CAYQNS010000057.1:0-21421 GCA_964418755.1 uncultured Desulfobacteraceae bacterium
TGTTCCGACAATAATTTCAAGCCAGTCATTGAGCCGGGATTCACCGACGGTTGTGGCCGTTGCATTGCGCAACTGCAGGGCCATGAAGAGCCATATAAGGCTAAAGGCGATTTCCGAAAAAAGAACGACCTTGATCGCCGGTACCGCCAGGTGATGGGCAAGATAGAGATATTCTCCGGCAAGCAGGGGCAAACCTACCAGGGATTGGATCAGCGAAAGGGAGAAACGCCGCTCACCACTGTCCAGGCGACGCACTAAAAGCCCGGTAACAAGGAGTAACAGGTTCAGAATATAGAAAAGCGGTATCAACATAGTGTGAAGTCCCTTCAACGTCTGTTTCCCAGATAAATTCGAGGTAACCGAATGCCAAGGGGTCGAGGGGGTTTGAAAAAATTCGTATTATTTCTACCATAGACGGCGGATAGTTGCAAATATGTTTATCTGGAGCAGCGAGGCATAGATCTTGACTTTTATGATGGGGAAGAATATAGGGTTTTATCCTGACGGATTTGCTTTTATATGGCTGTACTATAAAAATCGGCAAGGCCTTAAATGGATTTTTTTTAGCAATAGCTATCGCAGGGTGGGCTGTGCCCACTAAAAGACAGAATGCCTTTAAATTCTCGATCCGCATAAAATGCACATTTTTTTTAGACAAATGATTGTTCGACGGCCTTCAAATGATTTCAACCGATTGGTGGGCACAGCCCACCCTACGATTTGAACATCTACAAGGTCATCGATTAAAAAGACGGTTACAAAATTAAAAACTATAATCAGTGAGTTAAAAATATGCAAAAAAAAACAGATCATGAAAATCTAAGCGGTGAGATGCCGGAGTATGGAATCGGCCTGGATGCCGGCGGAACCTTTACGGATGCGGTGCTTGTGCAGTTACCGGAAGGAGCGGTGCTGGATTATCACAAGGCCATTACCACCGCTTTGAATCCGATACAGGGCATTCGCAAGGCCCTGGCCGGGCTGCCGGAAGAAAAATTTTCTTTGGTCAATTTTGTTTCCCTGGCCACGACCTTTGCCACCAATGCCATTGTTGAAGGCAAAGGCGGGCAAGCAGGGCTGATTTTGATTGGATATGACCCGGAGCATCCACATCTCAAAGGTATGTCTCCGATGATGCATCTGCATGGCGGTCATGATTGTATGGGGCAGGAAAAGGAAACGCTGAATCTGGATGAATTACAAGACCGGCTGCCGGGCTTTTGTGAAGGGCTTGATGCCATTGCTGTTTCCGGTTTTTTTTCGGTTCGTAATCCGGATCATGAGCTGCAGGTGGCGCAGATTGTAAAGGATCTGACCGGACTGCCGGTGATTTGCGGCCACATGCTTTCCTCCAAACTGGGCGCCCTGGAGCGGGCGATCACCGTGTGGTGGAATGCCCGGCTGATCTCCATGATCAATGGCCTGATCCAGTCCACCCTGGATGTGATGCAGGAGTTCGGGCTCTCCGTGCCCCTGATGATTGTCAAGGGAGACGGGACCCTGCTCTCGGCTGAACAGGCCCGGAAAAGACCGGTTGAAACCATTCTTTCCGGTCCCGGGGCCGGTATTATCGGGGCAAGACATCTTTCCGGACGCGAGGATGCCCTTGTAGTGGATATGGGGGGGACCACCACTGATATGGCGATTTTATCCGGGGGTCGGGTTGAAGTGGACCCCGAAGGCGCCATTGTCGGTTCCTGGAAGACCCATGTAAAGGCGGCCCGGGTACGTACCATCGGTCTTGGCGGAGACAGTATTTTCAGTACCGTGGACGGTACCCTGGATAGATTGACGGTGGGGCCGCGGCGGGTGGAGCCGTTATGTGTTTTTGCGAAAAAGTTTCCGGAAATTGTCAATATTCTTGAGCGGATCAACCAAGAAAAGAACCCGAAGATACCTTATTTTTCAGATCCATGCACATTTTATGTTGCAGCATGTGCGCCGGATAATAGCAGTGACCCGCTGTTCGTGCCGTTTATAAAAGGGCCGGTTAATGAATACCGATTGTTGAGCGGAAATAGCCTGAATCTGATGTCATGGGACCTGGAACGGCTTGAAACGTCCGGCAAAATTATCAGGGCCGCCCTTACACCTACCGACCTGCTGGTGGCCACCGGACAATTCCGCATGGGAAATCCCAATGCTGCGGCCCTGGGGTTATCGGTTTTTGCAAATCGTCTGAAGGTCGACAAAGGCGTTATGGCGGATATGCTGGCAGGGATAGTTAAGAAAAAGATCTGCCTTACTGCGGCCGAACATTTGGCGGGCAAGAATGCCGATGCAATCTCTGCGCTGTTGGATTGCTGGTTTGATTCGACTGAACCGGCCGATGAAACGGGGCCGCGGCTCCGGCATCGATTATCTTTGACCCATCCCGTAATCGGTATCGGAGCTCCGGCTGCAGCCTGGCTGCCCAGGGCCTTCGAACATCTGCACAGTCAATGTGATCTGCCGGAATCTTTTAGTGTAGGAACTGCGGTGGGAGCGGTGGTCGGCATGGTTGATATTACGCTGAAAGCTGAAGTTCGGCCGCTTATTACGAGTCGTTTTGTACTGTATACGCCATCTGCCAGGAGTGAATTCGGCGACCTGGAACAGGCCGTTTCCGCGGGGCGTTCGATAATTGAGAAGTTGGCCCTTGAGCGCATGCGAAAAAACAGGGTTGCCGAACCGGTGTTGCAGTTTTTTGAAAAAAGAAAAGCCGTGGACACCTCTTTCGGGGAAGTTTATATGGCCACCGAGCTCCGGCTGAGGGCTTTTGGGAGGATACAGGTTTGAAACCCCGGGATAAAGTGAAAATTGAATAGTGAAAAATGAAAACTTGTGGTATCGCTCCGCTCTGTCTTTTTATTAAAATCGATAGTATTCCGTCATTATTCAGCCTTCACTTTTCAATTATACCGGTCACCTCATGCTTTGTTTTTTTTGATCAAAAAAACACGAATCTCAAAATTTAGCTACTACAACATCCCAAAATACCAGGCAATGATGGCCCGGCCGAAAAAAATGTAGGTGATGGCCCCGATTGACAGAAAGGGGCCAAAGGGGATGGCCAGTTTCATATTACCGTGGCTGATGATCATCTGGGTAAGCCCCACGACAGTGCCCACCGCAGATGCCGTAAAAATTGTAAAGACAACGCCCTGCCACCCGATAAAAGCACCGATCATTGCCAGCAGCTTGATATCCCCCCCCCCCATCCCCTCTCTCTTGGTGATCAGTGTGTAGATCCAGGCGATGGCATAGAGGCTGCCTCCGCCGACCAAGATACCTGCCAGTGAATTTTTATAACTTACATCCGGTAATATAAAGGCCGCGGTAAAACCGATGGGAATGCCGGGCAGAGAAATAATGTCCGGTATGATTTTATGGTCGATATCGATAAATGTGATTACCAGCAGTCCTGCAATGAATAGAAAATAGATCAGGGTCTGGGGCTGTAGTTCGAATTTCAGGAAGACGCAGACCGCAAAGAATCCGGTAATCAATTCCACCATTGGGTAGCGCCAGGGAATATGGGTATGACAGTGCCGGCATTTGCCCCGTAAAATAAGATAGCTGAACAGTGGAATATTATCCAGGGCATGGATGGAGCGGCCACAGGAAGGGCACATGGAGCGCGGTCGGACAATTGATTTCCCCAGCGGCAGACGATAGATGCATACGTTCAGAAAACTTCCGATGCAGAGGCCGAAAAAAAAAGTGTAAAAATAAAGCAAATATGGCATGGCAACCTGTTTTGTAAGTTAAAAAATGTTCAAATGTTAAAAAGCAACCGTTGAGGCGTTCAGATCGTAGGGTGGGCTCTGCCCACCAATCAGTTGAAGACCACCGGATAGCCATTTTGTCAAACAAAAAAATGTACACTGTACGGGCCGAGGGGTTAAAGGCATTCTGTCTTTTGGTGGGCACAGCCCACCCTGCGATGGCTATTCAATTTCCAGTTTCCAATTTCATATACCCTGTAGCGTATTGGCTTATCAAACCTTTTAATCTATTAAGCGTGAATAAAAAAATCAAGATTGATATTGTTATATTATATTTATGTTTTATGTTTATCTATAAATTAGCACTTTAATCGGGTGTGTCGGCTCAAAGTTCATATATTTCAGATAAGCCCGAACCAGATTGGCGATTGAATATTTGCGGTATCGATGAGTTTATGCCGAGGAACCGAAGTGCTCTTTTTTTTGACATAAAAATATAAAATTAAGAATTACGTGATTAAGGAGCTATAATGGCCGAAACCGATAAGGATGATTTGATTAGTATAATAGAAGAAAATGAGGTGCTCTCGGAGATACCGGAAATTCTTCCCATGATGCCGGTGCGTGATGTGGTTATTTTTTCCGACATGCTTTTGCCCCTTTTTGTCGGGCGGGAAAAATCAGTGCGCGCTGTCGAGGAGGCCGTTGGCAAGGATCGGTTTTTATTTATCGTTACCCAGAAAGATCCGGGAACGGAAAACCCCAAATCCGAAGAAATTTACAGCATCGGCATGGTGAGTCGCATTCTGAGAATGCTCAAGCTTCCGGATGGACGGGTCAAGGCTCTTGTCCAGGGAATTGCCAAGGCCCGGATTGTCAGATATACGCGAAAACGATCTTTGTATCGGGTTAAAATTGAGATTATCAAAGAAGCTTCGTCCAAGGATCTCAGCATAGAAATTGAAGCCCTGATGCGCAACGTGCGCGAGAATTCGGAAAAGATTTTGAATCTCAGGGGAGAGTTGACCGGCGATGTAAAGACGATTCTGGACAGTATTATCGAACCCGGACGTCTGGCCGATCTGGTCGGATCGAATTTGAGATTGAAACTGGAGGAATCTCAGGTTCTGCTCGAACTGGTCGATCCCATCAAGCGGCTTAAGAAAGTCAATGATCTGCTCTCCCGTGAACTTGCATTGTCCTCCATGCAGGCCAAGATACAATCGGATGTAAAGGATGAAATATCAAAGAATCAGAAGGATTATTTTTTAAGGGAACAGGTCCGGGCCATTCATCGTGAACTTGGCGATACGGATGACAGTACCGAAGAGATTGCGGATTATAGAAAGAAGATTAAACGCGCCAAAATGTCAAAGGAAGCGGAAAAAGAGGCACTAAAGCAACTGAAACGAATGGAGCAGATGCACCCGGAATCCGCGGAATCAACGGTGGTACGGACATATCTGGACTGGCTGGTGGAGATACCCTGGAGTAAATTCACCAAGGATGTCATCAATATAAAAAATGCTCAGAAAGTACTTGACCACGACCATTATGCCTTGAATAAAGTAAAGGAACGGGTTTTGGAATATTTGAGCGTACGCAAGCTCAACCCCAAAATGAAGGGACCGATACTTTGTTTTGTGGGACCTCCCGGGGTGGGGAAAACGTCATTGGGCCAGGCGATTGCCCGAGCCATGAAACGCAAATTCGTCAGGATTTCATTGGGGGGTATCCGGGATGAGGCCGAGATTCGCGGGCATCGACGAACCTATATCGGTGCATTGCCGGGGCGAATATTGCAGGGACTCAAACAGTGTGGTACCAATAATCCTGTTTTTATGATGGATGAGATAGATAAGCTGGGGTCCGATTTTCGCGGAGATCCTTCTTCCGCCCTGCTTGAAGCGCTCGATCCGGAGCAGAATACGGCTTTCAGCGACCATTACCTGAATCTGGCCTTTGATCTGTCCAAGGTTATGTTTGTTTTAACCGCCAATGTTATCGATACGATTCCGTCGGCCCTTCTGGATCGTATGGAAGTTATTCATCTTGCCGGGTACACCCAGGAGGAGAAAAACGTTATTGCAAAGACCTACCTCCTCCCGAGGCAGATTAAAAACAATGGCTTGAAAGTTGGAAATATTTCCATCAGCCAGGGGGCATTGTCCCAGGTAGTCGACGAATATACCTCTGAGGCGGGTTTGAGAAATCTTGAAAGAGAGATCGGCACCATCTGTCGCAAGATCGCCCGTAGAATTGCCGAAGGGGAAAAAGGGAAATTTCTCATTACCAAAAATAACCTGCCGAAATATCTCGGTCCCCCGAAATATTATCCGGAGATGGATCAGGAGCAGAGCCAGGTGGGGCTGTCGACCGGTCTTGCCTGGACCCAGGTGGGGGGGGAAGCCCTGTATGTCGAGGCCTCATTGATCGGCGGAAAGGGAGAGTTGATAATAACCGGCCAGCTCGGGGATGTTATGCAGGAATCCGCCAGGGCCGCGCTGAGCTATACCCGGGCCAATTTAAAATCATTTGACGTTGATGAAAATATTTTTGAGAATTTGGATGTGCATATCCATGTACCGGCAGGCGCAATACCCAAGGACGGGCCTTCAGCGGGTATTGCCATGGCCACGGCGCTCATTTCGGCCATGACGGGCCGGGCCGTTGATAAATATGTCGCCATGACCGGTGAAATTACCCTGAGAGGCAGGGTGCTGCCCATTGGCGGCTTAAAGGAGAAAGCACTGGGGGCTTTGCGGGCCGGGATCAGAACCATTATTTTGCCGGAAAAAAATAAAAAAGATCTGGTCAAGGTTCCCGCCAACGTGAAACGCAAAATTAAATTTATACCGGTCAGGCACATGGATGAAGTTTTGCCAATTGCGCTCGAGGCGCAAAAAATACCGGAAAAAATAAAATCTGGAGCCAATCCCAAAGTCAGGGCACAAAAAACAAAGGTCCGCGGAAAATAGATGCACATACTTGCAATTGATACGTCCACCCGGAGCTGCAGCGCGGCTTTGATTGAAGATCAAAATTTGCGGGCCGAAATGACCATTGATATTGGTGATACGCATTCAAAGCATTTAATGGCGATGATTGATCAGGTAATCGGGGTGGCGAATGTGAATATTGCGGATGTGGACGGATTTGCAGTTACCCGCGGGCCTGGAACTTTTACCGGGCTGCGGATCGGGCTGGGCACGGTAAAAGGACTGGCTCTGGCATTGGATAAACCGGTTGCCGGGGTTTCGAGCCTGGAGGCCCTGGCCGTGCAGGGTTGCTGCACTCACCTTATCTGTTCACTGATCGATGCCCGCAGGGAACAAGTGTATTGCCGCTGTTATCGCTGTAAAGACAATGGAATTGCAAAACCGTGTACATCCGAACGGGTCTGCTCTTTGCAGGAGGCAATTGCCTCTCTTGATGAACCGGTTATGTTTATCGGAAGCGGTGCATTGCTGTATGAATCTCATATCCGTGCACGTCTCGGATCATTGGCCCGCTTTGCTTCCTGTTTTCAGCATACTATCCGGGCCTCTACGGTGGCCCTGATCGGCCGGAAAAGATTACTAAACGGGGATATTGAGGACCTCGCCGGGTTTGTACCCGCCTATCTGAGAAAATCAGACGCTGAGTTGAATCTTGAGAAACGAAACAATGCCCGGCAGGCTGAAAGTTAAAAAGCGGTAGTACTCCGGCCGGATCCGTCCTTTTTTCAAGACAGATCGATGCTTCATTTTTTCCGGGGATTCAAAGGATTCGGTTCGCTTATAGTTGACTGCATTGACAAGGCTGCCGGATTTTGTTAGATACCAATAATAATAAACATTATTTAAAAATCTTGCAATCATGGCAAGGTCGAAAAAGGCTTGTTGAATGAAAAATTATTCCTGGGGCGATTTACCGCGACCAACGGCATTTCCCATTGCAAAGCCCGGATATCCTGTGATATTTGCCTGCGCCTTCACAACATTTGTTTTTGCTCTTCTGGGCATGAAGTTTTTTACATTGACGGCACTGGCAATAACTTTTTTTGTCTGTTTTTTTTTCAGAGATCCGGACCGTGTTACGCCCGGTGAACCCCATGCGTTGATTTCTCCTGCCGATGGAAAAATCGTTTATGCCGATACCGTGGAAGAGGACACTTATTTCCAGGGAACCTGTAAAAAAATAAGTATCTTTATGTCGGTATTTAATGTACATGTCAATCGCATTCCACATGACGGGAAGGTCGGTAAAATAAGTTATCATCCCGGAAAATTTTTTTCGGCAAATCTGGATAAGGCTTCCAAGGAAAATGAGCATAATGCGCTTTATATTGAAACCAAGGATGGTTTGAAATATTGCGTGGTCCAGATCGCCGGATTAATTGCCAGACGCATTATCTGCAACACAACCGCCGGGGAATCAGTCATTCGCGGACAGCGTTTCGGCATGATTTGCTTTGGTTCGAGACTGGATGTATATCTGCCTGTGGAAAGCAGGTTTAATGTGAAAGTCGGTGAACGGGTAAAGGCCGGCACCTCCATTTTGGGATATTTTAAATGAAAAGACAAAAGATGTTGAAAAATGAGAGATTAAGGCGCGGAATTTATATTCTGCCGAATATTTTTACTTCTCTAAATCTGTTTTGCGGGTTTTATGCCATTATTTCGTCAATTAACGGAAAATTCGTACCGGCGGCCGTGGCCATTCTCATTGCGGGCATTTTTGACGCGCTCGACGGCAAAATCGCCAGAGCCACCAATACCACCAGTAAATTCGGGATTGAATATGACAGCCTGGCCGATCTGATATCTTTTGGTCTGGCTCCCGGCCTTATGATGTATCTCTGGGCCCTGCAACCACTGGGAAGGATCGGCTGGCTGGCCGCGTTTCTGTTTATGGCCTGCGGAGCTCTTCGCCTGGCGCGATTCAATACACAGGTGGGAACCATCAGCAGCGATTATTTTGTAGGCCTGCCCATTCCGGCCGGGGCAGGTATGAATGCGGTTATTGTTCTGTTTTGCCATAAAATCGGGATGGGCGGAGGAGTACATCCCTTTGTTCTTATGATTATCCTCTATGCGCTCAGTTTTTTAATGGTGAGCTCGATAAGTTATAATAGTTTCAAGAAACCTGAATTGTTCAGAAAAATGAATTTCAATGTTCTGGTTGGTGCGATTTTAACGCTGATATTTATAGCGGCCCAGCCGTCTGTGACATTTTTCCTGATCGGTACCATCTATGTTGTTTCCGGTCCCTTCAATGCGATCCGGCATTTTAAAAGAAAGGATTCCGTCCAGCCGAGTGAAGCCCCTGAGATGGAAAATCGCAGGTAGTGTTTTTGATTTCATTTTTACAGTAATTTTTAATTGTTGGTTCTTTATCAGGGCCGGCAGTTTTAATTTGGGCTGTTATAATTTACTGCCGTATGCAGTGTATTATTTTCGGCCCTGTGCTTTTTAGTCGTCCGGTTCATAATTTCGTGTTTTTTATGTCTAAAAAGGGGCTTGGCTTAATACCCATCCCTTTTGAGTAGAGTTTATGAACAATTACCGAAAAACAGGTACAGTATAAGCGGAGATGAAGGTGGGTAATAAAAAATTAAATATTGCAGTGACCGGAGCGACCGGAGCTGTGGGAAATCAGATGTTGACCTGTCTGGAAGAGAGGAATTTCCCGGTTAAATCAGTCAAACTTCTTGCATCCAGTCGCAGTGCAGGGAAACAATTGCGTTTTAAGGGGAATCCGGTTGAAGTTGAAGAGTTAACGAAGGATTCCTTTAAAGGAATGGATATTGCGCTTTTTTCCGCGGGAGGCGGCACCAGCGAAAAGTTTGCCCCCTATGCGGCCAAAGACGGCTGTGTGGTTGTGGATAACTCCAGTGCCTGGCGGATGGATGCGGATGTTCCACTGGTGGTTCCGGAAGTGAATCCCCATGCAGTGGCCGGGTATACAAAAAAAGGTATCATTGCCAATCCAAACTGTTCGACCATTCAGATGGTGATAGCCTTACATCCGCTTCACAATGAATACAAAATCAAACGGATCGTGGTTTCCACCTATCAGGCGGTTTCCGGAACCGGCAAAAAAGCCGTTGATGAGCTTTCCGACCAGACCCGGGCCATGTTGAATTTTACGGATTGCAAGAATAAGGTGTATCCACATCGGATTGCATTTAACTGTTTGCCGCATATCGATTCTTTTCTGGACAACGGGTATACCAAAGAAGAGATGAAAATGGTAAACGAAACCAGAAAGATTCTGGAAGACGACACTATCGGGATAACGGCCACAACGGTCAGGGTGCCTGTTTTTTACGGGCATTCCGAGTCCGTCAATATCGAAACACATAAACCCATTGCCGCTGTTGAGGTAAAAAAGCTGCTTGAAAACCAGCCGGGCATAGGACTTGTTGATGACCCTAAAAACAATGTTTACCCGCTGGCCATTGATGCCGCCGGACAGGATTTAACCCTTGTAGGCCGTATTCGGGATGATGAGTCTGTGGAAAACGGCATTAATATATGGGTTGTCGCGGACAATATCCGCAAGGGTGCTGCAACCAACGCCGTCCAGATCGCGGAACTATTGGCAAAAAAATATTTATAATTTGACGGACTTGTCAGCAGGAGAATTATTTTGGAGCGGGTACCCATAACAAAAACGGGATATGAAATCCTTGCAAAAGAACTGAAAAATTTAAAGAGCGTTGAAAGGCCCGCAAATATCAAGGCGATTGAAGAAGCCCGGGCCCATGGCGATCTTTCAGAAAATGCGGAATTTGAAGCTGCCAAGGACCGGCAGGGGTTTATAGAGGCACGCATCTGCGATTTGGAATTCAAGCTGGCCAGCGCCGATATCATTGATCCCCAAAAATTGCCCAAAGACAGGGCCGTTTTCGGAACAAGAGTTTTGCTGGAAAATGTTGATACCGGAGAAAGCGTTGAATACCAGCTCGTCGGTCCTGATGAATCAGATATAAGCCAAGGGCGTATCTCAGTGTCGTCACCCCTTGGACAGGCCATGCTCGGGAAAAAACCGGGTGACGAGATTATACTTGCGGCTCCGGGAGGCAAACGGATTTATGAACTGGTGGAAATTGTTTAATTGTGATATGATCGCTGAATTATTGAAATGTTATACGGACCTAAATTGAGCGATCAGCAGTTAGCTTTTAGCAATTAGCACAATAATTTCAATATATTGTCAAAGGTCATCATTTCACCCAGTGGGTGAAAATCGCATTACTGGTAAACTCCTAAAATATAGGAGCTAAGAGCTAATTGCTAAGAGCTAATTGCTTATCTTAGGACGGATTATAAAATTTAAATCGGATTTTTTACGAGTTTATCCAATATTGAGAGGTGGAAAGTGGCAAGGATTACAATTGACGATTGTTTAAAAAGAGTGCCCAATCGGTTCAAGCTGGTTCACATGGCTGCTAAACGTGTGCGGCAGATCCGGGAAGGGTCGGAATATCTTGTAAGTTCACCCAAGAACGAAGATATTGTTGTTTCACTTAGAGAAATCGCCGCAGGCAAGATCGTTGACTGCCGGGAATCGGAAGAGGATTAAAGGCGTTTTTAACTTGGCCGGCCAAAAGAGTGCTGAAATTTGACGTCGCAGGGCCATATATACAAGGCTCTTAACAGGGCCATGGGCAAAGCGCTGCACAAATATGACATGATTCGCGACGGTGATCGGATTGTGGTGGGCGTGTCCGGCGGTAAAGACAGCCTTACACTGGCGTGGATGTTACAGGAACGCCAGGCCCGGATCCCGATTCGGTATGAGTTGTTCCCGGTTTTCATCGATCCCGGATTTGAGGGTGGTTTTGGCAAGCCTTTGCAAAGATACTGTGAGAGACTGGGGCTTTCCCTGCGACTTGAGTATACCAATTGCGGGATTGTCGCGCACGGCCCTGAAAATAGAGAAAATCCCTGCTTTTTATGCTCCCGGTTACGTCGTAAAAGATTGTTTGAAGTAGCAGCGGAGCTGAATTGCCGAAAACTCGCTCTCGGGCATAACCGTGACGACATTATCGAAACGCTGTTTTTGAACATGTGTTATGCCGGGGAGATCAGCACCATGCAGCCGTCACAGCCTTTTTTTCAAAACAAATATACGGTTATCCGGCCCCTGGCCTTTGCGGATGAAGATGTTATTCGACGCTTTGCCCGGGAGCAGGAGTTTCCCGAGTTTGTAAATTCGTGCCCCAGTGCGGGAAATTCAAAAAGGCAGGAGATAAAAACCCTTTTGCATCAACTCTATCGCAGCAATCGTAAAATTAAGGGGAATATTTTCCGCTCCATGAGCCATGTCAATGCCGAGTATTTGCTAAAATAATAAGGCAAGTGGCATTGTTTGCCGCTTTTCTTTAAAAGGTATTATATTGACAAAATTATTTAAAATCGGAACCTTTAGACGACCCCATCTATTTTTATCATGAAAGATATCCAGAAACAACGCGATTATCGTAATATGCCCATTGATAATGTCGGTATCAAAAACTTAAGATACCCCATTACGGTGCGTGACCGCAGGCAGGGGAGACAGGACACCATCGCCTCGGTCAATATGTATGTGAATCTGCCTCATAAAGACAAGGGCACCCATATGAGCCGTTTTGTAGAGTTATTGCATCTGCTTCGGCCGGAAATTTCACTGGAAAAATTTTCAGTGATTCTGGAAAAGATGAAAAAGCATTTAAATGCTGCATCCGCTCATATCGAAGTCACATTTCCTTATTTTATGGAAAAAAAAGCACCTGTCAGCCATATCCCCGGTTTTATGGATTACACCTGCAGAATTATCGGATCGAGTAATTCCACGATCAAAACCGATATCGTATCGGAAGTCATTGTACCCATAACTTCGGTGTGTCCCTGTTCAAAGGAAATCAGCGATGCCGGGGCCCATAATCAGCGCGGAGAAGTCAGGCTCAGCACAAGATTTAAAAAATTCATATGGATGGAGGACATGATCGAACTTGTTGAGCAATGTGCTTCATGTGATGTGTATTCCGTGCTCAAACGTGTGGATGAAAAGTATGTAACCGAAAAGGGGTATGAAAATCCCAAGTTTGTGGAAGATATCGTGCGGGATATCGCGGTTTTGCTTAAGCGGGATGACAATATTACCTGGTTTTCCGTCAGTGCCGAGAACTTTGAGTCTATTCACAACCACAGCGCCTATGCCTTCATTACCTGGGGCGAAGATCCCAATCCGCAATAGACTTCCTGATGGCATTGGCAATATCCCCGGCCGACCGTGCCGGAGGAGTATTTAACATCACGGCAAACAGGTACACGTGGCCGTTTTTACTCTCATAATAACCGGCCCTGGTGCTGATACCTGTCAGCGTGCCGGTTTTGTATATGATATTGCCCCTGCGTCGCATCAAGTGCCGATACGGCAGAAATTTTTGCAGAACTCTGATCATATCCATTGCAGATAATCTGTTTTTCCGCGATATTCCGGAACCTTCCACCATTGTCAGTCTTTTGATACCCAAATCGTTTTTTGCATAGTTCATCACGGCACGCGATCCCGTGTTAAGGGTTCCAGGGGCCGATTCGGCCTTGATGCCGATGGTTATCAGCAGTTGGTTGGCGATAAAATTGTTCGAGTATTCAAGCAACCTGGATATGATTTGGGAAAGGGAAAAATGCGACGTATATCTGAATAAAAGTCTGCTATTTTTTCTCTTTACACTGTCCGGCTCGATGCGACCCTTTATTTTGATCCCCTGCTGCCGCAGAAAGTAGGCCAGCAGATGGCCGGTATAGCAAGTGCTTTCCCGCCGGTTTTGAGAGAGCAGAATTCTCCCGTGGGTCAGTTTCGATTTTTTGATCCGGGACAGCACCATGGGTAAAAGCGGCGTCTGCGGCTCGGCACTCACATAGGTGGCGCCCCGGCGTTTGAATCGTACGGTATTGAAATTGGCACAAAGCGCGCCGATGGGTGAATCATAGGGCTCGACGGATGCCTTGATGCCGGGGATTTTTATAGAAGATGGAAAGTAGGTGTCATCCAGAAACAGATGATTGATGGTTTTGTTGTGCCGGTTATACTCAGGGGTATGTTGCAGAATTTCGGCGACATTGCCGGCCATATGCGCCAGGGCTTCGGAAATCAGGAGCGGATCACCATAGCCTTTGACGGTAAGGTTTGCACTGTCGTCTATATAGAATTCGGTAATAAAGCGAAAATCATTTCCAAGGTAGTGAAAGGCTGCCATGGAAGTTAAAATTTTAAGGATCGATGCAGGTATCAACGCTTGGTCGGCATTTATGGAAAAAATGATCTTGCCGTCGGTGTCGGCCACCACGACGGCATCGCGGACTTTGACCATCGGTGCAATATGGCTGAAATCGGCTGCAGGCAGTGCCGTTGAAAGCACCGGACATACCATATCCACCCAAATTAACAGGAAAAAAACAGCCACTTTGAAAAATTTATTTAAAATGAAATCTGCTGTAGCAAAAAAATATCTGCCCTGGAATCTGTAATAAAGACGTCCTTGCATCTGGATGAACCTTTGAAAATGAATAGTGCGAATTGAATCGTTAATCTGCTAAATCAGCGTGGTATTCCTGCAGGGATTTTACCCTGCTTGTTCCATTTTTGCGTGTTGCAATTCCCTTGGCTGCGGCAATTGCCGCAGCGGTGGTGGTAATATTAAGGACATTGTATTTAATGGCGGATTTGCGAATATAGGAACTGTCGTGCCGGCTTTGCCGGCCGCCGGGTGTGTTGATGACCAGCTGGATTTTTCCGTTTTTGATGGCATCAATCAGATTGGGACGGCCGTAGCCCAGTTTTTTAACCAGTTCGCATTCAACCCCCTGGTCATCCAGAAATTCATGGGTCCCTTTGGTGGCAACGATTTTAAAACCCATTTTTCTGAAAAGTCTGACGGGCTCAAGGGCCGGATATTTGTCGCGGTTTGCAATGGTAAACAGTACGCTGCCTTCGAGAGGCAGCGGAAGCTGGATTGCCTCCTGAGATTTGAAAAATGCGCGTCCAAAACTGTCGGCCAGACCGAGAACTTCGCCGGTTGACCTCATTTCAGGCCCGAGCAGCGGATCGACTTCGGGAAACATGTTAAATGGGAAAACAGCCTCTTTGACGCCAAAATGAGGGATTTTTCTATGTTTGAGATTCATGCCCTCGATTGTTTCTCCGAGCATAAGCTGGGTTGCGAGACGGGCCATGGAAATATTACATACCTTGGAGACCAGTGGAACCGTACGCGATGCCCTTGGATTGGCCTCGATAATATAAACGGTGTTGTTGTATATGGCGTACTGAATATTCATCAATCCGACTACATTGAACTCCGTGGCAATGGCTTTGGAGTATTCAGTAATGGTTTCAATGTGTTTATGGGGAATACTCACCGGCGGTATGACGCAGGCCGAATCACCGGAATGAATTCCGGCCAGTTCAATATGCTCCATTACGGCGGGTACAAAAACCGCCTTTCCGTCCGAGATGGCATCGGCTTCAGCTTCAATGGCATTATCCAGAAATTTATCGATGAGAATCGGACGTTCCGGAGAGACATCCACGGCTGCGGCCATATAGCGTTCGAGCATATCCCGGTCATGGATGACCTCCATGGCTCGCCCGCCAAGGACATAGGAGGGTCTGACCATCAGGGGGTAGCCGATTTTATCAGCAATCGACAATGCCTGCTTAATATCGCATGCCATTCCGGATTGCGGCTTGGGAATACCCAGTTTGCGCATGATCTTGCGGAAACGGTCACGGTCTTCGGCAAGATCGATGGTCTCCGGGCTGGTACCCAGGATCCGTACACCGGTCCGGGCCAGTTCATCGGCAATATTCAGGGGTGTCTGACCCCCGAACTGGACGATGACTCCTTCGGGTTTTTCTTTTTCATAAATACTCAGGACATCTTCGACGGTCAAAGGTTCGAAATATAATTTGTCGGATGTGTCATAATCCGTGGAAACGGTTTCCGGGTTACAGTTGACCATGATGGATTCATAGCCGGCATCGCGGATGGCAAATGCCGCGTGAACGCAGCAGTAATCAAATTCAATACCCTGGCCGATGCGGTTGGGTCCGCCTCCCAGCACCATAATTTTTTTTCGGCTGCTGACCGCCACACGGTCCGGTCCGTTATAGGTTGAATAGTAGTAAGCCGCGTTTTCAACGCCGCTGACCGGCACCGGTTCCCATGCTTCGGCAAGGCCCAGAGAGAGTCGCTTTTCCCGGATCCGGCTTTCCGGCAGATTCAGTAGTTTGGCTATATATTTGTCTGCAAAACCGTCTTTTTTGGATTGAATCAGCAGATCGTCGGGAAGATTTTGGCCCCGGTATGAAATAATCTCTTCTTCCAGGTCCACAAGCTGCTTCATCTGCTCGATCCACCATGTTTTTATATGGGTTTTTTGGCTGATATTCCGGATGTCGGCACCCTTGCGCAGGGCTTCATACATGATAAACTGGCGTTCACTACTGGGCCGGTTCAGCATATTCATGAGTTCATCCAATGATTTTTCGTTGAAGTCCCTGGCAAAACCCAGACCATAACGGTTGATTTCCAGACTTCGAATGGCTTTCTGCAGGGCTTCCTTGTAAGTTTTGCCGATGGACATGACTTCACCCACGGACCGCATCTGGGTGCCGAGAACATCTTCGACACCTTCGAATTTTTCAAAGGCCCAGCGGGGGAATTTGACCACGACATAATCGCCCGAGGGTGTGTATTTGTCGAGGGTTCCGTCACGCCAGTAGGGAATCTCATCCAGTGTAAGGCCTCCCGCCAGAAGGGAAGAAACCAGAGCGATGGGAAACCCGGTAGCCTTGGATGCCAGGGCCGAGGAACGGGATGTGCGCGGGTTGATTTCAATCACTACGACACGGCCGGTTTCGGGGTCATGGGCGAATTGAACGTTGGTGCCGCCGATCACTTCAATCGCCTCCACGATGTCATAGGCGTATTGTTGCAGACGCTGCTGCAGCTTTTCATCGATGGTGAGCATGGGCGCCGTGCAGAAACTGTCGCCCGTGTGAACCCCCATGGCATCCACGTTTTCAATAAAGCAGACAGTGATCATTTGATTTTTTGCATCACGGACAACTTCCAGTTCGAGTTCCTCCCAGCCCAGGACCGATTCTTCCACCAGGACCTGATTCACCATGCTGGCTGCCAGGCCTCGGGCTGCAATGGTGCGCAACTCTTCACGGTTATAGACCAGGCCTCCCCCGGTACCGCCCATTGTATAGGCCGGTCGGATCACTACCGGATAACCCAATTTTTCAGTTGCTTTTTCAGCGTCTTGAACAGTATTGACAGTCCGGCTCATGGGCATCTCAATGCCCAATTGTTCCATGGTTTGTTTAAAAGCCGTGCGATCTTCGCCGCGTTTGATAGCGTCAATGCTGACCCCGATTACCTTGACGTTGTATTTTTCCAAAACGCCGGCCTCGTTCAATTCGGACGACAGGTTTAAAGCGGATTGACCGCCCAGATTCGGCAAAAGGGCATCTGGTTGTTCTCTGGCGATAATCTGGGTTAAAACCTTACGGTTCAACGGCTCGATATAGGTAATATCAGCCGTACCGGGATCGGTCATGATGGTGGCCGGGTTAGAGTTGACCAGTACGATTGTATAGCCCAGACTGCGCAGGGCTTTGCAGGCCTGAGTGCCGGAATAGTCGAATTCACACGCCTGGCCGATAATGATTGGCCCGGAACCGATAATGAGTATTTTGTTGATGTCATTGCGTTTTGGCATAAATTTTCCTTGGATTGTCTGGGGGATTCAGCGCTCAAAATCGAGGACCAACCCAATTCTCGTCTTTCTGGACCCTGAGCAAAATTGAACCTTTTAAACAAAGTTCATCACTTAAAATATGAAAAATAGCATATTTTTTAAATTTGTTGCAATAGCTTATTTCATGGTATAGTTCCTTATGTTTATTTTAACAGTGAAAATCTTGCTTCAGGACACGGCCGGAGTTTCATTGGCTATGCCGTAACTGTGCTCGTGTGCGGGCACGAATACGGAAGCAACCTGAATTAAACGGATTTAACTCAATAGCGGCCCTTTTGAGGTCGGATTTTATGATAGGAAAAGGAATACTTAAAAAAATGGGTGAGATGAACAAAAATAAAAATATCAGAAATATAGCGATTATTGCGCATGTTGATCATGGTAAGACCACGCTGGTGGACGCCATGTTCAGCCAGTGCGGCCTGTTCAGGCCCGGGCAGAATGTGGATGAACGGATTATGGACAGCATGGAGCTGGAAAGGGAAAGAGGCATCACCATTGCGGCTAAAAACTGTTCGGTAATCTGGAAGGATGTAAAGATCAATATTATCGACACGCCCGGGCATGCTGATTTCGGAGGAGAGGTTGAAAGGGCGCTATCAATGGCCGACGGTGCCCTGCTGCTGGTGGATGCTTCCGAGGGGCCGTTGCCCCAGACCCGCTTTGTTTTAAAAAAGGCGCTCGATGCAGGTCTTAAAATTATTGTAGTGATCAATAAAATCGACCGCAAGGATGCCCGTACGGATGCTGTACTGGATGAAGTCTACGATCTGCTCATTGACCTCGATGCCAATGACGAGCAGCTTGAATTTCCGCTGCTTTATGCCATTGGGCGGGACGGAATTGCACAACGGACAGTGCAGGAAAAAGGTGAAAACTTGCATGTTCTGTTTGATTTGATTATAGAACAGGTTCCGGCCCCGGTCTGCAACCCGGATGCTCCTTTTCAGATGCTTGTGTCTGATCTTGGCTATTCGGATTACCTGGGCAGACTTGCCATCGGCCGGATTTTTAACGGCCGGGTAAAATCCAGGGATTCTCTGATCAGGATCGCTGAAAATGGTTATTTGCCTCTTAAGATTTCCCAGCTGCAAATTTACGAGGGCCTGCAGCTCAAGGCGTCTGAAACTGCGGAAGCCGGTGATATTGCTGTGCTGGCCGGCATTGATGATGTAAAGATCGGGGACACCATCTGCACCCGGAATGCGCCCAAAGCCTTAAAGCGAATTACGGTTGACGAACCCACGGTGGCCATGAGATTTACGATTAATGATTCACCTTTCAGCGGTCGGGAAGGTAAATATGTTCAGTCCGCCAGGATTCGGGAACGTCTTGAAAAAGAAGCCCTGATCAATGTGGCGATTCAGGTGGAACCGGCCGGGAATGGCGAGGGATTTATGGTTAAGGGAAGGGGAGAGTTCCAATTGGCCATTCTCCTGGAAACCATGCGCAGAGAAGGGTTTGAACTGTGTGTGGGACGACCGGAGGTTATCCTTAAATATAAGGATGGTAAAAAGCTTGAGCCCATGGAGCATCTGTTTGTGGAATGTGCTGAAAATTTTCTGGGTGTTGTCACCGAAAAGCTGGCCGTCCGGAAGGGGCGTATGACCAATCTGATAAATAATGGTAAGAGCAGAGCCCGTATTGAATTCTCCGTTCCGTCTCGCTCTCTTATCGGTTATCGGGATGAGTTTCTGACCGATACCCGCGGGACCGGGGTCATGAATTCCTATCTTACGGGATATGAGGAATACCGGGGGGATTTTCCTGCCAGATTTACCGGTTCACTTGTATCGGACAGATCGGGTCGAGCCGTGGCCTATGCTTTATTTAATCTTGAGCCCCGGGGGCGTATTTTTAAAGTGCCGGGAGATCCTGTGTACGAAGGTATAATTATCGGTGAACACAGCAAGGACAATGATATCAACGTCAATCCATGCAAGGAAAAAAAGCTGTCCAATATGCGAGCCTCGGGTAAGGACGAAGCCGTTGTTCTATCGCCGATTAAGCCCATGAGCCTGGAGCGGGCCATCAATTTTATCCGTGATGATGAACTCGTAGAGATCACCCCCAAATCCATTCGTTTGCGAAAAACCGTGCTTTCGGCTCATCAGCGGTATGCCATGCGGCCGTCAAGGCGTTAATCCGGATAAGCCGGTGTTGTTGGGAGTTATTTTTTGACATAAAAAATACGAACTTCAAAATTTAGTCACTAAAATTGTTTTGCGCGGGTGAAAGGGATAATTACTACCAAATTTTTCCGTGATGTGAAAAATAAAGGAAGGTGAACGGTTATGAATAAGAAACAAAACCTGATTGATGCCGCTATTCGTCTGTTTGCAGACCAGAGTTTCGAAGGCACTTCGACGATCCAGCTTTCAAAGGCCGCAGGAGTTACCGAGCCTTTGATTTATTACCATTTCGATGGTAAACATGATCTTTTCAGTCATGTATTAAAATTAATTTTTAATCAGTATTTTAATCGTCTGGACGATGTTGACCGGGCATCGGACACGGAATTCGAAAAAATTGAGCGGTTGATCCAATTTCATATGGACATGGTTCAGAAATTTCCACGTGAAGTATATCTAATTATGAGCGGATGCCCGGCTAAATTTAGTGATCCGGACAATATTTGTAAAAAAAATCTTGCAAAACAGCGGGAATGGCTGACCCAGATTCTGGGTGGTTGTCTTAAAAAAGGTATTGCCGCCGGAGAATTCAAGGATGTTCCTGTTGAATGGACCGTGGAGTTGCTACTGGCGCTTATCGTCGGGTTGATCCGGCAGCAGAATCTGTATCATAAAAATGTGAAAGATATCCGTGATGCGGCAGTAGAATTTTGTCGCAGGAGTCTTTTGATTGACGGGTAATAAATTATAAGAAATCTGCAAAACGGGAATAGGTTCTGGGATTTTTACGGCGGTCTCCGCCGGAACGTCGATCAGCAGCATTTCTTCGTTCGGGAATATACATGGTGTAGGAAAACTGCCTGCGATCGTTACCCGTTCTTCTCCCGCCATTATCCTTTAATTTCAATTTTTCAATATATTCATTCATAACGAAAAGGTATAATTGAGATATGCTCGCTGTTATTTGTAATTAAAAAACGAAAAAAAATTTCACTGCCAAGATGTAAAATCAACAAAGTGTAGACTACTTTTGAGTTGTAATAAAGGATGCCGGAATATTTATATCCAATAGCGTGAGATGCAAAAATTATGCCTCTGGAATCTCAATGTGGTTTAAATAACTGAGCAGTCTCTATTTTATGAAAAATTTTAACAATGTTAAATGGTTGCAAGTTAAACAATAATGAATATATCACATTGGGTTTAAAATAATTAATATGTTTCAATTAAAAAGTATGAAAAAAAGGTTCGAACATATATTATATATATGTAAATTAGGTTATAAAAAGTATAGCTGTTTACATACTTTTTATACACATCTTTTCGAATACTCAAGCCCGGCATGCTCTAATTTTTGCCGACCCCCGATTCATTATTGTGAGAAGACAGGGGTTCGATTTCCAGCTCTTTAATTTTTGACAGCAGTGTTTTGTAGCTTATTTTTAAAATCTTGGTAGCCTTGCTTCGGTTCCAGGCGGTTTTATTCAGGATGTTGGAAATGACTTCTTTTTCAATTTTATCCAAGGCTTTTTTCTTGATTTTTTTGAGGGAGAATGATTCAACTTTTTGCGGGTTGTCAAGTTCCAGGGTAAGCAGATCTTCCGTCAACAGGGAGGGATGGGCAGTTGGTTTTTCGAAATCGGAATCATAGATTTTTTCACCGTCATATTTGAGTTCATCAATAACTTCATCACAATTACCCAACACCAGTATTCGTTTCAATATATTTTGAAGTTCTCTGACATTTCCGGGCCAGTGATATTTTTTTAATTTTTCG
>CAYQNS010000058.1:0-20740 GCA_964418755.1 uncultured Desulfobacteraceae bacterium
TTTTTTTACCATAAAGCTTTTGTTTTTACCATGAAGTTACTGAAGGACATGAAGGTTTAGACATAGTAAAATTGTCTCGGTGTCTTAATTTCAATTTCAATTGCAACTCACTTCTGCTCAATTCGCTACTACAGACTTTCACCAGTTTTTTTATCTCTTCGGTAACTTGCCCGGTAACTTGCCCGGTATTGCTTTTTTTTGATGATAGGGACTTGCCCTGATCCCTCCCTAAAGCTTTTATTTTTACCATGAAGTTACTGAAGGGCATGAAGGTTTACATTGAAAAACCAACATTTTTTTTCTTCATGTTCTTCAGTAACTTCATGGTGAAACTTTTTTTTTGTTTTATACGCTTCATGGTGAAACAGTAGTTCTGAACAGAACCGATGCCAGTTCTTCCTGAATCGGCAATAGGGATTCAACTTTGATTTCATCGTTAGATGCGACCAGAGCCAAAAAATCAGCCCTTTTATCAGGATCTATTGAGAAAAGCCATCCTCCGTCCGGCTGTTTTTCAATTTTATTTTCCCGAGCGATCTTTTCAAGTGTTTCCAGCGCATTGGTATAACACGTTATTTTATACCCTTCCACTTTCCGGTTCAATTCCTTTAAACGACCATTCCACACAATCTGTCCATTTTGAAGCAAGGCCACCTGGTCTGAAAGGGTTTCAACATCACTGATGATATGTGAGCTAAAGGCAATCGTCCCACCCTTTTTTTTATACTCCAGCAAAATATTTAATACCTTATATCGCCAGTATGGATCAAGACCGCTCATGGGTTCATCAAGTATCAAAATTTCAGGTTCATGCAAAAGGGCCTGGGCCAGACCGGATCTTTGGAGCTGACCTTTCGAAAGAGTCCGCATTATTTGATCGCCATGACTGCTCAATTCCACCAATTCCAAAACATCATCCATTCTTTTTCTGATATCCGTCCCTGTCATGCCTGAAAGCCCGGCCATCATCTTAAGCCACTCTTTTAACCGAAGATGCGGATAAAAGTATTGTGCTTCCGTGAGAAGACCCAAATTTCTTCTGGAAGTTGAAAAAACCGCCGATTTCTTCTGGATCAGCACTTTGCCGGATTCAGGCATTATCAGTCCAGCCCCCAGCTTGATGGTCGTTGTCTTTCCTGCACCATTAGGGCCTACCAGCCCCAAAACGGTCCCTTTTTCGACTTCTATGGTAATATTGTCGAGAATTCGTTTCGATTTCATCCAGAAACCGTGCCGTACCGAAAACGAAACCTTATCCCACAGGAGTTCTTTGGATGTCACTTTCCAGTACCTCTTTCATTTTTTTCAAAATCATTTTACGCTGCGTTGCATCCCGCACATTATTTAAAGCCTCCTTTAAAAACCTGACGCTAAGAGCTCGATTACCGGACTTGGTTGCAAATGAAGCTGCAAGATTTATCAGATAAGCCGGTGCGTTCTCAAGCTGGGAAGCTTTGTTTAATGCCTCGGAGGCTCCCAGGAAATCATTTTTAACCTGCCACAGATAAAATCCCTTAAAAAACCATAGCCGCCAGTTGTCCGGATGAAATAAAAGCCCCTTATCAATAATATACAATCCATCTTCAACACTTTCCGTCTCGGAGGGCAAAATAACAGCGCCAAAAAAATAAGGCTGGATCCAGTCGGGTGACAAATCGGTAATCAAATCCAGCATGTGTAAAAGATAAGGATAATCTCGGTCGGTGAGGAGGTGTTGTCCAAAATAATACGACGTCCTCATCCACAAAATATCAGCCAGAAAAAGAGAATCCGCAGGTGAAAAAAGGCGCATTATAGTTGCATTTAAAGGCAGATAAACAACATCTTCGCTATTGTTCTCTTCACACCATGGACATCCGGGAACAGCCTTATAACTGCCATAGCGTTTTTCAGTATAATCCTTCTGCAGATAAATAGTTGAAGGAATAATTAGTATAAGAAATAAAATTGCAAACCAGTTTTTTTTCATAAGGAATCAGAATAAAAGCGTTCTTTTTTTCATTAAACCTGAACACAATTCAGTTATTTTTAAGTCAGAACGAATCGTTATTTTTGAATAGCCAATTATGGATTATGCCGTTTGTATAAATTGAAGAATTGGGAGGATATTACTGAAGAATATACAGGTAAGTCAATCAGAAAAATAATATGGTGATGGCTGGTAGTTCTTTGCTTTGCTCGATTTTAGGATTATATTATTAAATCTAAAAAAAGAACCCCTGCTCAGGTATGATGCAGGGGTTCCTTTTAATTAAAAGTTCAAATGGATTACTGGCAAGCATTAGTGCTGTTAACAAGAGAAAGATTTTCGTTAATTGTCCAGAGATCAGCGTTACCGTTAATTGTGGCAGTTGCATTCGCATCAAACAGAGTACCATTTGCACCAGTGACGGAGTAGGTATAGCGAGTATTACCTACTGTCGCAAATCCGATATCGCCCAAGTCGTTTGAATACGTATCAAATTCGGCAAAGTACGCTACTTCACTCTTCGCAATCGTCCCAAGAGACTGCTTAGCCTCAGCCTGTTTGGCCTTGCACTGATAGTTGAGGAAGTTGGGAATGGCGATGGCAGCCAGGATACCGATGATGGCAACGACGATCATAAGTTCGATCAGGGTAAAACCTTTTTTGTTTCTTAATTTCTGCAACATGGCGAGTTCTCCTTTTATTGTTTTAGTGATTTAAATTTTAAAATTTTGATTGGATCTTTCGAATAATTCCTTTTGCCCCCTCCCCCTTTTTTCACCCCCTTTGAAATTTTTGGAATTCATTCTGTTTAGTTGAATAGCAGTTAATGCAACATGGATGCCAAGTTGCAATATTTTTCCATATTCTCTATATTTTCAAATAGCTATAGTTTAGAATCAAAGCTTGTAGCTAAAATTCATTCCTTAAAAACGCTTCTGTTTTACAATTTTTGTTTTTATTTGCCAAAATTTGTCACTTTTTGTCGAACCGCAAAATATCCGCAGATTACGCAGATTACACGGATTATAAACAGCATCTAAAAACTTACACCGCCAGCTTTTTAAAACATACCCTTTCAAACCCCAGAGTCACAACTACAAATTTTTGCAGCCTTAGATTTCCATACCTTTGTTCAAGCTTTTTCCCGTACTCATGCACCTGCTTTTCACCATCTGTTAACTGTTTTGCAATTTCGGGAATCAGCATCAGTTCATCTTCAGACAGTTTCTGTGCCTTATCAGCGTTTATTCCGGCATCTTTAAGCCTTACAAACTTAAACTCAATCAAAACATCAAATACTTTGCCATATCTTTTATCCGGCCTGATGATCATGGTAAGGTCTGCATACCTGCGATCAATTTCAGTTTCGGAATCCATGATATAGATAATGTCATTGTAAAGGAGCGTTAAAAACGCGGTCTTTACAGTTAACTCGTTTGCCCATCTATAGTCTCTGTTATGAAAAACCTTGAAATATCTGTCCTCCATGAACCTGCACAAGGGAGCCATATTTCCTTTTTCATACACCTGTCCCGCAGCGAGTTTACCATCATCCCTGTCACCGGGTTCAGGCAGCAGCATCTTTTGAATACGCTCCGCATAAAGGCTTTTCACAACAAGGTTGGGAACTTTTAATATTATTTTTAAATCTTCCGTATCTCCTCCAATGGTTAACACTCCAAAATAATAGAGAAATGATACCAGAAATAAATGATCCCGGGATTTATCCGACAGCATTTCCCTGATACCAAAACGGTCCTCAATATCAGAGACAACAACCCCATGATCTCTCTGCATCAGATTCATTAAAAGGTCTCTTCCCCTGGGAATCTGAGCTATATACTCAAGCTTTGACTCATCCACGGCAAGGTTTGAATCCAACATCTTCCTTGGATATTTGCATGATTTTTCAAACTGTTCAAAAAAATATAAACAAAGAGTTGGATTATAGATATATTTATCAACTGCATGGGAAAAAGAATATCCATCATAATAGGTCTGCATCAAATTTACAGCTTCCCGGATTTTTTCCTTTTCAAAACCACATTTATCAACAATCTCTTTAATTACATCCTCAATTTCATTCTGCTTGAACCCGCACAGATCATTAAACTCAGGCTCAAAATATATATTTTTTGCAATATTATATCCGCTTGTAATATCGCTCATAACAACAGGAGATACCCCTGTTATGAAAACACGGTCAAACATGGAACCGGATGTGGAGGATTTTACAGCCTTAAAAAAAGTTCTTATAGGACCTTCATCATGCACAAGCGCTTTATATCTTGTCTCATCGCTCTGTACCCCCATCATTACTGTATTGGCAAAATTATCATACTCATCTATGAGAAGATAAACCGGGTATGGAGTCATACGGACGGAACTTACCAGGGATTTAACAGAACTTATGGCATTTTTTTTATTTACTTCAATATCAGGAAGATTATAATCTCTGTAATAGAGAATAAATTCTTTTATGCAGTCGTTTATATGATCAAACAGGGCATTTTTCACATCTTCAGCATTTCCGGTGGGATCAACGCAGGAAAAATCGAATTTCAAGATAAAATATGAATTTCGTAATGATGTTGGATTCTTACCGATTTTTAAATTGCCGAAAATTGACTCGAAATCATCCCTTTTTGCCACATCATAATAATTTTCCAACATTGAAAGCATAAGACTCTTTCCAAAGCGCCGGGGCCGGATAAATAGTTGAGATCTGGTGTTTTCAAGCAAACTGATCTTGTCGGTTCTATCGCAATAAAAATATCCCTCAGTAGCAACGGTTTTAAAATCAGATATGCCATATGGAAATTTCATTATTTCCCCCTACCGATGTTCACCTGCGTGTATCTGCGGCTTATTTTTTTTGCCACCCCGGTTAAATACGTTACGCTCCTCACTATCGTGAATTTAACAGGGCAGGCGGACCTACACGGATTAACACGAATACTTTTTATAACGGGCATAATGACCTGACGGGCACAACAAAAAATCGCCATGAGCTTGAAGTTTATGAAGTCTTTTCTTCAGTATCTTCAGTTCCTTCATGGTAATAATTGCTGTTGTTTCATATAAATAGCTATGAACACCGCTGTGCTTTTTTGTATTTAGCTCTATATTGTTTGCCCGGTCATCCTTTTTCTTTGCATGTGCTCACAACTCCGCGTAGGCATCCCTATCTAAAAATGGGAATTGAATTCCAACGTGGGGAGAAGGCAAAATCTTTTCTGTATATCTTTCTTCTGATTCAAAAATTGGGTCAACCAAAGAGTCAATATATTTGGCTACCTTTCCAGGGATAATTCTGTAAAAGCATCTTGTGCAAACATTGGCGGGAATCCCTATCACCTCAACTTCCAGATCAGCACGCTCTTTTCTGTAGTGCAGGTTGATCAATTTGGCCTCCATTTCTCCGCCGCACTCAGGGCACTTTCTTTTCTTGATCAAAGCCATAATTTTACCTCATTATTTTTTCCTGATTTTATACTTGATCCAATATTTATGGTCCGGTACATACGAAGTAACAATGACCGGTTCTTCCCAAAAAGAGCAATCAACAACGATATGAACCGGCAACTTTTCTTCTACTAACTCAGCGTATATCAATATCCTTTTTCGATCAACGTATTCCTCAATGACTTTGCCATTAATAGCTACCCACTCCAATTTCTCAACTGTACCGGGAACAATTCCGTCCTTCCGAGCCTCAATAATTGCATGATCGCTAATGGCATATTCACCATCTATGAACTGCTTCCTGACATATCCAATATCAATCAAATTTCCGCCTTCCAAACCTAAGTTGTAATGGGGGGCATCCTTGATTAGTTTGACTTATTTTTCCACATGAATTTGCGGCTGAAATATTTTTGCCACCCCGGTTAAATACGCTGCGCTCCTCACTGTCGTGAATTTAACAGGGCAGGCGGATTTTCACGGATTAACACTGATCTTTTTTTGAAAAACTAAGAACACCTCTATGCTTTTTTGTATTTAACCCTATCTGCGTTTATCTGTGTAGATCTGCGGCTGAGATATTTTTTGCCGCAAATTTTCACAAAATATTGATCTTTCGTATATCAAAGCAAATACAAAAAATCAACTAATAAAATATAATTTTATTAGTATGTTATTCAGTTATGAGCTCTTTTTACAGCACATATATGATTGAGAAGATCGACACCCTTCATAACCAATAAATTACACAATCTTGCTTGTCTTTTGGCCCGGCTACTGCGTTGTGTCAATGGCCCCATACAATAGTATGAAACCATCACCACGCCAGGTATCCGACCCAAAATCCAGCGCAATCTCAGTTTAGGTAATTCTTTCCGAGAGCCTAAGGCAATCTTCATACCCGATCAAAGTTGAGAAATACTTTACATATATACCTCTGTCTCTGGTAAGAATAGCGCTGCACGAAACCGAGGCAAAACCACCAATATAAAAATCCGACAAAAAATGCTCTTTGAGATTTAAGCGACACCCGCACTGGGGGCATTTCACTCTTTTCTTTCGTTTCAAATATTTCATCCATGCTCTGGTTGCAGCAATGGTTGAATCAACCCCAATCGATTCAATGACAATTTTATGTTCTTCTAAAAATTCATCCAGCTGCCTGGTATTTCCTTTAAATTGGGGCATAAGTTCCGCATACACCATCACAGGGGCAACGAGTTCCTCTTTTCTTGAAAGAGCCGTATACAGCTTGTCTTGAAAATTTCTGAATTCATCTTTTAAAATATCAAGCAGAATGGTCGTATCTACACAGACTCTCAATTTATTTTACCTCTGATTTCATCCATATATTCCATTGTTGTCAGTCCCCCCTTGAGCATTCCCCGCCATTTAATTTTAATCGTTTCAATTGGGTTGACAACGAGAAAATATTTTTCCCCTTTTTTTTTAATATCGACTTCAGTCCCGGGAACGATACCCAACTCTTTTCTAACTTTTAAAGGTATGGTAAATTGATATTTAGCTGTTACTTTAGACACTATTATCACCCCTCGCGTACAGTATACCATTAATTATCATTCAGTATACCTCATGCTTAAGTACCTGTCAAATTTAAATAGCTGTCATCGTAAGATGATTTTTTTTTACTCACGCAAAGCCCGCAAAGAAAAACAATAAGATACTTTTGCGTAAAATCCTTTCTGTTCCGGTTTATCCTGGCTATGCACAAATTTAATTGAGCTTGAGACTGACTCTTATCATCCCCTCGCGTTTATTATTGCCAAAACCGTTTGAATTGCAGTATCCTCCTTGAACTGACAAATATTTTAAAGTGCTATGCGCAGAAAGCCCATAACCTTCTGTTATTTAAGTTATATTTGTAGTTTAAACTTAGCGCCTTAGCGCCTTTGCGTGAAATATTTTCTATTTTGAGTTTATCTTGATTTGAGTATCGAGGAAAAAAATGTTCGGCAATTTTATCTATTTTATCGTTGTTCTGCTCATCTATTCCACATGGCAGCCCATGGTTGAAACCGGGGTCAACGTTTTTTTCAGCCTGTTTACGGGCTTTGCCCTTCTGGCGGGATTTGCAGGTGTTACATGGTTCTCTTTCTACCGGATCACCGGGAAAATCCGTGATATCGAATTGGCACGAACAGACCAGCGTTTTACGGCAACCGTCACCCGGCTGTCGATCATGGCCATTGCGTTATTTGCCGTTGATATATATGGACTTAACCTTTCGGTAATTGCCGGCCGGGTGCCGCTTTTCAGTCGCTTGCCAACCCTTCAGGCCCTTATTTTTTTATGCCTTTTCAGCCTGTACCTGGTTATAGTCTGGTTCTGGGCCTATCCCGTATACCAGCGGATCTACAGATCTGATCTGTCCCGCCGGGAATATATCCGGTCCAACCTATCCTTTTCCGTCCCGATTCTGCTGCCCTGGCTCTGCCTGTCGGGTCTGCTGGATATAATCCATATATTGCCGTTTGAGCAGCCCCGGCAACTGCTTTCCACCACGTGGGGAGAGATCAGCTATTTTCTTTTTTTTCTTTTGGCCATTGCGATTCTGGGTCCCCTTTTGATTCAAAAATTCTGGCGCTGTTATCCCCTGGAGGCCGGTCCAGACCGCTTCCGGGTTGAAGCAATCTGCCGGCGGGCCAAAGTGAGATACGCGAATATTCTCTACTGGCCCCTGTTCGGCGGCAGCATGATTACCGCAGCAGTGATGGGGCTTGTTACTAAATTTCGCTATATTCTGGTAACCCGGGGCCTTTTGCAATTTCTCACTCCCGAAGAGGTCGATTCCGTCATCGCCCATGAAATCGGCCATATCAAACACCGCCATCTCCTGTTGTACCTTATTTTTTTTGCAGGTTATCTCATGCTTTCCTATACGGGTTTCGATCTGATCCTGCCGGCCGTTGTCTATATCACTCCCCTGTACCAAGTAATCGATTACAGCGGTATAAATCCTGCAGATTTCATGTCCATCTTTTACAGCTCTATCCTTATTTTCACCTTTATTATCTACTTTCGTTTTATTTTCGGATATTTCATGCGTAATTTCGAACGTCAAGCAGATATTTATGTTTATTCTCTGTTTAAAAGTGCAACCCCTCTTATCAGCGCCTTTGAAAAAATTGCGCTTTTCAGCGCTCAATCGCCGGACAAACCCAACTGGCATCACTTCAGCATCAGTCAGCGCATCGGGTACCTGAAAAAATGCGAAGCAGACCGCACCTGGATCACTCGCCACAACCGCAAGGTCAAAAAAAGCATCGCCCTTTACCTGACTGCCCTAATCCTCTCCGGCATGCTGGGTTACAGTATCAACTTCGGTGAAGCCGGCCAAAACCTGAGCAACCATATAGCAAAAATCATTCTTCTAAAAGAGATTGCCGAAACACCGGACAATGCTGAGCTATACGGCATGCTGGGCGATTTTTACCACAACCGGAAAAATTACCCTGAGGCTGTCACTGCTTATGAAAACGCCTTGCAACTGCAACCCGACTCACCACAAATCCTGAACAACCTTGCCTGGCTTCTGGTCACATGTGAAAATCAAGGCCTGCGAAATCCAATTAAAGCCCTTGATTATGCCCGCAGGGCAGCCGAAATAGAGACAGCACCCCATATCCTGGACACGCTGGCGGAAAGCTATTATGTAAACGGGGATATCGATCAGGCCATTGAAACCGAACAGGGAGCTCTTCAACTATTGCCGGACAACAGGGAATATTATGAGAAGCAGTTGAAAAGGTTCAGGGCCACTCTGCGTGTGGAGGACTGAGGGCGGAGGGGGGAAGGTTTTGGGTGTTGGGTGTTGGGTGATGGGTTTTGGGTGCTGAGGGCACCGGCATCTTTCCTATTTTCTCTTTTCTGTATCCTATGTCCGAGTTTCAGTTTCTAATTTCCAACAATTACTTGATCGTAACCTTTCTGACCTGCAGCAGATCGCACTTTCCGGCAAATATTTTTTCTATACCGTCCTGTTTCAGGGTTGTCATCCCGTCTTTGACCGCCTGTGTTCTGATTTCATCAATCCGGGCCCGATTCTGAATCATTACTTTCATGATATCGGTTCCCACGAGCAGTTCATGCAGGCCCATGCGCCCGCGATAGCCTGTATTGTTGCAGTACTCACAGCCTTGGGGAGCATACAGGGTCAACTCTTCAGTGTAGGGAATATCAAAATCTTGTTTATAATCTTCCGCACCATACTCCCTCACCAGTTCGTCATATTCTTCCCTGGAAGGATGGTATGCTTTTTTACAGTCCTTGCATAGCGTAAGAACCAGCCGCTGGGCCATGATGCACAATATCGCATCTGCAAAATTAAACGGGTCCATCCCCATATCCAGCAGGCGGGTGATACTTTCCGATGCACTGTTGGTATGCAGGGTCGACAAAACCAGGTGGCCGGTCAGTGACGCCTCAATGCCGATATGGGTGGTTTCCTTATCCCGCATTTCACCCACCATGATCACATCGGGATCCGCCCGCAAAAAGGATCGCATGGCCGCTGCAAAATCATAGCCGATTTTGGGTTTTACCTGAACCTGCCGCAGGCCCGGCTGGGTAATTTCCACCGGGTCTTCAGCCGTCCAGATCTTGGTCTCGGTTTTATTGATATATCCCAGGGCTGAATGCAGGGTGGTTGTTTTTCCGGAACCGGTGGGGCCGCAAACCAGAATTAATCCATAGGGTTTTACAATGGCATTTAAAAAATTCTCATAATTTCTTTTGGAAAATCCGATTTTGTCCAGTTGAATGGGCTCACCGGATGCCAGCAGACGCATCACCACATCTTCCAGCCCCCCCTGGGTTGGGATAGTGGCTACCCGAAGTTCAATATCTTTGCCGCCGTACTTTTTGAATTTTATTTTTCCATCCTGGGGTTTGCGCCTTTCCGCGATATCCAGATCAGACATGATTTTAATCCGGGACACCACTGCATTCTTGTAATTATAGGGAATGGTTTGATAGGCATAACATAACCCGTCTACCCGAAGGCGCACCCGGGTATTCTGTTTGCCCGAGTAGGGTTCGATATGAATGTCGGATGCATCCCTGGCATAGGCATCCAAAATAATTTTATTGACCAGCTGAACCACGGCGCTGTCCTGCTCATCGAAAACTGACTCTCCCTCCTCTATTTCAGCCGCCTCTTCCTGCAGCTTAAAAAGGATCTCGTCTATTTCGGCCAGTTCTTTTTCATCCTGGGTAAAAAGTGATATAAAATCCAGGATATCTTTTTTAAGCGCTACGCGAAATATAATTTTACGGCCGGGAAAAAGGGCCTTGATTTCATCAATTTTTTGCAAATCATGGGGGTTGTCGAGAACAATGGTCACCCGGCCGTCTTCTTCTTTGAGCGGAACCCAGAAATTGTTGCGCATGAAGGATACTTTAAGGCCCTGTAATAGCGCGCCGGGAATCGGCATCTTTATATTATATTCAATAAAGGGGACTTTATAATATCTACTCAGGGATTTACCGATATCCTTTTTGGATATTTTAAATTCCTGCATCAGTATATTTTCAATGTGGGTTTTTTGATTCCGTGCTTTGGCTATGGACCGGTTAAGTTCTTTCTGGGTGAGAATATGATTTTCCAGGAGGTAATCAAATTTGGTGGTCCTAGTTCTGGATATCCTTTTCTGGTTATAAAGCGCTATTCCAAGAATCTTGGCCAGTTCCATCACCGATTGTTCATCGGTTCCGGTAAAAAAGGAGCCGTCTTTGCTGTTGATCAGCTGGATGGCCCCCAGTAAAAATTTTTGATAAATAATCGGAAATGCAAGTATCTGGCGGGTCACAAATCCTGTCTTGCGGTCCCAGCTACTGTCAAATTTCAATTCAGGATCGATACCAGCCAGTTCTATTTCATTATATACATCCTTGATATTGATAAGTTTCTGCTTGAAAGCGCAATTACCGGCAATGCTGCTGGTGGATACCGGAATTCTAATTTCAGCGATCTCGCTGCCTGATTTAAACCGGGAAACCAGTTCCCTTCTGATACCGTCAACAACATAAACAGTCATTCTTTCCGCTCTGAAAAGCGAAACAATTTCGTCATTCAGGTCAATCAGTATTTCATCTAAATTTAGAGCAGAATAAATTTTATTGCAGATTTCCTGCAGCCTGGTCCTGTAATTTATCTGGGATTCCAGGTTATGCATTTCGGCGGGACCGCCATTTCCAGAATTGCTTTTTTTCAGCGCATCCATACCAGGCATTTCAGTCCTTACGTTTGGTACATTCAGAGAATATTTTTTTAATGCCGCCACCGATAAGCATCACACCCATCAGGTAAAAACAAAAACGAATAAAAATGGTTACCGATGAAAAATGCGGGATCTGTTCTATACGCGGCATCACCTGAGGAATACGAAAAAAAACACCTACCCCGACCAGTGCGAGTACAATACCCCATATTAACTGTGCCTTATCCCTGCTTACGGTCATAAATCTCTTTTGTTTTCAACAAATCTCAGTTGCATGTTGCAACCTGTTTGACCCGGTCGGATTTCACGGTCAAAAAATCAAAATGACCTTTTATATAACTCTTTTTTTACAACCATGTCAAATAATTGTTAAATTATCAATTGGTTTCTTTTAAAAGAATAGTATTACATACTATAGAGCCGGTTGCCGTCAATTACGACAACGCTGTTTTCTTCAAGTATTTTCACTGCCGCATCTATATGATCGAACCTGAAAATCATCACCGCATTATTGCCGCTCTGTTGCACAAAGGCATACATGTACTCCACGTTAGCCCCGGCTTTATGTAAAATAGCCAGGATATTCTGCAGACCGCCGGGCTGGTCCGGCACTTCCACGGCTATCACCTCTGTTGTACCCACGGTAAAGCCATGATTTTTAAGTGTTTCTTCCGCTTTTTGATTATCATTAACAATCAGGCGCAATACGCCGAAATCAGAAGTATCGGCCAGAGCCAATGCCCTGATATTAATCCCGGCCTCGGCTATAATAGTTGTCACTTCCGCCAGTCTGCCGGCCTTGTTCTCCAGAAAAATTGAAATCTGTTCAACGCGCATACTTAACCTCCTTATGTTGGTTTTTTCCCTTCTTACCCTATTCCCGTCCAAATGAATCTTTTTCCTTCAGCCGTATGGTTACGGGTACACCGAGATTTTCATGCAGTATACTACCCACCCTTTTCACTACTGACTCCAACGCCTTGATTTCGTCCGAAAACAAAGTATCATCGACGAAAATCCAGACTTCAAGCAAATTTTTCAAACCCTGCTGTTGTTTTGATATATGATAATGGTCCGGTACAAATCCAAGGGCTCGTTTAATTTGGAGCAAAATCTGCTGCTGATGCACCTTTACCCCACGGATGTTCAGCATATCGTCGGTGCGCCGGCCCAGCCATTCGATGCGGCTTAAAGACTGTCCGCAGGGACATATTTCCCTGACAAACCGTGCCCGGTCACCGGTCCTGAAACGAATCAGCGGAAAGGCACGGGTGGTCAGCGTCGTCAGTACGAGTTCACCGGCTCGACCGGCCCCGACCACCCGGCCGTTTTGGGGGTCTATAATTTCAGCCAGAAAATATTCTTCATTCACATGCAGCCCGACATGCTCACTGCACTCAAATGCAATGGCCGGCCCCGGGACTTCGCTGAGTCCGTAATGCAGCCATGTCTTTACATGAAGCTGTTTTTCTATAAGTTCACGAAAAGAGTGGTCCACATGCTCACCTACCAAAATCAACGTAGTCAGGCTCAGTTTGGCAGGATTCACCTCTGATTTGAGCATATGATCGGCCAATTCAGAGGCCATGGACGGTGTCGTGATCAGCACCGACGTCTTATAATCGCGTAAAACCATCAACTGCTTGTCAAGGGAAAGTGTGGTGCTTGGAATCACCCCGGCTCCGATGATTTCTGCGCTGTCCTTGTAGTCCCGCCCCCAGTTGGCGAGCCCGAAATCCAGGTTGATCTGCAAAATATCCTGAGAAGTTACCCCTGAAATTTCCAGCGCATTGGCTGTCATCTGCCGCCAGAACAACATGTCCTGGCGGGTATAACCGCTTACAGTAGGATTGGAAGTGGTTCCCGGAGCGCTGTGAATCCGGACTATATCCCGGAGCGGCACGGCAAAAAGGCCATAGGGATAATGTTCACCCAGGTGTTTACGCTCCATAAAAGGCAGCAGCGCAAGGTCATCAACACTTCCGATGCAGGAAGGTTCAAGACCTTTTTCCTGCAACCGGTTCCGATGAAAGGGGACATTGCGGAAGGCTCGGTTAAGGGTGGACTGCAGACGTTCAAGCTGAAGTTGTTTTCTTTCTTCCGGATCTAAATTTGACATATCATGCCCTCCCCTCATAGAATTCCTTGTAATCCTTTCCCAGGTAGGCCCGCTTGACTTCATCATCATTCAGCAGATACTCGGCCGGACCTTGTAAAACCACGCTGCCGGTTTCAAGGACATACCCACGGTCGGCGATTTTAAGGGCTGCCTGAGCGTTTTGTTCCACCAGCAAAATGGTAATGCCGTTTTCTCTTAACTTCACCAGGGTTGCTAAAATTTTTTTTACCAGAAGCGGTGCCAGTCCCATGGAAGGTTCATCCAGAAGCAGCAGTTTCGGACGCGCCATCAATGCCCTTGCAATGGCCAGCATCTGCTGCTCGCCTCCCGACAAAGTTCCGGCCGCCTGGTGAATCCTTGCCCGCAACACAGGAAAAAGGTCCAGAACCATCTCCAGGTCCTGCTTTACTTCGGCATGCATTTTCCTGCGATACATGGTATAGGCCCCCAACTTCAGGTTATCCATGACACTCAGCGGCGGGAAAATCATACGGCCCTCCGGCACAAGGCTGATGCCGTTTTTCACAATTTGGGATGAATCCAGTGTATGCAATCCGCGTCCTTCGAGCTTGATCTCTCCCTCCCAGTGTTCAAGAAGTCCGCAGACAGCCTGCAAAAGCGTGCTTTTCCCGGCGCCGTTGGCACCGATCAGGCTTACCAGTTCCCCCTGTCGCACGGAAAGGCTGACACCCTTTATTGCCATAATACGGCCGTAATAACATTTTAAATTTTTAATCTGCAGCATGATTTGGGTTCTGGGTTTTGGGTTCTGGGTTTTGGGTTACAGGCTTTGACAGGTTGCAAGTTTCAGATCGATTCAGTGGGCACAGCCCACCCTGCGATTGACTGTCATTTCAATAAAAACAGGCAAAATGCCTTCATTCAAAATTCAAACTCCACAATTAGCACCGCTCAGGCTTTTCCCAGGTAGGCGGCCATAACCGCCTCATCCTGCTGGACCTCACGCGGCGTGCCATGGGCCAGCAACCGCCCCTGGTCAAGAACCACGATCCGGTCTGAAATTTCCATGGTCAGGTTCATGTCATGTTCCACCAGCAGCAGGGTTATCCCCTGACTGCGTATTTTATTCAGCAATTCCGCCAGAGTGCCCGTTTCCACGGCATTGAGGCCGGCTGCAGGCTCATCCAGCAAAAGCATTTTGGGCTTCGAGGCCATGGCCCTGGCAATTTCAAGCAAACGCTGCCATCCAAACGGCAACTCGCTGCTGCGCCTGTCCGCCACACTCTCCAGGCCAACAAATTCAAGCAGATCCAGAGCATTTTTTCTAATTTTTTTTTCCTCTTTCAATGCCCCGGGAAGGCGGAGAACAGCTCCCCAGAATCCACACGTAGTTCTCACATGCTGACCGACCATAACATTTTCTACGACCGTCATATTCTCAAAAAGTTCCACATTTTGAAACGTTCTGGCAATCCCCATCTTCACAAGTGTTAAAACTTCCCGGCCCTGGACCTCTGTCTGTTCAAAAATAATTTTACCGCTGTCCGGTGTATAAACCCCGGTAATCAGATTAAACAAGGTGGTCTTGCCGGCCCCGTTGGGGCCGATCAGACCCACAATATCACCTTCGGATACCTTAAAACTTATATCCTGGGCAGCCTGTACACCGCCAAAAGTTTTTGAAACGCTTTCTATTTTTAAAAGCGATGATTTAAGATTATTTTCTCGACCGTTCATAAATTTCCGTAAGTCCCCGGGTTAATCCCTGCGGCAGCAGGATCATGACAATCATCAGGACAGCACCGTATACAACCATCTCATAATCGGCAAAGGCATGCAGCCATTCCGGCAGCAGGGTCAACAGGGACGCGCCCAGAAGTGCACCCCAGATACTGGCCATACCGCCTATGACGACCATAGTGACCATGCGTACCGATGCCAGGAAGGTAAAGGAGCCTGGGCTGATAAAACTCACAAAATGGGCATATAAAAACCCGGCTACGGCAGACATTGCCGCACTGAAAACAAAAATCATCAGTTTTAAATTTGCGGTATCCACACCCACTGCCTCGGCCGCATGCTCACTGTCATGGATCGACCGCAGGGCCCGGCCGATGCGGGAGTCGATAAGCCGCCTGCAGATCACCATATTTGCCAGCATAATCAACCAGACCAGGTAAAAATAATTGCGGACGGATAGAAATGAAATCGGACCCAGTTCCAGCGGAGGAATTCCCACAAATCCGGATGCACCGCCGGTCAACGTGCTCCACTCCCGAAACAGAACATGCACGACCATGCCGAAACCCAGAGTGCCCATTCCCAGATAATACCCGGAAAGTTTCAACGTCGGTATTCCGATAATAAAAGCAATCAGAGAAGCGGTTAAAACGGCTCCTATGAGCGCCAGCCAAGGGTTTACATTGTAATGGACGCTGAGTATTGCAGATGTATACGCCCCCAGACCGTAAAAAGCAGCATGCCCCAGCGAGATCTGCCCAGCATATCCCATGAGCATATTCAATCCCAAAGCCAGCAGGGAGTTAATGCCGATAAAAGTCAGGACCTGCAGGTAATACTGGTTCTCAATCCAGATTCCGATGGCAACAACCACAAAAAACAGAACCATGAAAGCAATATTGTTCTTACCCCATCGCAAAAGCATTTTTCACCCTTTCTAAAACCTCTGTACATCCCGGGCATTCACTATACCGCCGGGTCGTACATACAGTATTGCCAGGAGCAGGACAAAGGCAATGGCATCTTTCAGGCTGGATGAAATCAACCCTACGCCCATGGCTTCCGCGATACCCAACAGAAATCCGCCGATCACCGCTCCCCATAAACTGCCGATACCGCCCAGCATTGCTGCGCAGAACCCCTTGAGGCCCAGGATGGTTCCCATATCATAACTGCTCATGGTAATCGGTGCAATCATGGCACCGGCCACACCGCCCATACCGGTACTCATCATAAAAGCCAGCAGCACCATTTTGCCCGTAGGGATACCGGTAATCCATGCGGCCCGCTTACTTATGGCGCAGGCCCGCATGGCTTTACCGGTAAGGGTGCGGCTGAAAAAATAATACAGCCCAAAGACCATTATTCCCACAATGGCCATAATCCAGATGCTCTGGGGCAGCAGCGTGGCCCCGCAGATATCCAGCGGCTGATGCCCGGAAAAAGCCGGTACGCTGTAAGCATCTTTTCCCCATATCAGCATGCCGATGCCGCGCAAAAAGATAGAGGCTCCCACGGTAATGATAACCAGCACGATATGGTCCGGCTTTTTTACGGTTCGCACAGCAAAGCGTTCAAAAATAAACCCTGCGCCGGAAACGATGCCCACCGTCAAAATAAAGGCAAGGGCAAGGGGAAGGTGCAGGCCGCCCCACAGGGTCACCAGCGTAAGGGCACCAAGCATAACAAATTCGCCATGGGCAAAATTAATCAGTTCGGTTGAACTGTACAGCATGGAAAATCCCACCGCAATGACGGCATAGATGGCCCCGTTGGTAATTCCCGAAAACAGATATTGCAAAAGCTCCTGCATGAATAGCTTACCTCAACAATTCCCAGGTACTGTTTTTAATTTTAACAACAACAAACGCATCCGGTCCCAGGCCATTATGCTCGGTCGCTGAAAAATTAAAGATCCCGGAAACACCCACATGATTTCCCATTTTTTCAATGGCCGCCCGGATCATTTCCCTGTCGCCGCCGCTCCCCTTCATGGCCTTTGCCAGTATATTTACAGCATCAAAAGCATATCCGCCAAACCCTGATACCTTCCCGTCGTACCGGCTTTCAAATTGTTCAATATACTGTGTCAGGACCTCCTTTTGCAAATCATTTGCGGGCAGCAGTCCTGCGACCAGAATTTTTCCGGAAGGCAGGCAAATGCCTTCAGCCGAATCACCGGCCAATTCAATAAACTTGGGCGATGCAACCCCGTGACTCATATACAGCGGCATCTTCATTTTTAACTGTTCAACATTTTTAGCCACCACCGCAGGGCCGGGATTGGTTCCCCAGCAGATTACAGCCTGTGGATCGGTTTTTCTGATTTTCGTCAACTGTGCGGTCATGTCGGTGTCCTTGGCTCCAAAACTTTCGGCCCGGGCAATTTCAATGTCGTAGGCTCCGGCCTGGGCTTCAAGCTGATGTTTTCCGCTCTCCCCGAACGCGTTGGATACCGTCAGGATGCCGATCTTCCGAATCCCGACCTCCTGCAGGTGACTGTAAAGCGAAGCCACGGCAAGCACATCGCTTTGAGCGGTTTTAAATACCCATTGTTTAACCGGCTGGGTGATCTGTATCCCGGCGGCACAACTGATTAACGGCATCTGAGCCCTTTCGACAAAATTGATCACCGCAAGAGTCGTCGGTGTTGTGCTGGGCCCGATAATGGCCAGCACCTTGTCTTTATTAATCAGTTTATTCACCGCCATAACGCCCTTGGTCGGATCAGCTTCAGTATCGTAAATGACCGTTTCCAGCAAATGGCCGTCGATACCACCGCGATCATTGATCGACTTTACAGCCATCTCCATGCTCTTTTTTTCAGGGTCGCCAAGAAAAGAAGCCGGGCCGGTTACAGCGAAAATACCGCCTATTTTATAGGTAGATGCCGCCTGGACCCACGAAGAAGTCAGCAGACAACCCGCGAAAATGACACAAAGCAATAACACAACATTTTTGGTTAATTTTTGCATTGACATGATCTCTCTCCTCTTTTGTTTCAACGTTTTTGGGTAGCAATGCCGGAACATTGCGCTATTATATAATGTCCGTCCGGAAATAGGAATTTTTATTCAAGATCAAGGCGTGCGAAAGAAATAACCGGAGGCATATATTTGATATTCCGAGAATTATTTTTTTCGCATAACGATGAGATTGGGCAAAAAGATCATTTCCGGATGGACAATATCTAAATTTTTCGGTTATCAATGACCCGCACGGCTTTGCCCTGGCTCCGGGCAATGACCTTGGGTTCAACCAGTTTGACATGCGCCGAAACACCGAGATATTCTTTTATATTTTTAGATATCTTTCGTTCCAGGTCCTGCAGGTGCTTGACTTCATCGGAAAACATGTGCTGATCTATTTCCACCATCACGGTAAGTGTATCCAGGTTGCCTTCCCGGTCCACCACAAGCTGATAATGGGGTTCTATCTGTTCCATCTCCATCAATACGCTTTCGATCTGAGATGGAAATACGTTTACACCCCGGATAATCAGCATGTCATCGGTCCGTCCACTCACTTTGCTCATGCGCGTATGGGTCCGCCCGCAGATACACGGTTCAAAATTTAAAGAGGTGATATCCCGGGTCCGGTAGCGAATCACGGGAAAAGCCTCCTTGGTTATGGAAGTAAATACCAGTTCACCGGTTTCACCGGGGCCAAGCCTTTCACCGCTTTGCGGGTCAATGACCTCGGCGATAAAATGATCTTCGAAAATATGCAGCCCCTTCTTTGCCTCATGACACTCGATGGCGACACCAGGCCCCATAACTTCGCTGAGTCCGTAAATATCCACCGCACTTAAATTCATTTTACGCTCGATCTCTTCCCGCATTTCTTCAGACCAGGGTTCGGCACCGAAAATACCATACTTAAATTTCAAATCTTTAAAAGAAATTCCGGCTTCTTCAGCCACTTCGGCCAGGTGAAGCGCGTAGGACGGCGTGGCCGTTAAAATCGTGGGGCCGAAATCTTTCATAATCACAACCTGCCTTTTGGTATTGCCACCGGACACCGGAATCACCGAGGCTCCCAGCTTTTCAGCGCCGTAATGGACTCCCAGCCCCCCGGTAAACAGACCATAGCCATAGGCATTATGAATGATATCACCCCTTGAAGCCCCACCGGCCATAAGTGAACGGGCCATAAGTTCCGACCAGATTTTTATATCGCGGGCCGTATATCCCACCACCGTTGGTTGTCCCGTGGTACCCGAAGAGGCATGAATACGCACCACATTGTCCATGGGTACCGCAAACATGCCAAACGGATAATTATCCCGGAGATCCTGTTTGGTTGTAAACGGGATTCTCTGCAAATCATCCAGGGACTTGATATCACCGGGGACAATGCCTGCTTTTTTAAACCCTTCACGATAAAACGGAACAGTTGCATAAACTCGTTCAAGGGTCACCTGAAGTCTCCGCAATTGAATCGCCTCCAGGGCTTCCCGCGGCATTGTTTCATACTCAATATCATAAATCATAATCCGTACCCCCCTTTCATACATTTCTCAAATAAAAAAAGGCCGCAGGTTTAAAACCCACGGCCCTTGAACAAAAAAACCATGGGTTTGACCTTGCTGTCTACCCATGGTTTTTATTTTATTACCGGCTTTTTTCTATATTGCCAGCCCATGGATAGACTTCCTAAAAAAGAAGCCTCCAACAAAGCTAAAAAAGCAATAAAAGAAAAAATTTTCCATGATATATCTTCCCGATCCTTCAATCAACTAACATTCCGTTTGTAAACAATGTTCCGCTTATAAATAATTAATGAGGATGTGTCAAGAAGAATTTCACCCTGTCAGGCCTCCATTGAATTTCGCCTTTCTTTTTTCCAAAAAAGCATTGGTGCCCTCTTTGGCATCTATGCTGGCCATGCAGAGGGCAAAAGCATCCACCTCGATCTTCAGACCGGTTGCCAGATCGGTATTCAGTCCGCTGCTTATTGCCTGTTTGGCGGCTCTCAGCGAAACCTTACCCTTGGAGGCGATGGCCCGGGCAGTCTTCAGGACTTTATCCATCAGGGCATCGGCTGCACAAACTTTGTTGACCATACCGACTGCGGCGGCCTTTTCGGCCGAGATCAGTTTGCCGGTAAAAATCATCTCCTTGGCAACACCGGGGCCCACAACTCTGGCCAACCGCTGGGTCCCGCCAAAACCCGGAATAATCCCCAGCTTGATCTCCGGAAGTCCGAACATGGCATTTTCTGCGGCATAAATAAAATCACAGGCCA
>CAYQNS010000059.1:0-20739 GCA_964418755.1 uncultured Desulfobacteraceae bacterium
ACCCCAATGGACAGTAAAAATCAATTTTACTACCGCAACTTATTGGGCTGTTACGTTTTGCAGTCATCCACGCATGCTGTTTTGCAAAGAATTTCGACAGATAATCTTACTGATTTTCCGGCTTTATGGCAGCGGCCTGTTGTCCTGCGATACGCCCGAAGACGATACATTCGGTAAGTGCACAACTGCCCAGGCGGCTGGCACCGTGAATGCCGCCACATACCTCACCTGCTGCAAACAGACGGGGGACAGGACGATTGTGGAGATTAATGACTTGTGCCTTTGAATTAATCCCGATACCTCCGGGAGTATAGTGCACCTTCGGCCACAAGAGAATTGCATAATAAGGGGGATTGACCAGCGGATTCGCACCACGGGCGAGCGGTTTGCCGAACGGGTCCCGCCCGCCTTCTTTAATCAAACGGTTATACTTCTTTGTCGTCATCTCCAGTTGGCCGTCCGGCATTTTAAATTTTGAGGCAAGCTCAGTCAATGTGGCAAAGGACTTTATATGCCCCCGTTTCAGACAGTGTCCAAGGCTTTCAGCATCTGCTTGTGCGCCCCGGACGTCCACGATTCCAACACATGGATGCCCGGTTTTTAGGATTGCATCACAGCGCTGTCTGCGATCACCCCATTCGTTGGCGATACGACGCCCGGTGCCGGGATCGACTACAATACCGGTCGGGTATACACCATAAGAAGCGAAGCGGGCTCCCCGGCCATAGCCTTTTTCATCGGGGCAACCCCAAGGGCCCAGTTGTATCCATGACAGATGAACCGGAGCGGCTTTTAATTCCAGGGCGGCGATCAGGCCCTCGGCTGTTGCCCCCCGATGATTCGTAGATCCCAGAGTTTCGTCCAGACCCGGATTTTGCAGCATACGGAACTGAACATCGTTTCCGAATCCGCCAGTGGCCAGAATGACGGCGCGTCCGGCCTGTATATTTTTTACATTACCGCTGCTGCCGTCAGGGAACATGTATCCGGAACGGATCTGTACACCGCGCACGAAACCTTTGCTGTCCGTTTGCAGACGCGTCAGTATGCAGCGCGTGCGTATTTCGACCCCTTTTTGTTTTAACAAAGAGCTCTGCGCTTTGATGAGATCCGCTCCGGAGTGGTTCTTTGTTGTGAGACATCGAGCCACGGAGTGCCCCCCGAAGCGGTCCAGTCGATCCTGATACTTCACGCCGAGGGTGTTCAGTGTCCACTCGATGGCCCCGGCCGCCTTTTCCGACACGATTTTTACAAGATGAGGATGATTGAGGCCCGATCCAGCCTTGAGCATATCATCATAAAAAAGCTCCGGTGAGTCTTTTATTCCCCGCTTTTCCTGCAGATAGTTATTCGGCGCAGCCACACCTCCATCGCTGATGCGGGTGTTTCCACCGGACACTTTCATCTTTTCCAGTACTATGACTGAGGCACCTGCCCCGCCGGCTTCTATGGCTGCGGACAGTCCGGCCACTCCGCTGCCGATGATGATTACATCTTTTTGTTCATCCCATTTGGTCATTTTTTTATCCCGTTTTGTTGAGGCCGTCATCATCTTATCCGTTCCGGATTCAAATATGAATATATCGGACAGGACAACGATTGATCAAGATTTGTTTTTATTGTGACATGTTCCACGTGGCAATAAATGGTGATAAAATAGCCCGCAGTAAATTATGGCTTTTGATTTTTGATTTTTTTTCGTGTAAAGACAGGAAAACTGTTTGTTGGATTATCCATTGCAACTGTTAGAACCAGATTCCGGTTGGCACCACAACCAGATGTAATATTTTTTTGAGTCGCTTATGAATTATGCAACCATCGCGCATGTCCTGGGAACGTTACTGGTCGTTACGGGCAGTTCAATGGCATTGCCATTGGCCTGTTCAATTTATTATCAGGAAAACGATTTGTTCTCCATATTCATTTCCGGAATTATTGCCGTTTTACTGGGGGGGCCCCTATGGTGGTTTTTTCGAAGACATGACGAATTGAACCTCAAAGACGGCTTCTTTATTGCCGTATTCGGATGGATTCTGATTTCTGCAGTATCGGGATTGCCATTCATGTTTCATGGATCAATTCCTTCCTTTACCGATGCTTTTTTTGAAATGATGTCCGGGTATACGACCACCGGCGCAACCATCCTCACGGATATTGAAACCGTTCCCCATGGGTTATTGTTCTGGCGAAGTCAAACCCATTTGCTCGGCGGCATGGGATTTTTAACGCTGACAGTTATCTTTCTTCCGCACGGCATGGGCGGCGTGCGTATTTTTCGGGCCGAGTCGAGTCCAGGGCAGGTGATTACCAAAGAAAAATTCATCCCCCGCAATCGAGATACCATGGTCTGGCTCTGGGGCATATACCTGGCCTTGAATATTTTGGAGACGATTTTGCTGAGTTTCGGCGGCATGACCATTTTCGATTCATTGTGCCATGCGTTCGGGACCGTATCGACATCGGGGTATTCACCCAAAAACGCAAGTATCGGACATTATAACAGCGCCTATTTTGATTGGGTTATTATTGTTTTCATGTTCCTTGGCGGTATGACCTTTATGTTGTTCTATCATATGGCCAAAGGGGAATGGAAAGTCATCAAAATAAATACCGAGTTTCGCTGGTATGTGGGGTTTTTGCTCTTTTTTTGTGCCATGACGGCATGGATTTTATGGGGGGAAGAGACATATAACAGCCTGGGGGATTCCATTCGATACGCCACTTTTCAAATCATGTCACTTTTGACCACTACCGGGTTCACCACTGCCGATTATGAAAAATGGCCCCAGGCCGCACAGATGTTTCTCTATGCATCATGCTTTATCGGTGCCTGCGCCGGATCAACCACCAGCGGCATCAAAGTGGTCCATTATGTCATCATCTGGAAATACATGGTGGGATCCATTAAAAAAATATTTTTTCAACCCATGTCTGTGGTCACTGTCCGTCTGAACCGCCGTCCCATCGACCGGCTCATTATCGATCTGGCGATATGTTATTTTATTATTAATATTTTTCTGGTTTTAGGCGGCGGGTGCTTCATGGTATTGGTGGATGATATGGACTATGTCACCGGCATGAGCAGTGTTATCGCCACATTGATGAATATCGGTCCGGGGTTCGGTACGATAGGGCCATCTGAAAATTATGCCCATATTTCCGCTGCCGGAAAGTGGTTTTTATCATGGAATATGCTGGTGGGAAGGCTGGAGATGTTCTCGGCGCTGGTGGTATTTTTCCCATCATTCTGGAAGAAATAATGATAAACAAATTACAATGATCAAATTACAAATAACAAACAGCTTCAGTTTATTGGTTATTGTATTTTGGAACTTGTTTGAAATTTGATGCTTGAGATTTGGGCTTTTCGGTTTATCCGGGCTGGGTCTAAGCAAAAAACAACTGCTGTACATCCTTCAATGACAGCGACGTACACACAACGATTACCCGTTCATTATCATGGATGTGGGTGTCACCCACGGCGATGCGCCATTCCCCATCGCGAAAAATAGCACCGATGATAATCTTTTCAAAATAGGAAGGATCCAGTTTGGACAAGGGTTTGCGGGTTATCTGCGCGTTGGGTTCGGCCACGATTTCCACCATTTCCGCATCAAAACCATGCAGGTGGGCCACAGACAGCAACTGCCCCCTTCGTATAAATTTCAGGATCTCGTTGCCGGCCAGAATTTTTTTGTTTAATGCAATATCCGAACCTATGGTGGCGGCCAGCACCAGGTAGTCCTCTTTATTGACCAGGCAGATCGATTTTCTTTGCTGGGTCTTATTATGACTGTTTTTCCCGGTCATGAGATGTTTCGCCAACAGACAGCTCATGATATTGGTTTCATTATCCCCGGTTGCGGAAATAAATGTGTCCTTATCCGGCAGGCCGGCCATCTGAAGTACATTGACATCCGAACCGTCTCCATGCAGGACTTCCACATTTTTTAATGTAAAAGATAATTCCTGAGCCGAGTTTTCGTTCTTCTCGATCATCGTAACTTCGACGGTTTTTTCCAACAACTGGGCGACCCGGCTACCCACCAGGCCGCCGCCTAAAATCATTACCCGGTGACGGCGTTGTTGTTTGACGCCCGTGAGTGCCATCAGCCTGGGTAAATCCCTGGTATCGGCCATAATAAAAACCTGGTCCTGGGGTAAAAGCGTGTGATCCCCGCCCGGAATGATGGTGGTGATACCGCGGGCAAGGGCAACCACCCGAAATGGAAAATCATGATAGATCCGGGAAATTTCTTTCAGTTTTTTGTTGGCAAGGGGCGATGATTCCCGTATGCGCGTAGCCATAACCTGGATTTGTCCATCCGCAATATCGATAATATCATTTCCCGCTCTGATTTTGATGAGCCTGACAATTTCCTGGGCAGCCAATTCTTCCGGGTGAATGATCAGATCGATTTTCAGGTCTTCAAGCGTAAGAAGCGACTCTTTATTCCCGAATTCCAGGGATCGGATTCTGGCAATTTTGCGCGGGATTCCAAAGCGATGGGCAATGATCGAGGCCATCATATTCACGGCATCGTTGTTTGTGACGGCGATGAGGCAGTCCATTTTTTCCGCATTGACCTCACGCCAGCATTCGATGCTCATGGCATTGCCTTGAATCAACCGGGCATCCAGATTGCCGTCCGCTTCTCGGAGCAATGCGTCATTAGGCTCGATGACGGTAATGGCATATCCTTCATGCACCAATCGTTTGGCAAGGTAATATCCAACCCCGCCGAGGCCGAGAATCAAGATGTTTTCAGATGGCGTGTTTTTTTTTCCAAACATGGGTAATGATAATATATCAAAAGGTTATAGAGCGTTGTGATGATGCTACATCTTCGAATTAATATTATTATTATTGGCAATATTTATTATTACATTAAATTTGTCAACTGAATATTCCTTGGATCGGACAATATTTGTTTGCACTTTCACCGGAATTATTTTATTGGTATTGATGATTTTGCAAAAAATATTATCTGCATCAAGATGCTGACGCCTGGGGTCGATGGGGGAAAATAAAACCCGAACCAGGGCAAAAGCAATCAACGCCGCGGTCCTCAGATACGATGTCTGATATCACCTTTAACCGCCTAACCGGGAGGATAATACTATGCAGCCACCATTTCCGTTCGAGCCGTTTCTTGAATTCGGGTTTTTATCCATCATGTTAATCGCCGGCGTCATTCTGCGCGCCAACGTACCAGTACTGCAAAGATTCCTTTTTCCCAGTTGTCTCATCGGCGGTTTTCTGGGGCTGATTGTCCTCAGTACCGGTTTTATCGATTTTGATATTACCCATTTTGAAACCTTTGCTTTTCACTTTTTTATCATTTCTTTCATCTCCATCGGTTTGACCGCTTCCGGCAACAAAAAGAAAGAACCCGGCGGCAATCAAAAAATGCTCCGGGGTGCGCTATGGATGGCGTTGATTGAAGGTGTCACCCTGCCCATGCAGGCGGTCATCGGTGGTTTATTTGTCCTCCTGTTCGGTCTGCTGGGCAAAGATCTTTTCCCTACTTTCGGATTCATGGTTCCCCTTGGATTTACGGAGGGCCCCGGCCAGGCACTTTCCTTCGGCAAGGTGTGGGAAGGCTTCGGGTTTGCTAATGCCGCCACCATCGGGCTGGCTTTTGCCGCCATCGGCTTTTTTTTCAGTTTTTTTGTGGGCGTTCCGCTGGTCAACTGGGGAATTCGTAAAGGATTGGCTGCCGATGGAACCAGGGAACTCTCCCGGGATTTTTTAAAAGGGATTGTTCCCAGGGAGCAGGAGAAGGAAAAAGCCGGTGAATTGACCCTGCATTCGGGCAATGTCGATACGATTGCCTTTCAGGCGGCATTGATTGGACTGGTTTATGTTCTGGGCTACGGTCTGGTGCTGCTGCTGATGAAGGTGGTTCCTCCGGATATCGGGAAAATGCTGTGGGGCTTTTTCTTTTTTTTCGGGCTTTTCATCGCCCTGATCGTCAGGTGGGTGATGGCCGGGCTCGGCGTCGACCATCTCATCGATCCCGGTATACAGAAAAGAGTGACCGGGTGGGCGGTGGATTTTTTGATCGTCTCTACGGTCGTCGCCATTCAACTGGTCGTGGTATGGCAATACATCCTGCCCATAGCGGTAACCTCCATTACGGGTGGTGTATTGACGACCCTGGTGATTTTTTACCTGGGCAAGAGAATCGATACCCTGAACCTGGAAAGGACTGCGGCCATTTACGGTACCTGTACTGGAACTGTTTCCAGCGGCCTGCTGCTCCTCAGGATTGTCGATCCGGAATTTAAAACGCCGGTGGCGCTGGAGGTGGGCATCATGAACGTCATTGTCGTTCCGATTATCCTGGGGTGCATGCTTCTGGTCAATGCACCGGTTTTGTGGAATTGGAGCCTTGGGATGACGATTCTGGTTTTTGCTGTGATTTTTGCGGTCTGCCTGGCATTGATCAGGATATTGAAATACTGGGGGGAACCGAAATATTGACAAGGATTTACTGAAATAGATGCTTTTTGTAAAATTTAGTATGACCTAAGATGAGCGAATAGCTCTTAGCAATTAGCGGTTAGCTCCTATATTTTAGGAGTTTACCAGTAATGCGATTTTCACCCATTGGGTGAAATGATGGCCTTTGACAATATATTGAAATTATTGTGCTAATTGCTAAAAGCCAACTGCTGATCGCTCAATTTAGTTTGAAATTTCCGGTTTATCCGGGTTTGGTGCATCATGGAAAACAGCCCGAAGAAAATTTTGAAGCAGGTTTTTGGCTATGAGACATTCCGGCCGCTGCAAAAGGAGATTATCGACAGTGTCCTGAACAAACAAGATGCACTTGTCATTATGCCCACCGGCGGGGGTAAATCCCTTTGCTACCAGATTCCGGGCCTGATTTTCAAAGGCCTTACGGTGGTGGTATCTCCCTTGATTTCTCTGATGAAAGACCAGGTCGAACAGTTGGCCGGACTGGGCGTACCGGCGCTCTGTCTGAACAGTTCGCTTTCTCGGAAAACATATGCTACAAATACCCGCCGGATCAAAAATGGTGAAGCAAAGCTCCTTTACCTCGCGCCCGAGACACTGCTTAAATCCGCAACACTTGACCTGCTCTCATCTGCCGGTGTTTTCTGCCTTGCTATTGACGAGGCCCACTGTATTTCGGAATGGGGGCATGATTTTCGTCCTGAATACCGGCAGATCGCAGGGGTTCGATCCCGTTTTTCAAATGCTGTCTGTATCGCGCTGACGGCCACGGCCACACCCCAGGTTCAACAGGATATTAAAAGCAATCTGGATTTCGATTCGTCCAATGCATATATCGGCAGTTTTAATCGGGAAAACCTCTTTATCCGAGTGGTTCTCAAGCAAGATCCGGTTGCCCAGACCATTTCAATCTTAAAAAAACATCCCGACCGATCGGGCATTATCTATTGTTTTTCCAGAAAGCAGGTGGATGATCTGTATGAAATTCTTGAAGAGAGGGGATTCTCCGTCAGGCCCTATCATGCCGGTTTATCGGATGAAGAACGGAAAAACAATCAATCGCTTTTTATAAAAGATGATGTACAGATCATGGTGGCCACCATCGCATTTGGAATGGGGATCAATAAACCGAATGTGCGTTTCGTGATTCATTATGACCTTCCCAAAAATATTGAAAGTTATTATCAGGAAATCGGGAGGGCAGGGCGCGACGGTCTTCGTTCCGAGTGTGTGCTGCTGTTCAGTTACGGCGACATTCAGAAAATCAAGTATTTTATTAAAGAAAAACCGTTGCATGAAAAACGCGTGGCCGAGATTCATCTTCAGGCTCTGCTCAAGTTTGCCGAAACGGATATATGCCGCCGGATACCGCTTTTGAGTTATTTCGGTGAAACGGTTTCCCAAAAAACATGCGCCATGTGCGACAACTGTCTGGCGGACAAAAAAGAGCTCACCGATATCACGGTTTATGCCCAAAAATTCCTGTCCTGTGTAAAAAGAACCGGTGAAATGTTCGGCGCGGCCCATATTATCGATGTCTTGCGCGGCGCAGAAGTAAAAAAAGTGTTTAAGTTCGGGCACCAGCAGTTGTCAACTTACGGTATCGGAAAAGAACTGTCCAAAAAGCAATGGTTTCATCTATCCCACCAGTTGCTGCATAAAGGCTTCATGATTCAAGATATGGAATATGGCGGGTTGAAGCTGACACCGGCGGCGTGGGAAATTGTTAAGGGGAAAGTGACGTTTTCAGGAAGGATAGAAGAAGAATCGGCCGAGGTGGTCAAAAAGAAATTGCCGAAAGACGGTATTGATTACGACGAAAAACTTTTTGGCCGTCTCAGGCGTAAAAGAAAATCGCTCGCAGATGAGGCCGGGGTTCCGCCCTATGTGATTTTTTCGGACCGGACCTTGATCGAAATGTCTGCATATTTTCCACAGGCGATAAAATCTCTGGGAAATATTTTCGGCATCGGTGAGGAAAAACTCAAAAAATTCGGTTTTATTTTTCTTGAATTAATCTGTGAGTACTGCGAAAAACACCATATTAAAGAAATACCCAAAGAATTCGGGAATAAAACCCGAAAAACGCCGAAAAAGTCGGGTATACTAAGGCATATCACCATCGGCGAGGCATATAATGCCGGAGCATCGATTGAAAACATTATGGCACAGTACGGCATTAAGGCGGGGACGGTTCTGGATCATCTGTTTAAATATCGCATGGAGGGCCATTCCATACGGACGGACGGACTGCTTTCGGTTTCAGCGCTGCCTGAAAAAGAGATGCCGCCGGTTTTACAAACATTTAAAAGTATCGGTACGGCGTACCTGTCGCCGGTTTATGAGGCGCATCACGGCAAGATCAGTTATGAGGATCTGAAAATACTTCGTCTGATTTTTTTGGAAAATCAAAAAGCAGGCAGAAAGACAGCATGAAGGCGGCCTTTACCTCATTCGACCCCCGATGTTTACAATCGGAGTATCAGGCACGATTGCCCACGGCCATTTTATTGATCAGACCGGCCTGGTAACCGGCACCAAACCCATTGTCTATATTCACGACGGATACCCCCGAAGCGCAACTGTTGAGCATGCTGAGCAAGGCGGCGACACCGCCGAAACTGGCGCCGTATCCGATACTGGTGGGCAGTCCGATAACCGGGCAGGAAACCAGTCCTCCCACCACGCTGGCCAGGGCACCTTCCATGCCCGCCGCCACAACCGCAACATTTGCGTCGAAAATTTCCCGGCAGGAATCAAGAAGCCTGTGGATTCCGGACACACCGACATCATAGACCCTGGAGACATTGTTGCCCAGCGTTTCTGCTACCACACAGGCTTCTTCGGCCACGGGAATATCCGAAGTACCGGCACATACCACTGCGATTTTGCCGATCTGTTCAACCTTGCGGGGATAAAATACAACGATCCTTGCCGCTTCGTGATAACGACAGTCCGTGATTTCTTTTTGAATCGATTCAAATATTTTCGGTTCAACCCGGGTTCCCAATATGTTCGAATGGTATTCGGATATTTTCCTGACGATACTGGTAATCTGCGAAACCGTTTTCCCCTGGCAGAAAATTACCTCGGGAACACCGGTTCTGATAGCACGATGATTGTCGATTTTTGCAAAACCAAGATCGTCGAACGGCAGTTTTTTTAATCGGTCCATTGCGGTGTCCACATTCATTGAACCGCTTTTGACCTGTGCCAGAAGGTCTTTGATATAACTCGAATCCATTTTGCTTCCTTTTTATAGGCCGTTACATAGCAAACTTCACTGCGGTATCGGTCGCCAGCGTATTATAATACAGCATTTTCTCTATCCTTTTGCAACTTAATATGTGACGGCCTGTATCTGTCACCGGTTTTGATTGGTCTCCGAGACTATAGATAGAATCGCTACCATGCTGATGGCAAGTTGTTTTTTAATTTTTATGACAAAACGGCTTTAAGTGTTCGTGCAATATCCTTGTTAAACTGGTATTGTCGAAGGAAGATAAAATATATTCTTAACATGAATTTTTTTTCAGATAAGCTCCTTGTATACTTAATTCGAAAAACTTTCCTCCCATGCTGTGCGGGAAAAATGCTCTCCCGCACAGCATGGGTTACCCTGTCTCGTTCAACGGTGGTTGAACTATATAGTAACTTGATTTTAAAATTTGTATTTTTTATGTCAGAAAATAAAAAATCACCATAATCAAATTACAGTTTACCAGTTTTCATAAAGCAATTCAAAATAACCGGTTGGTTTTACACAGGCCGGGCACTTTTTAGGTGCTGTTTTTCCGGTATGAAGATATCCGCAGCTCAGGCAACGCCAGACTCTTTCTTCGTCTTTCTGGAAAACCCTGTCCGTTACAATATTTTCAGCCAGCTCAAGATAGAGTTTTTCATGATGCTTTTCAGCTACAATAATATTGTTGAACGTATCCGCGGCCCTCTCAAATCCTTCATTTTCAGCGATTAGAGCAAACTTGGCATACATCTCTTCACTGACATATTTTTCCAAAGATGCCGCCGAAAGAAGATTGGCTCGGGTATCCATAATCACACCGGTGGGAAAAGTCCATTTTATTTCGAGTTCTCCACCGTTGAAAAATTTAAAAAATCGCAGGGCATGTTCAAATTCCTGGTCTGCGGTTTCATTAAATATTTTCGCAATCTGAACATACCCTTCACCCTGTGCTTTGTTTGCAAAAAAATTATACCGGGTTCTCGCCTGAGTCTCTGCTGCAAAAGAGGTGTGAAGATTTTTTGCAGTCTGACTTTCTCTGAACGTAACCATACATACCTTTTTTTATTCTTCGATAATAATTGCGTCGGCACCGCATTCATCTGCTGCCTGACGAACGATGTTTTTTAGATGCTCCGGTATTTCATCCACTTTGATTGTGGATTTTAATTGATCTTCATCATACTCAAAAATTTCGGGACAAAGATCGTTACAGTTCCTGTCCCCCATACATTGTTTTGTAATCGTTACTTTCATCTGAGTCTTTCCTCCCTTTAGATGGTTTATTTACATCTTACGATTTGCTTATTTCCGCATCCGGCGTGGTATTTCCTGATTTATGCAGGTAATTTTTTAAGGTGTTGGTTTTTTACCATAACCCTGCTGCATATTTATCAGCCTCAACCATTATCGGGTAAATATGGATAGTTATCAAAAATTTGTTTATAATCTTATTCTATGCTTCATTGCAAGTACAAACTCTGCAATCACATTGGCCGCATGATTTTCAACAATGATGTATATTTTTCTCAGTATGGTCAAAATCTGTATACATTCAATGTGGACTCCGGGATAAAAATCGGTAAAGGATCAGTGGTGTCTATTTTTTCTGCTATATAACGGCGGCGGCGGAGAAGCGGTCAAACACGCGGATCTGTCCCGACAATTGCTCCATCCGGAACGTAATTGCGATATCCACATGGGCGGTTATGACTTCCAGTGTTCAGAGTGCCACCGCACCCGAAACCACAAAATTGCCGGACGCAGCTCGTCCGTACCGGTTGTTGAAGGCAGAGTTGAATGCATGGACTGCCATACCGGCAAATCCCACTATGGTGATGATCTGCTGGATCACCACCTGAACATGCACAGCGATAATATTGCATGCACCACCTGCCATGCGCCGGTGTATGCCAAGTGCAAGCCTACCAAAACCTGGTGGGACTGGTCCAAAGCCGGTGATAAAAACCGCAAAGCCAAAAAAGACAAATACGGCATGGGAGACTACAATTGGAAAAAAGGGGAGTTTGCCTGGAAGGAGTCGCCCAAGCCGACCTACAAATGGTACGGCGGCTTCATGAAGCGGGTGCTGCTGGGTGACAAGATCGATCTCGACGCCGAATGGACCGACCTCACCGAACCGGTGGGCTCCATCAACGATCCCAAATCCAAGATATCGCCCTTTAAAATCATGGGCGGGGTTCAGCCGGCGGACCAACAGCATAAATACCTGCTGGTGCCCCACTTGTATCCCAAGGACAAAGACGACAAAACCGCTTTCTGGAAGCATCGAGACTGGCAAAAAGCCATTGACGCCGGGATGAAAGCGGCAGATATGCCCTATAGCGGCAAGTATCAATGGGTCAAAACCCGCATGTACTGGGGAGTGGAGCACGAAGTGATGCCTGCCGATATGGCGTTGTCCTGTGTTCAGTGCCATGACAGCCTCAAGGGGGAACGCACCTGTGACCGGTGCCATCAGGACAGCCGGGAGGTTGATTTTAAAAAGATCGCCCACAAGGGAACGGATTTTTCCTACATGGCGTCCAAGGGGCGGGATGTCGCTGATTTGATTGATTCAACCGATTATATTGATTTCAAAGCACTGGGCTACAAGGGAGATCCCATCATCTACGGCGGCCGGTTCAAAAAACTGCCCATGGGATACGAAGCCCATAAGTAGAAAAACAGGTTCCAAGCTGTAAACCATTAAAAAAGCAACCGGATGCCATTACGGTATCGGGTTGCTTTTTTTTATGATGGATTCAATTTGTTACAAATTCATCAATATTCTGATGTCCGGGGGGCAGGTACGATTGGATCACTTATGTCTAAATTGAGCGATCAGCAGTTGGTTTTTAGCAATTAGCACAATAATTTCAATATATTGCCGAAGGTCATCATTTCACCCGATGGGTGAAAATCGCATTACTGGCAAACGCCTAAAATATAGGATCTGACCGCTAATTGCCAAGAGCTAATTGCTCATCGTAGTTATGTCATGGTCTGCAACAGCCTGAAGAGTGTTCTTCTGGCAAGGATGTCCCCTGAGATGACACCGATCACTTTGTTTTTTTCAACAATGGGCATGGCGGAAATTTCATGATTTTCCAACTTCCGGATGCAGTCAATGATGGTGGCATCGGGGTTGCTTGTAACCACATCTGCGGTCATGATTTTGGTCAATGGAGAATCCATGGGCAGTTTTGACGACATGGCTTTGGTGATGTCCCAGTTGGTCACGATGCCGATGAGCTTGCCTTTTTCAGACACGACATTGACGATGGGGACATGGGCTTTTACCAGTAATTGGGCGGCATCGGTCACGCTTTTGTCCACACCGATGGTGGGGGCTTCTTCCATGATGTCCCGCGCCGTCCTGGCTTTTTCCATGGAGGCGATTCGCTGAACACTGATTTGTCTTGCGATTTCACAGGGCAGGCTGTCTGCATCCTTGCAAAGGCCGTCAATGAGTTCTTCCATATTTCGACGGATGACCGTTTCAAGCTTTTCAACAGCGGCTTTTCTGCGGATTTCCGCAAGATTCGTGAAATCATCCCGGTTTTTTTCAAGCCAGTATTCAATGGCATCGGGGTTTCCCAGAATATCCCCGGGAATCAGCAGGTGATCCGGTGTCGGGACAATCCTTTCGTGGGCAGCATAAATGACCCCACCCGAGTTCACCAGGTAATCCGTTGCAATCAGCACGCCCTTGTCCTTGTAAACATGCAATTCCATTCGTTTGCGCTCTGCTTTTCTTGCCGGGTTCGGAGAATAGGTGTTTGCCCCCTCAACAATGATCTGCCATGTTCCCATCCGGCCCGTGGTCATGGATGGGTTTGTAGTGGTATCCACATCCAGATAATTGAATACGGGTGATGCCGGGATCAGGCAGAATGCGGATTCGGTTAAAAGATTGTTGGCGGAATTGGAAAAGACCATATCTTTTAATTCAGGGTGATTCTCGTGCATGATTCGATCGTGGAAATATTTTTGGGTGACCGTACCAAACGCTTTCCACATGTCAAAGAGCTCTTTTACGGGCAGCCCGCCTGAATTCAAAAGGTATCCGTTTTCGTCACTGATTCCTTTGATAATGGGGCAGTTTTCAGGGTCATAATCATGAAAAATTCTTGCCACATGGGCACCCACAGCCCCAAATCCCTGGATGAGAACGTCCATCTCAGATGGTTTGGGAATGACCATGTTTTTAAACTGGGGCAGTTGTTTTAATTTGGGTAGATGTTCGAGCAGGGCTTTGGTGGCCACCACAACGCCATTGGCGGCACCGCCGATCTCGTCGATCCTGTTGCCGCCCATATCAACCGGTTTTGATACGACATTATTCAGGCCGTTTTCAATGGCAAAGGTTTTCATGTCCGCATCATTGGTTCCCACATCCGGACCAGGGATATAAATTTCCTTGTATCGTTTTAAAAGCTGCCCAAATCCTTTGATGACTTCATATCGGTCTTCTTCGGACAGATTTTCAGGCCGGACAATACCGGATTTGCCCCCGCCAAAGGGAAGGTCGGCGGCAGCATTTTTAAGGGTCATCCCCCTTGCCAGATTATGAATAATATCCGGGGTGATATCCGGCAGCATCCTTGTGCCGCCCATGGAGGGCTGTCCCATGGCAAGGTTGTCCACCACAAGAAACCCGCCGATTTCCACCGGGCTGTCCTCATTCCATATGCAGGATACCAGCCTTGGCCCCAGGCGGTCTACTTTTATACCCAGGCGATGAAGTCGGTCCACATCCAGGGGGCCGAACTCAAGAAACCTGAAAGGGCCGTCCTTGATCAGGCGGTTTTTCCAGACACTTTCGGGCAGCGTGTCGTATAAAAATTGATGCATTTTTGACGGAATCATTTGCTAATTTCCTTTAGAGTCTCTCGGTATTAATGTAAATTTCGGGCCGCAATGACACCAATTCCGGACTTGATCAATGCCTCTGCCGTCAGGTTAACGGAATCCTGTTTATCAAGATAATTGGTTTGGAGCGATTCCATCAGGCCATTATCCAGAACTTCCTGTTTGGATAAAAAATATTCAAGAATGTCGGACGGGTGAGCTCTTTTTTCCTCTACAGCAATTTCCCCACCTTCATGCTTTGCAGCCATATTGGGAACTTCTTTGGCAATTTCAATGAGTTCATCTCTTCTATTATAGGGTTGGAGAACAATTGATTTATAGGTTTCCGTGATATGATGTTCAAAGCGAACCTGTTTTTCCAGGCCCAATTGTTTTCGGATGATATTTGCCTGACGGATGGTTTCATTGTTCACGGAGTTGGAAAGGTTGAAGCCCACAAGGGATGTGGTGCCGTCTTCCCGGGAGAAGAGTTTGGCAGTCATGAGCGTCCACATGATAAAATAGGGGTTGTCATTGCCCACGTAAACGGAAATTTTAAATTCAATATCCACGCCAAGCCTGTGCATCATGTAACCCAGAAGAATGGTGCCGGGATTCACATTCAACACCTGCTGAACGCCGTATGTAGTATAATAATGGAGATATTCTTCAGCCCATTTTATGGGATAGTCATTGGGCTGGCCGATTCCGGCAAAATAACCGGTAATGGTGTCAGGGCCGCCAAGGTGAACATTGCTTCCGTCGGTTCCTCTGGTATCAAGGGATTCCACATAGGTGGCGCCGATAATCTGCATGGCAAGGGCCGTGGCCATGATATCCCCGTTATCTTCAACCTGTTCAGCCATGTTCCTGACCCTGATGACTCGGCCCGGCATGAGCTGCTTTTTCTCAATGGCCTGTCTTGCCTGGGCCATCAGCCAGGGGAAAAACTGCAGGGCGCTGATTTCAAGGGTTACGGCATTGGACGAATCGACAGAAGAGACGTCGGCATCTTTCCCCAGGATATTTTTGCAATAGTCATCCATTGCAATAAAGGCCTTATTGTCCCTTTGCTCCATCAGCCATTCAAGGTCGGCAACATAGGGGGAGTTTATTTCTGTGAGGCGTTGCATCAGAGTTTCAGGATTCCTGGCCTGTTTTGCTTTTTCATTAATAGCCCCGGCACCGCCGAATTTTTCAATCAGGTCGCAAAGCTCTTTGACTTGTTTGTTGTCAGAATTTGTGATGAGCTGATTAACGATGTCGAGATCTTTTGCTTCAATTTTAAGCATTTCAGTAAGGTCCGTCATGGTGATTTTTCTCCCTTTATTTTTTCATTTGTGCCATAAATTTTTCTTTTTCGCCTTTTATCATGTGATAACAGTGCCGGTCTTCCGGGAATTTGCCTTCACGCACATCGGTGCAATAGGCTTTCATGGCGTCGGTGATGATGGTGGCGACGTCACAGTATTTTTTAACAAATTTCGGGGTGAATGCCTGAAATTGACCAATGAGGTCGCTGACAATCAAAAGCTGCCCGTCACATTCTTTCCCCGCACCAATTGAAAATACCGGCATGGTCAGGGTTTCGGTAATATACCGGGCCACTTCCGGGGGGACAGCTTCTACCAGGAGCATGTGGGCACCGGCTTCCTGTACGGCCAGGGCATCTTCGATAACCAGGGCGGCATCTTTGGCTGTCCGGCCTTGAGCCTTGTGGCCGCCGAGGGCGCCGGAACTCTGGGGGGTGAGACCAATATGGCCGATAACCACAATCCCCGCTTCCACAATTGCCTTGATTCGTGAGGCCACCCGGGTGCCGCCTTCAAGCTTGATGGCATCCACATCCGCTTCCTTGAGAAATCGGCCGGCATTATATACCGCATTCTCATCAGAGGTCTGGTAACTCATAAAAGGCATGTCGCCAATAACAAATGTATTGGGCGCACCCCGTCGAACGGCATCACTATGAACAATGCACTGGTCCATGGTGACCGGAACCGTGCCTTTGTAGCCATAGACACACATGCCAAGGGAATCGCCTACAAGAATCATATCAAGCCCCGCTGCTTCGGCAAACTGGGCGGTAGGAAAATCATAGGATGTCAGCCATGTAACTTTTTCACCCTTTTCCTTCATTTTGTAAAAATCATGGATTGCTTTTTTTTTAGCCATTTTAGTCTCCTTTTCTATCAATGATTCGTGGGTTGTTGTTAATTTAAAGCAGCGTCAATCGGCCATCTCTGGTCGGGTTTGACTTCTGCGTATACAATGAAAGTCTCAATCTTTCCCATGCCCGGAATGTTTGCGAGCTTGTCTTTGATGAGATTGCCGAGATCACCAACGTCCGGGGTAACGACATGCAGAAGGTAATCAAACCGCCCGGCGATATGATAACAGGCCCGGACGTTGGGGATTTTTTTGATTTCGTTTTCCAGCAGTTCAATATTTTTAACCCGGTGCCGGTCAAGGGAAATACAGGCAAATCCCTGGGCTTTCAGTCCCAGCTTTTCAGGGTCCATAACTGCCCTGTATCCTTTTATAATTCCCTTGTCTTCAAGCTTTTTGACCCGGTCCAGCATGGTGGAGGGTGCAAGCCCTGTCTCTTTGGCGAGTTCACTGTTTTTTTTTCGCCCGTCCTGTTGCAATGCTTTAAAGGTATGCCTGTCAATGTTGTCCATGAGGTCTCCGAAATTAAGCTTGTTTCTTGGCTAAAATATAAAAAAAAATTTGATAATTAATTATTTATATCGAATAAAATTATAATGTCAAAAAAAATAAAATAAGTTCTTCAAATTATGTAAATTATATCAGATTTTTTTATGACCTTTGACAGGTCCGTGTAGATTCGATATTTGGGCCGATACACCGGCCCGGCCCTGGTCTGTGTTTGATCGCATCTCTATTTTTTGACAAATAAACCATTATCTGGTATGCGTTTTTGCATGTTTATTTTAATTTGATGATCTGAAAATCGTGGCTGTAAAAGGATGAATATGAACTTTGAAGTAAGTCTGGAAGACGATATTGAAACTGCTGAGGTTGTTGAGCTTTACAAAGCAAATGGCTGGTCATCGGCAGAAAAACCTGAGAAATTAATGCCCGCGCTCAAGAATTCAGATTCTTTGGTTACCGCAAGAATTTCGGGAAAACTGGTTGGTATTGGAAATGCCATATCCGATGGTATTCTGGTTGTCTACTATCCACATATGCTTGTACACCCGGATCATAAAGGAAAAGGGCTCGGCCGTTCCATGATGGCGCTCTTACAACGAAAATATGCGTCATTTCATCAGCAAATGTTAACCGCAGATGTTGATGCAATCGGATTTTACAAATCGTTGGGTTTCGAACGAGCAGGAAAAACAGTGCCGATGTGGATTTATGCCGGAAATGAGCATTGATACACAGCGGGCCGCTGAATTGAGAGTCGGAAACAGAGGCTATATCAACGTATAGATCACACCACCCCAGGTCAATCCTGCTCCTAAACCAATGAACATGATGGTGTCCTTTGGTTTCAGCATGTTTTTTTCCATGAGTTCATCAAGTGCAATTGGAATGGTTGCCGCAGTTGTATTTCCATATCGTTGAATATTGTTATACATTTTTTCTTCCGGGATATTTATCCGTTCCCTGAAAGCTTCGTTTATTCTCAAATTTGCCTGGTGGGGAATAACCATATTCAGGTCTTCAATTTTCATGTTTGCTTTTGCCAACAGCTCCTTTGTTACCTTTGGCAGGCGGGTCACAGCCAATTTGAAGACTGTCTTTCCATCCATATAGGGAAAATGTTCATTGTTTTTTATTGCGGCCGGACTAATTGCCTTTCCGGATTTTCTGGCAGGTAATCCAACACGCAATGCCCCTGAATATTTTCCGTCAGCATGGAGTATCGATGTTATGATTCCAACTTCCTTACCGGTTTCAACAGCTTCAATACAAACAGCACCGGCACCGTCTGCAAAAATCACGGATGTATCACGGTTTTCAGTTGTCAGCTCCAAGTATCGGCTTTGATATTCAGCGCCTACCAAAAGGATCTTCTGCGCTTTTTCGCTTCTGATATAGGCATCGCAAATTTCCAGTCCATGCAGAAACCCGGTGCATTGCTGACGGATATCAAGAGCAGGCACATTTTTCGCACCCAGGCGGTTTTGCAGAAATACCCCCGAACCCGGCACATTCACATCGGGTGTCATGGTTGCAAATACAATTAAATCAAGATCTTCGGGCTTCCAGCCCGCTCTTTCCATTGCTACAATTGAAGCCTCATACGCAAGATCCGATGTCCCGACATCCTCACCTTCCCTGACCCAGTGTCTGTCTTCAATGCCTGTGCGTTGCACAATCCACTCATTTGATGTTTCCATCAATTTGCTCAACGCTTCGTTTGTGACACATCTGTCGGGTACATACCTGCCGGTGCTTTTTATAATTGATCGTTTCATAAAATAAGAATGCCTCGTTGCCTTTTTTGTCTGTTTATTACCTGAGATGAGCGATTAGCTCTTAGCAGCGGTTAGCTCCTATATTTTAGGAGTTTACCAGTAATGCGATTTTCACCCATTGGGTGAAATGATGACCTTTGACAATATGTTGAAATTATTGTGCTAATTGCTAAAAGCTAACTGCTGATCGCTTAATTTTTAACATGTATTGAACCGCAACAGGATGGAATAAAGATTGTGATTATCACAAAATCTATGGGAAATCAAAAGAGATCAGATTGTAGGGATTAAAAATTTTTTTAAATAAAATCAGGATATACTTCTGCCCCGAAAAGGGCGCGGACAGGTAATCGGCAAATCGGGGAGGTGCTTGGTTTACCGTATTCGGTCGTTTGTAAAATTGTTGCAAGTTTCCGAAAGTGATATGAAAAAAAGCGTTCCGGTGAAAAGATACGAAGCGTTTATTTCGAAATGCAAGGTCCATGACCCATAATATTATCCATCGCTTTTTAATCAGGATTTGAATACGGCATGATCCCATTCTCAAACTCAATGTTGAACCTGAAGCGTAATTTTTTATCGATGGCTGCACTCTGCTTTACGGAAAAGAGTGAATCTTGCGTAATTCGGAAAAATTCTGTATGTTTGCATCGAGATAGCGAAGCCATACTTTCGAAGAAAAATAAGCTGTTGGAAATATCATATGAAATTGTGCGATCACACCCATCTTACGTTATTGCCGGAAGCACCGAAGCGGTTGCGGTGCCGTCATTGCCATCTAACCATCAAGGCCGCTGAATTGACCCGGGGTTATTGTCCGGAATGCTTGGAATCAGAGGGTAAAAAGCGATACGATTTCGAAGAAATCGAGGCTGAGAAACCGGTGAAAGCCCGTTACAGATGTGAAAAATGCGGTGCGATCATTCAAACCGAATAAAGAGCAAGTGATTGCCGCTATCTCTGCAATGAGTCCTCAATCAGAAAACAAGCCGGTATGTGATCCGGATTAAAGAGAGATGCAAGCCGGTCTGAGTTTGAAGTGTCCTGAATGTGTTCAATAGGGCAGGGGGCTTAAAAAATGGAACATAATGTGTACATCTCGATTTGTTCATTCACTCCGTAATATGTAACGCTGTTCTATCGATTTTAATAAAAAAGACAGAGCCGGTGATACCCCAAATATTCAATTTTCATCGCCAGTATTATAACATGGATTTTGCATTTGCCCGCCTGCCCTATGGAATATGAAGTCCATTTCTCTGGGGTTGGTTATGTCCCCCAAGACCCCAGAGAAAATAATTTTTGACATATACCCGAAATCTTTGTATAAAGTTAGCTGGTTATTCAAATCGTCATTGTTTTATACTTTTAACAAAGGGCGGTCAGACACGATGAATATAGAAAACCCCATTTCTCAATAAACGCTGAGAGGTGGGGTTTTGTTGTTTATCGGCAGGATGGTAGCAGGCAATGTAGCGGAATTTTTTCAGGATGGTACAATCTGTACATAATCTGGGATATTGGCAAGACCACACGATTTTAGCGGACTGTTTTTCGTGTGATACTCTCAACATATCGTTACTGATGAATGAAGCAGCACATTTTGACAGATAAAATTACAAGGGTGATGTTATACAGATCTGCATAATCACTTGTTGGGTTTAAAAAAATATAAGGAGATTGTTATGTATGCATTAGCGATAAGCGGA
>CAYQNS010000060.1:0-20421 GCA_964418755.1 uncultured Desulfobacteraceae bacterium
TTAGAAGCAACTATTTCCTTGATAATGTTTATTGTTTGAGTTGTTTTCCATGGATGTTTACTAAAATATTTATATCTATCCGGCTTTTTGAGTATATTCGTATTCTTTTTATAAGGATTATCTCCGCCTTTGTTCAAGATGTTAACCCATCCAATTCTTCCAAGATTTATAAACAACTGGGGGTTATCAGCCATTGTCCATTCAATATCCTTAAGGGTGGGATTATCATCTGAATATGTTTCCGTGTATTCAGCTTTAAGCTGTTCCAGGGTTACAATTTCTCCAAGCTGTAGGTAACAAAGCATCAGATGGATGCGGATGGCACGAATTGTGCGGGATGCGATTGGAAGCATCGCAATATAATCTCGATATACCCCAAGCTTGTTGCTTGAAAGTCCTGCTATCTGATTTAACAAGTGAAGATCAATATCAAGAATTTCAGCCACCAGGGAAAAAGGCAGGGGCAAGGCTCTTTTTTTATGTAACCGTTTCAACCTTCCCACATCTTTTAAAACCTGCGTTGCCGGATAATCGCTGCGAAACCAGGCGATTTTATTCTGACCGGCATTCAGATTAAGCCATTGAGTCACATTTTCATACATACATTTTATGCCGACAAGAAATTCACCGGGGAGTTGGGATATTTGTTTTGAAAGAATATCTTTGTATAAAATATTATTATTATTCGATAAAATATTCCAAATTTCGAGAGTAGCCGCATCAATAGCCTTTGAAATAACTTTCGCCAATTCAGGCTTTCTTAATTTTCTTAAAGCTTTTTTTTCAAAAAAGGCCAGGTTATCAACAGATTGCCCACGTTGATCGCTTATCTCTTCAAAAGAAAGCCCGGGTTTGCCATTGAGCCTATTATGTAAACAAAGCAATTCGTACAATTCATCATCTAATGATTTCAAAGCTTCACGAATCATTCTACGGGGGGAAAGTTGTTCCATGAATTTCTCCATCTATAGTTTTAATAATTTTAATGATTTCAACGTAAATTAATTTTCAGAAAATATCAAATTTAAATTTATCCGGGAGTATCCGGGCAATGAGGCCTGAGGATGGTGTATTGTCTTGGTCCGACCCTGGAATCTGTGCCGGTCAAGCTATTGATCAGGCCGTTGCAGAGAAAGGCATTCTCGGATCGTCCATATGAAGGTGGGAAGTTGCCCTTGAAGATCAGCCCTTAGCTGTCAGCTATTAGCCAAAGGAAGTCTTTATCATTTCGAGCTGAAAGCCAATAGCCAACAGCTAAAAGCATGTCCGGACTATCCGGGAAGAACAGGGAGGGCTAATCCGGCGCAATCTTGGGATGCTTATTATTTCCCGTGACCCTTATTTACTCACCGGTATCTTTTGTTTCGGTATAATCATCCGGATCACCCCGGGGATCAAGGTTGCTGACCACAGGAGAGGTCTTTGGTATGGGAATGAACGGCACCTGCTCTTCGGTTTTACTCGGAAGTTTTTTCCGAAAGATCCATGCAGACCCGCCCAAAATTCCTCCGCAGATGGCGGTAAAGTGATACAGGCCCCATGGACCGATCTGTGCAATTATCAAAGATGACAGAACGGGGCCTATGCCGGCACCGACTCCAAAAAACAGAATCAAGGCGCCGCTGACAGGAACGATATCTTTTTTGTCAATATTGTCCTGGGCACGTGCCATGGCGACCGGGTAAATGGTAAAAATAACGCCAAAACAGGTTGTCAGAAGCAACAGGAGATTGAAACTCAATGCACCCAGCACTGAGATAAAGACACTTACTAGCAGTACGACAAACCCCAGTATCGACAAAACGGTAAGACGGTCAAAGCGGTCGGACAACAATCCCACAGGCCATTGAAACAATAGCCCGGACCATACGGTAAGAGTCATAAACCATGAAACCTGAGCGATGGGAAGGCCTATTTTCAAGGCAAATATGGGGCCCATAGCGTAAAATGAACCGTTGATCAGACCGGCAGTTAAACTGCCCACCATACTGAACGGAGCCAGTTGAAAAAGTTTGATCAGATTATATCGGGGCACTTCCAGAGGCTGCGGTTTGACGGCCCGGGTTATGGAAATGGGAATAAGACAGATGGCAAATAAAATTCCGGCGATCATGAATATGCTCTTGCCCTGTACATTGCCGACATTCAAAAGAAGCTGACCGCATCCGTTCCCGAAATAAACCAGGATCATATATACGGACAACAGTCTTCCGCGCACCATTGGTTCGACCTTTTCGTTCAGCCAGCTTTCAATTACCATAAAAAGACCGGTGATGCACATGCCGCCGCCAATGCGCAAAAGTGCCCAGAACCATGGCGACATATATATGCCGTACATCAGCGCTATGGCCGTTACAACGGCGGCAAATACTGCGAATGAACGGATATATCCGACCCGCTGCACGATGGGCTCGCAGAAAAAAATGCCCAGCACGATACCCACATAATTGCAGGACATGACCAGTCCGATGATTTGTTCGGAATAGCCGGAAAGACTCATATTGATGCTGAGCAGGCTGTTCAGAAGACCGCCGCCCATGGTGAGAATTGTTGCAGCCAGCAGCGGGGCAAGAAAAGATTTAAGGATGTGTATCATTGCCGGTTCTCACATAAGGAGTTGGATTGAGAGGAGATGATGATGCCACCGGTTAAATGTCCGGTCAAGAAAAAAACACATCTCCTGAAAAAAGAGTGGAGTTAGTATATTTATTGAGATGAAGAAATCAATCATAAACAAACAGGATCTGTTCAAATCCGTTGTAGATAATCTGCCCGGCCTTGTATTTCGTGCGATTAATGATGGGAAATGGACATTTAAGCTTGCAAGTCGTGGGGCTTCGGCACTTTGGGGTTATGCTCCTGATGAGTTGGTCAGTGCGATAGCTTTTCGTAAAATAATTCCTGAAAAAAATCAGGCAGGCCTACTTCTATAGTGCTATATTTTCAAGATTCACCATGGAAGACTGGCAATGTTATAGACCTTCACCGGTTCATTTTGCCGAAGGATTCGATGCGTCGACAGGCGTCATCTAAAATCGCATCTTCTTTGGCAAAGCAGAAACGGGTCAAATTCTCTCCGGCGGCATCGTGATAAAAAGCTTCGCCGGGCACACTGGCTACCCCGGCTGTTTTTAATAAATGCATCGCCTTTTCCTTGCCGGAGTCGCCGGGAATTCCGGAAATATCGCAAAGAACATAGTATGCTCCCTGGGGAACATACGGGGTTAACCCGGCTGTGTACAGGGCATTGCAGATTCGATCCCGTTTTTTCTGATAGTCTCTTGAAATATTATTATAAAACTCAGGCGTGAGTTTCATGAGCCCCTCAGCCACCCCCATCTGCAGCGGCGCAGGCGCACAGGCGTACAGCATATCGCTGAAGTATCCGATGGCAGTGGACCATCTGGCGTCGCAGATGCAGTACCCGATCCGCCATCCCGTGATACTGTATGTTTTGGAAAGGCCCGATACCATGATGGTGCGCTCGCGCATACCGGGCAGACCGGCAGGCGGGATGTGTTTCCGACCGTCATAGACAAAGTATTCATAAATCTCGTCGGTAAATATGAAAAGATCGTTTTTGCAGGCAAAATCGGAAATGATCTTGAGTTCCTCCAGTGAAAACACCTTGCCGGAAGGATTCCCCGGCGTATTGATCAAGATCGCCTTTGTTTTTTCTGTCAGGACCTTATCCAGAGCCCCGCGTGTAAACGTCCAGTCCGGAGGGGTCATTCGAACATACTTTGGGACGGCCAGGGTCGATACCAGGTTGATGGTATGGTAGCCGTAATACGGTTCGAAAACGATCACCTCGTCGCCTGCATTCAGGAGCGCAAAAAAGGCCGAAAAAAGCGCTCCGGTAGCCCCGGCTGAAACCACGATCTCCTTTTCCGGATCGACTTCCATGCCCGTGAAGATTTTTTGCCGTTTTGCGATGGCTTGTCTTAATTCATTCAGCCCGTCGTAGCGGGTGTAAGAGTTGATTCCATCGTCGATGGCCTGTTTGGCCCCTTTTACAACAATGGGCGGAACTTCCAGATCGCATACGCCCTGGGAAAGATTGATTCCACCGTATTTTTCACACTCGATGGACATATTTCGAATTTCTGATTGCCTGACCCATTCCAGCCGATTACCGATCGATAAACTCATATTTGATTTCCTTTCTTGAACATTGGGTACTTTTACCGATTTTGAAAGTCCGTTTTAGCGTATTTTATGATGGTTTCCGGTTTTTTGCAAGTTCAGAAACAGCAGCTTTTTATTATGATTTTTTGAATACCCCATATGCTTGCGGCGGAGAGTTTCATTGCACTCTTAATTTTGGTGCTCAGTCCAGGACTTCGGGATTGAGAAGTGCCTTCAGAGGTTGATTTTTGAAAAATCGAACGATTTCACTTGTGAGATCCTTTTTGCACTGTTCGAACGCGTCTTCGGACAGCCAGGCAGAATGGGGCGTCAAGATGACGTTATCCATACCACACAATTTGTGGCCCGGCCCGAGGGATACATATTCTTCCACCACGTCCAGTGCGGCTCCACTTAATTGGCCTGACTGCAGGGCATCCAGCAGGGCTGGGGTATCAATGAGTTCTCCACGGGCGGCATTGACCACGGCAGCACCGGGTTTCATCCAGTTCAGCGTCTCGGCATTGAGCAGATGGTGAGTCTGCTTTGTCAGCGGCGCGTGAACGCACAGGTAGTCGCATGTTTGAAGCAGGGTTTCAAGAGACGTTTTTTCGGCTTGGCCGATATGGGTTTCCGTGACATAGGGATCGTAAAACAGCACCTGTACATCAAATCCGGTGAGTTTTTTTGCAACGGAGCGTGCAATCCGGCCGAAGCCCAACAGTCCTACCGTGCTCCCCTCGAACCGCTTCAAAGGAGACAGATGGTTGTAGTCATAGCCGCCGGAACGGACGTATGCATCGGCATTCGGGATTTTACGAATCATGCTGAGAAGGAGTGCCACTGTGTGCTCGGCCACCTCCCTGAAATTGTAGTCCGGATTGTGGCAAACACGTATGCCGTGGTCAGTGGCGGCAGGGATGTCGATCAAATCCGTGCCCACGTTATTCGTATACACCAGTTTTAATGCCGGGCATGCCTGGAATACCGTTTCTCCCAGAGGAATCAGTTCCGTTACAATGCATACCGCATCCGATCCTGAAGCAATGACGTCATCCACGGTTTTACAGTCGCCGTGGACCACGGCTGCGCCAACCGCCGCCAGGGCAGTCTCAAAATCTCTAAGGTCTTCAAAGGAACTGTCGGCATATAAGACTTTCTGTTTATTCATGCGTTACCCTCCAAATCATTGAACTATTGTGCCCGTTCCTGGAAGTATTAAAAATACAAAAAGACCATTTATGGACAGACACCAACTATTGTTTTGTATTATAGTTATAGTCGATTTGGCAATGCGAATGTTCCCCGACTTGCAATTAACCCGGTTTTCAGGGCTTCAAGTAATGGTGGTGATGTCCCGTTTGAAAAATTGAATTGATCTTTGCCTCATCATTACTTAAGATCGGCATATCAACTGATCCTCAGGGTCTGAGGACACATGTATGTGCTGAGTTCAGGTATTCACAGATTCACAAACAACAGTACCCAAATTTGAAACGGGTCAAAAAAACGCATGGACAATCACGATTATCATCAAATCCTCCAATTCAGCACTCAGGGTATTATCGCCACCGATAAAAACGGCCTGATGACCTTTGTCAATAAAAGGGCCAGGGAAATCCTTCAATTCGGAAGAAAAAAGGTTGTGGGAACGTTTATAGAAAAGCATATGCCCAAAACAGGGAAACTGGTGGCCGACTGTCTGAAAACCGGAAAGCCACAATCCGGGAGTATAATATTTGGAAATCATGTCAATCTGGTTGCCAATATCAATCCAATCAAAGAACGCCGAAAGGTCACAGGTGCAGTCTGTAATTTTTTAACAATGGAAGAATTTGAATTCACGGCCAAAAGCTTAAGATCATTTTCCTCACTGGATAGACAGTTTCAAACGGTGTTCGAATCTTCCTCAGACGGCATATGGATTATAGATCATGACGGCAGGGTCATCAGCATCAATAAGGCATCGGAAAATCTCGGCGGATTAAACCGTCATGAAATTGTTGGTGAAAAAGTATCTGAAATTATCAAAAACGGATTGTACAGTAATTACGTAACCGACGAAGTGATCCGGACCAGACAGACCATCAGTCAGCTGCAGTATATCAAGAGCACGAACAAAACCGTATTGTGCACCGGCATACCGGTTTTGGATGATGCAGGGGCCCTTTCACTGGTGGTGATAAATGAAAGGGATATCACCCAGCTTGAAGCCATGCGAATGCAACTGGAAGAAACCCGCAAAGAAAGAGAAAAATACAAAGATGAGCTTGCTGAATTGAGCATGCAGGAATTGAAAGATCAAAAAATCATCGCCGAAAGCGGACAGATGCGGGAAATTTTGAAAACCGCCCTCAAGGTCGCCCACATGGAGGTCACCGGTATTTTAATCCTCGGTGAATCCGGCACCGGTAAAGGTCTTCTGGCCAAATTTATCCACAACTGCGGGAAACGGGGGAAAAAGCCGTTCATCCAGATCAACTGCGCGGCGTTGCCGGAAAACCTGCTGGAGGCGGAACTGTTCGGCTATGAAAAAGGTGCTTTTTCCGGAGCCGGCAGCAAGGGCAAACCCGGCCTGATCGAACTGGCCGATACGGGCACACTCTTTCTGGACGAAATCGGTGACCTTCCGTTTCCGGTGCAGGCAAAACTTTTAAAATATCTGGATGATCATGAAGTCATGCGGCTTGGGGGAACCAGATCCACCGTTATTGACTGCATCATCATTGCCGCAACAAATCAGAATCTTGAAAAACTGATCCGGAAAAAACAATTTCGGGAAGACCTGTTTTTCCGCCTGAACACCATAAACATCGACATCCCCCCTTTAAGAGAACGTGTAGATGACATATTTGAACTGGCCCATCATTTCCTGCAGGAATACAACGGAAAGTACACGCAGAAAAAAAAGATTTCTCCCCTGACCCTGTCTTTGATGCAGGCATACCCGTTTCGCGGGAATGTGCGTGAGCTTAAAAATATTATTAAAAAAGCGGTCATCATGAGCGAAGAAGAGAAAATCGACACGTTCATATTGAGCAGCATCGGCAATGAAGTCCTGGAAGAGTGGGGTCAGACGACACAACCGGAAAAAGAGATCAACAATCTGGTGGACGTTCTTTCGACGCTGGAAAAAGAGATGCTCAAAACCGCGAAACGCCAGTGCCGCACCACCAGAGACATGGCCGGGTTTCTCAACATCAGCCAGCCCAGCGTTATTCGAAAACTCAAAAAACACCACTTGGCCCCAAATTTGATCAATAAACGAATCAAACGATAAATCATTCCCCGCTACCCCGGAATTAGTCTAAATCTGAATGCATGATAACTGTCCGAACCGGCAACCTCATGGCAGAAGTCAGTCAGGTAGGCAGATTCGATTCATATACGAATCAAAAATAGTAAATACCGGGGTGGTCCCTCCTGAAAGATCACCGGTCTTTAAATTTTAACTCCCTTCAAAGGTCTGCTTTTAAAATCAACGGATCGATGGACATATTTTATATATACCGTAAATTCAGTATATTAATTTAAATTTTCGGCAACACAATGGCCGGACCGGCGAGCATTTTTTGGTCTCCCTGAAAGCTTAAATAAATCATTTCAGACGCATTGGCGTGAATTTTGCTGATTTGAGTATGACATCACATGAACCGTAAAAAAACAGTTTTGCATTTTTGGAGGTTTAAATGATTTACAAAGCCAACAAAGGACAGACCAGCTACGGGGAACCCATCGGCATCATCCTGATGGAGAGTTTTATGCCCTTTCCGCCGGGGTGTCCGGGCAATGCGTCGACATTTTCGTTCCCGGTGCGGTATGAGATCGTACGGGGAGCGAATATGGAACGGCTGGTGTATCAGGGGGATCCTGATTTGCTGCAGCCTTTTATTGAAGCCGGACAAAAACTCTTGAAGGAAGGGGTCAAGGCCATTACCGGCAATTGCGGGTTTATGGTTTTGTACCACGATCTCATGGCAAAGGAATTTCCTGTTCCGGTTTTTATGTCAAGTCTGCTCCAGTTGCCGTTTATTCACCGTCTTTTGAGGCCCGGTGAAAAGGTCGGAATTATTACGGCCAACGGTAAAACACTTACTGAAAAACACTTATCTGCCGCCACCGGTGGAATCGACGTCCCGACAGCCGTGGCCGGAATGGAAGACCAGCCTTTTTTTTACGATGCCATCCATGCGGAAAAGGGGTATCTGGATTTTGCAAAGGTCGAACAGGAGGTTGTCAGCGTGGCACGGCGTCTTGTGAAGGAAAATGACCATGTCAGGGCTATTTTGTTTGAATGCACCGATCTGCCGCCCTATGCCGCTGCCGTGCAGGAAGCAGTCGGGCTGCCGGTCTTCGACTTTTCAACACTCGTTAACCATGTATTCTCGGCACTTGTCAGACGACGATTTGATGGGATTTATTGACGGTCTCGTAAAAAATCCAAGTCAGCGCTACGCTTCACTGCGTGTCTGCGCTGCGCTGCATTTCGTAATTATTCAACGTTTGCTAAGGACGCCTCATGATTACAAAATTTGCACACCTTGAATTTTAACTTTTTACGAAACCGTCTAAATTCGACTTTTTACGAGACGTTTTAAGTTTTAGGATTTAAGTTTTAAGTCTCTGTTAAAACATATAATATCATTAATTTAAAGCATAAAACGTAACACCTAAAACCTGACAAATTCGACTTTTTAAGAATTCATCATATTTATTAAAAAATAAAAAACTATAGGAGGAACAACCATGGCTGAAGCAATCTTGAAAAAAAATGCGTTGATTAACGGACAATGGGTTGAATCGGAATCAGGACAGCGGTTCGAGGTGCATTATCCGGGTGATGGACGTGTCGTCGGTACCGTTCCCAAGTGCACCCGGAAAGATGTGAAAAATGCAGTTGCCGCGGCGCAGGAAGGACAGCAGGCTCTGGCCAAACTGTCTCTTTTAAAGCGTATCGAGATGCTGAACAAAGCCGTGGAAATCGCCCGTAAAAGCGATGCGGAGACATCGCGCATCCTCTGTATGGAATCGGGCAAGCCCATGCAGCAGGCGATAAGCGAGGCCAGCCCCGTAAACGGCTACTCCTGGAGTAATTTTCACGTGGCCACGGCCAATGTAAAATCCCATCGCGGACAAACGCTCCCCAATGTGACGGAAGACTCCAACAACAAGCGCATCATGCAGATTTTTCAGCCGGTGGGAGTTGTGGCGAATATTTCGACCTTCAGCTACCCTTCCGAGATGCCCAACTGCACCATACCCTATGCATTGGCTCTGGGAAACAGCGTGATTGTGAAGCCTTCCAGCGGTTCTCCTTTCAGTGCGATCCTTATTGCAGAGGCCCTTCATGAAGCAGGGTTTCCCTCCGGCAGCATTAATGTGCTGACCGGACCCGGATCAGAGGTGGGGGCTGAACTGGTATCAAATCCCGGTGTCGATGCCGTAAATTTTTTCGGTCAGGAAAAGACCGGTGAAGCCATTGCCCGAAAGGCGGCCCTAAAAAAACTGCTGCTGGCCATCGTGTCCAGCAATGCGCTGGTGGTCATGGACGACGCCAATATCCAAGAGGCCGTCAATGCCGCCATCGGCGGATGCTACGGGCACAACGGTCAGTCCCCCATTTCCACCCGCCGGATACTGGTCCATAAGGAGGTTCACAGACAATTCGTCGATTTGTTTGTTGAAAAAACAAAAGGGCTCGTCTTTGGAGATCCTCTTGATCCAAAAACCGATGTGGGGCCGGTTAACAACCGGACGGTTCTTGAAACCACCATGGCCCTGGTTGAAGATGCCCGCAGGAAGGGGGGGCAATTCGTGATCGGTGGAAACAACACCGAAGGGCTCTATATCGAACCCACGGTGATCGACAATGTGACGGAAGACATGGCTATATCCCAGGAGGTTACCATGGGGCCTGTGACGGCCGTCACGACCTTCGGAGACATTGACGAGGCGGTGGAAATGGCCAATTCGACCCGCTTCGGGTTTCAATTCGGGGCATTCACCAGCGGCCTGGCCAATGCCTATTATCTGGCTGAAAATATCAAGGCCGGAAGCATCTATATCAATGAGGCAACAAGCTGCTGGGATGAAATGTCTCCTTTTGGCGGGGTGAAGCGAAGCGGTGTCGGCCGGATGCTGTCGGACTGGATATTCAACGAACTCAGTGAGATCAAAATGATCATGTTTGATCTGGGTAAAGTAAAAAAATAGCTGCAATTAATTATGACCAAATGCTGAAATATGTTTCAAATAATATGTAATATCAAATAGTTGTTGATATTGTGAATGAGAGGTTTGTATGGCATATATGTATGGAGGGCAATTACTTAAAATTGATCTTGATAGCGGAAAAATAGAAAAAGAACCCACTTCAAACTATCAGGATCTATGGCTTGGCGGCAGGGGCTTTAATGCCCGAATTTTATATGAAGAGATAAAAAAAGGCCTAGATCCACTGGACCCGGATAATGTTTTAATGTTCAGCATCGGTCCCTTTACCGGCACCCTGGTCCCTGGAGCTGGACGAGTTGAAGTGGCTGCCAAATCACCGGCAACTGGGATACAGGGCATGTCCAATATGGGGGGATACTGGGGCCCTGAATTCAAGTATGCCGGCTACGACAGCCTTATTATCACAGGCAGGGCTAACAGACCGGTCTATATTACAATTAACAATGATAGGGTTGAGATCAGGGATGCAGATGGGATATGGGGGCTGGATACCTATAGGACACAGGATGCCATTCGAAAAGAACTGGGTGATCCGGATGCCGAAGTATTGTGCATCGGCCCGGCAGGGGAAAACCTGATTGCATATGCATCTGTCCAGACACGCGTGGGAAATGCCGCCGGAAGAACCGGAATGGGAACCGTGATGGGGTCCAAAAACCTCAAGGCAATTGCAGTGCGCGGGACAAAAGGGGTGGCCGTCGCGGATTCGGATCGTTTTTTAAAGCTTTGCCTTGGGGCGCTGGAGTCCCAGAAACCATTGCTGGGAATGGCAAAGACCACCGATCTGGGAGACAATGACCCGCCTTCATGGGCAAGTACGCTGGGCAACTACGAAGCCACCGAATGGGTGGAACAGAAAAACTTGAAAGGCGGGCACATGCCTTTCTGGGAAAAACACAAAAACCCTCAGGGAGATGGCATAACCGGTTGTTTTAATTGCCAGGTTCGCTGCATGGACTACTATAACCTGAATGGCTATGGTCCGCTGGTGGCCAGTTGTACGATTTATGGCGGGCCCACATGGCTGCTGAAAAACAGCGATATGAAAACCTGGTATGCCATCGCTTCCAAATGCCAGCGGCAGGGTATTGACACACAGTCGGTTTCAAGAATGATTGCCTGGGCAATGGAGCTTTATGAACAGAGGGTTATAACCAGTAATGATACGGATGGCATTCACCTCACCTGGGGAAACGGTGAGGCGATTCTTCTTTTGATCGATAAAATTGTTAAACAGGAAGGCTTTGGAAAAATTCTGGCCGGTAATGTCAGAGATGCGGGCAAAAAGCTGGGCAAAGACATTGAAGAACCGTTGAATATCAAAGGAGTGCCTTTGGGTGTTACCAATGTTATGAATTTCAGGGCCCGCACCATGGGGGCACTGATAAACCCAAGGGGAGCGGATGAGTACCGTGGGCGCATGGGAACTTTTGACAATCTTGGAAGCGGTTCAGGCGCAGGTCATATGACCGGAATGGCCAGCCCGGACAGTTGGGAAGGCAAAACAGCCCAAAAAATTGCCGATACGGCGATGGCCGCCAAAAAAAATGCCGGGGGTGATGCCCTCATCGGGCAGATGGACTGTGAATCCAGGGGGGAACTTGCGGCCCTGGGGCAGAAACTGATTACGGTGAGCGACTCCCTGGGTCAATGCAAATGGAACACGATCTTTTTAAACCTCGGGGTCAGTATTGAATTCCAGGCCAAAGCGCTTTCCGCCGGCACCGGCAAAGAGACGCGCATTGAAGATCTGCTGGAGGCGGCGGCGCGAATCAGTGCCCAGGAAAGAGCCTTTGCCGCCAGGGAGGGGTTTACCCGGGAACAGGACACCCTTCCCGGGAAGCTGATCAACTCTCAGATACCCGGGACCTGGCCGGAAGACAAGGTTACGGTGGAGGACCTGGAAAAAATGAAAGATGATTACTACCGGGCCATGGGGTGGAATCTGAAAACGGGTATCCCCACCGTTGATTTATTGCAGTCGCTTAAACTCGACGATGTGGCTTCCGACTTTCAGGATATGGGTATCTCAGAAAAAAAGTAGCTAATCTAAATAAACGAATAACAGCCATATCCGGAGGTTTGAAAATGGCCAATGTAATTGTCATTGATACGGAAAAATGCAGCGGCTGCAAAATGTGTGAAGTCGCCTGTTCACTTATAAATACGAAAGAATGCAACCCTGAACGATCAAGAATTCGCGTGGTTACGTCACAGAAAAATGGACAGCTTCAGTTTGTTCCCTCTACCTGCATGCAGTGCGAAACCCCCATGTGTGAGCTGGTCTGTCCGGCCGGCGCAATCGGCAGCGATCCTGCAACCGGGGCAAAAATTATAAATGATAAAAAGTGCATCGGATGCAGTGCCTGCAGCTATGCCTGTCCTTTTGGCGCTATCTATGTGGATAGAAAGTTGGGAAGGGCGGTTGTATGTAACCAGTGTGAGGGTGATCCAATTTGTGTTAAAGTGTGCCCGTCCGGAGCTTTGCAATATGTTTCACACGATCAGGTCAATATCACGTTGAGAAGGCTGGGTTCGAAACGTGTATTGATGGCCCGTGATATGACCGAAGAGATCACTGAACCCCATCTGGAAATTATTTCAGAAAATAGAGAGCCCTGCTGATCAACGGTTACTGAAATTATTTCACATTGTTAAGATGAATCAAGAAAGAGGTCGCTGATTGTTGGATACGGTTTTCTACTATATCGAAGATCCCGGCTTGCAAATTGTATTTTTTATTTTTGCGCTGGGGCTGTCGCTCAGGTTGCTTTTCTTCATCGGCAGGCTATCCTATTCCGAACACACAGCACAGGAAGGCAATACGGTGCTGATGGTAGCATTTTATATTGTACGTTCCCTTGTGCCGTATCACAAGAAAATGGTGAAAGCACCGGTTTACACTATTTTGCGCTACTTATTTCATCTATGCATTTTTACTGTTCCCATCTGGTTTTCCGGTCATGTCGCCATGTGGGAGGAATCATCTCTGGAATGGTACTGGACCCCCATATCGGATGGACTGGCGGATTATATGACCCTGGCCGTGATGATTGCCGGTGCCTGGTTTTTCGTGAGACGAATACTGATACCTGAAATTCGGCGCAATTCAACACTCTCGGATTTTATTATTATCTGCCTGACGGTTCTGCCCTTTGCCACAGGTTATTTTTATACCCACGGCACCTTTGATCATATTGAATTCCTCTCTGCTTATATGTGGCGTTTTCACATTATCAGCGGGGAAGCCATGCTGGTGATGATTTTTTTTCTCTATTGTGTGGTGCGACTGGATCAAAACAGGTGTGTCGGGTGTGATGCCTGTACCCTTTCCTGTCCTACCCACACCCTGGAATCCGAGACCCTGTCGGAGTTCAGAGTGTTCAAATATTCCCATTACCAGTGTATTTGCTGCGGTTCCTGTGTGAATGCCTGCCCGGAACAGGCAGCGCAACTGCGTCATGAGATGGGGCTGTTTAACTTGTTTAAGATCGTTTCAAAACGAAAAATCAGGCAGGTTGAATTGGCGGCGTGTGAGCAATGCGGAGACCGTTTCGCACCACTCCCGCAACTTGGCAAACTGAATCGAAATTTGCATCGAGACGATATCGAGATCAGCACTTTAAATCTTTGTCAGCGCTGCAAGAAACTGCGGACCCGCAAAAATGACCTGACGCATGAAGTGCACGGTTTGGCGTCCGGCCTGCGGTGATCTGTCGTAATAGTTCACGGTTGAAAAATCAAAACCCACAATTTCTGCTATTTAACCAGCGCGCTTTAAATCGTACGCCTGCTCTTATTACAATCAGGGTCTTAATTCCACCTGTAGATAGAGATATCAAATGAAAAACAATCAAAAATTTAACGCATTGTTCTCGCCCGTCAGCATCGGAAACGTGCAAATCAAAAATAGAATTGCCATGGCGCCCATGTCGCTGGAAAGCATCATCCCTTGATCTGGAAAGAGGCCTCTCTTACGGCGTATCACAGGACTTATTCGTTAAAATAAAAAAAATTGAAAAAGCCCATCTTAAAATGGGGGCCATTCCCAACTGGACCTGCGCGCCCTACCAGGACGGAATTGTCCCCAGGTTCGGCAGCCACGTTGCGTGGTCGGAGTCCAACGCCATCGCCTTTGTAAATTCCGTCATCGGCGCCCGAACCAACCGCACCGGTGATTTGATCGATATTTGCAGCGCCATCACCGGTCGGTATCCGAAATTCGGCCTCTACCTGGACGAAAACCGTAAGGCAGAAGTTTTGATCAAATGTGACAACCTGGCCGAGAATATATTGAAAGACCCTTGTTTCTATCCGCTTCTTGGCTATTTGGCAGGCGATAAAGCCGGAAACAAAGTGGTTGCCATAGAGGGCATTCCCAAGACGGTTTCTGCCGACAGCCTTAAGGGTCTTGGCGCGGCAGCCGCCTCGTCAGGTTCAATTGCGCTTTTTCATGTCATCGGTGTCACTCCCGAGGCCCATACCCGGGAGATGTGCCTGAAAGAAAACGGCCCTCAAAATTCGATCACGGTCACACCTGAAATGATAGAAAATATGGAGGAAAAGCTATGGACCACTACCGAAGAGCGGATTGATTGGATCGGGTTCGGATGCCCCCATTTCTCATTTTCGGAATTCATGGCGCTCGCCGGATTGATACGGGGGCGGAAGGTCAGCAAAAAGGTGGATGTTACCGTTTTTACCAGCCGGAATATCCATACCTGGATCAATCAGTTGGGAATTCTTAAAATACTGGAAGACGCCGGCATCAGGGTTTATACCGATGGCTGTCTGTTGCTTTATCCGGAGAGCATGGGCCATACAGGGACAATGATGACCAACTCGGCCAAGGCGGCCAACTACATCTATTCTCAAGCAGGACTCAAGGCTGCTTACGGCAGTATCAAAGATTGTGTGGATTCAGCTATGGAGGGAACAATCGTACGGAGAGGTTCAGCATGGTTACCCTGATAAAATGCAAATATCTTGTTGCAGGAAGAAGAGAGGGTGACCTCTTGATCACCGACCAGCCCATCAGTTTTTGGGGCGGGGTCGATCCTGAAAAAGGGATCATCAATGACCCCCGGCACGAGCTTTTCGGAGAATCGATTGCAGGAAAGGTGCTGGCCTTCCCCTATGGCAAAGGATCGGCAGCAGCGCCCATGGTAATACTGGAACTGGTGAGAGCCCAAAAAGCCCCCGCCGCTCTGGTGCAAATAGAAGTCGACCCCCTTCTGATATCCGGCCCTGTTATCTGCAAACATTTCTATGGTGAAACCATACCGGTGGTTACCGTGAACAATAAGGCATTTCAAATGCTTAAAACCGGGCTGCATGCCGTGGTTGACGCCGGCAAAGGCGAAATCATTTTATCCGATTGATGATGATTTGCGTAAAGGAAAATCGGCGTGGCTCTATATCTTGTCACATAATAAATTACACAGGGCCTGAGGGAGAAAGCTGTATTGTAATAGGCCGCCGACCGATAACGCAGTGATATTAAAAATGTGACCTTCTATATTTTGATTCTAAAGTGTATCAAAGAAAAAAATCCATTGAGTCGCATTTTTGTTTAAATGGATTGATATTACGCTATCTCATCGATGTATATCGTTTTTGCGATAGCTATCCAGTTTGATTCGAAACGGTATCAAAAAGAAAAAACCACACTGGCCGATATTTTGGTCCAAATCGATTCGATAGTTGTGGAAGGGTTCAACGGGCGATTGTTACGAATTCATACTGCGTGCATCATAACCGCTGTTGGTCGTCCGCGCTTTCCCCCCATGCGGTGCTCATGGCATATCGTTAATGCTGCCTGAACAATAAATATTTATTGATTATCTTCCGGTTTACCGGACTTGGCCCTTCTTTTGCAGAAGTTAGATTAAAATCAAATTCTATTTGATTGTCGTGTTCCTTGCGGTTATTGCAAGGGTTTTTTATTACATAAATCTTTTATTCTGCTGGGAGAAGATTATGAGCAAATATTACATTGATATCCATCCGGAAAAGTGCACGGCCTGCAGGATCTGCGAACTGGCGTGCTCGCTGCATCACCATGGCGAGATCAATCCTGCCAAGTCGCGAATCAAAGTCAATATTTTTCATGAAGATTTCTTTTTTTATCCAAATGTCTGCAGCCAGTGCGAAGAGGCCTGGTGTGTGAATATCTGCCCGAATACGGCACTTTCAAAAGATCGGATCACCGGGGTCGTCAGCCTTGATGAGGCGCGATGTGTCGGCTGCCGGATGTGCATCCAGGCCTGTCCCTTCGGCGCCATGGGATTTGACGGCGATAAGGGGATCTCGGAAAAATGTGATCTGTGCGGCGGTGACCCCGAGTGCGTCAAAAGCTGTTTTTACGGGGCCCTGGAGTTCAAACGGCTCGAAACGGCTGTGGCCGACCGAGGTCGGAATTTTGCACAAAAGCTAAAATTATCCCATGTTGAGGAGGCAACCCATGAAGCATAAATGGTACGGATATACAGGACGGCATATACGCGTTGATCTGACGCATAAAAAAATCGACATCCAGGAAAATGATCCGGAGATAATGACATCCTATGTGGGGGCCCGGGGCATCGGCATAAAGTATCTTTTTGATGAAATGAACCCCCAGGCTGATGCCCTCAGCGAAGAAAACAAATTTATCTTTGCAACGGGACCGCTGACCGGGTTTCCCCCCGGAGGCAACCGGTGCTATGTGGTGACCAAATCGCCGCTGACCGGTGGTATCGCCAATTCCAGTGTGGGCGGCTATTTTGGTGTTGAACTGAAACTGGCCGGCTACGACTTTATCATCATCGAAGGCAAGGCCGAAAAGCCGGTTTATCTCTGGATCGACAATGAGCATGTGGAAATCCGGAGCGCCGAGCACCTTTGGGGCAGGGGTACGGAAGAAACCGAAAAGATGGTTCTGGCCGAGACCGATCCCTATGCCCATGTGGCTGAAATCGGGCCTGCCGGTGAGAATATGGCGCGGGTAGCCAATGTGATCACCGGCGGGGTGACCGCAGCCCGTGCCGCCGGCCGGGGCGGTCACGGTGCCGTGATGGGATCAAAGCATCTCAAGGCGGTGGCCGTCCGAGGGACCCGGGGCATTCAGGTGTCCGATTCCAAGGCATTTAAGGCCAGTTATTGGAAATTTTTAGATTACTGGCGAAATCCTACCCCTACCTGCGTCAAGGGGCTGAGTGATCACGGTACCATCTCAGTGGTTGCCTGGTCCAATGAACTGGGTATTTTGCCTACCCGCAATTTTCAAACCGGTGTTTATGAAAATGCCCATAAACTCAGCGGCGAATTGTTTGAGCAGAAATATTCGATCAAAAAAGGCGCTCAGCCCGGCAAGGCCTGTTTTGCCTGTCCTGCCGGGTGCTCACGTATGGGCCGTGTGGACGATCCCGGCTTTGAAGGCGCCAGCGAAGGACCCGAGTATGAATCGGTGGCATCCATGGGATCGGTGACCGGCATGGACAACCTGGCCCTGGTGATGAAAGCGATCCGCATGTGCAACGATATCGGCGTGGACACGATTTCCACAGGCGTTACCTTTGGCTGTGCCATGGAGCTTTTTGAAAAGGGGTACCTGCCTGAAAAAGACGCAGGATACGATCTGAAATTCGGCAATGGTGAGGCCATGCTGGATCTGATTCCCAAAATCGGCCGCCGGGAGGACTTCGGCCGGCTCCTGGGCGAAGGCTCCTATCGGCTGGCCGAACACTATGGTCACCCGGAGTTGTCCATGACCGTCAAAAAGCAGGAACTGCCGAATTATGACCCCCGCGGCGTAAAGGGCCAGGCCCTGGCGTTTGCCACCAACAACAGGGGGGCGGATCACTGCCGGGCAGAGGTCAATTGCTCGGAAATGTTTGAATGTACCATGCTGGGGTACTGGTCCCCGGAAAAGGATGTCGATCCGCTGGCAATAGAAGGCAAGGCCGCCATGACAAAGCGCTATCAGGACTATGCGGCATGGGCGTTTGATTCTGTCGGGATGTGTTATTTTCTCCTCATGGAAGCACCTGAACAGGACCTGGTGGATTACCTTGAAAGCGTTACCGGGCTGGATTTCGGCGGACTGGACGGGCTGATGAAAGCCGGAGAGCGGATATTTACCCTTGACCGGTTGTTCAACTTTAAAGCAGGCCTCACGGGCAAGGATGATACCCTGCCGGATCGGTTTCTCAAGGAACCGATGCCCGAAGGTCCGAAAAAAGGCCAGGTGGTTGAGCTCGATAAGATGCTTCCTGAATATTATAAGCTGCGGAGCTGGGACGAAAATGGTGTCCCCGGACCCGATAAACTTCAGGAACTGGGTCTGGCATAATCAGTTGGGGGATAGGACTTTTTATGAGCGGTTTCAGACATGTGATTATCGGCAACAGTGCTGCGGGTCTCAATGCAGCCAAAGCCATCCGGGAGATCGATCAGACATCAAATATCGTGATGCTCACGGCGGAAAATTGTCTTGCCTATTCACCGGTGGTCCTGCCCTACCTGGTGTCCGGGAGAATGAAAGAACCGCAGATGTATATCACCGACCGGGCGTTTTATGACCGACACCAGATCGATCTGAGACTGGGCACAACGGCAGAAGGGATCGATACGGGCCAGCAGCAGGTGAACCTCCAGGATGGAACCCGTCTGGCCTATGACAGGTTGCTGATTGCCACGGGGGCATCAGCCCGGAAGTCGGCAATGGATACCGATGCGGTCAGGGAGAATATTTTTACCCTCCGCACCATGGCCGATGCCCGGGCAATTGTCAAGGCATCGGAGAAGGCCTCCGACGTGCTGATGATCGGCGCCGGACTCGTGGGGCTGGAAACGGGCCATGCATTTGAAAAAAAAGGTAAAAAGGTCACTGTCATTGCAAAATCCGATCATCTGCTGAGCCAAAATTCGGATGCCCGATGTGCCCGCATGATACGGGACAAAATCGAAACAAAGGGGGTCAGGTTTTTTTTTGGCCGTGATGTTGCGGAACTGTCGCGGACAAACGGCAGGATCCGCGTAACAACGGATCAACATGATGAATTCTTTGTAGACCTGATCGTAGTGGGTAAAGGCGTGGACCCGAACCTGAAGCTTGTAAAAGACACGGAAATTTCCACGGACCAGGGCATTAAGGTGAACCTGGCCATGCAGACCAGCGTGCCCGGCATCTATGCTGCCGGAGATGTGGCCCAGGCGCGCCATCTGCTCAGCGGAAAGTCAGCGATGTTCGGCAACTGGCCCAGCGCCTGCATCGAGGGTAAAATCGCCGGCAGCAACATGGCCGAGAAAAAGTACAATCTGGCCGGTGAAGTAGCCTATAACGTGCTGCCGGTGTTCGACTGCACAGCGGCGTTCCTGGAAAGACGGGATGCCGGAGATGACCAGACCCAGGTGTTGACGTACATCAATAAACGCAAATCGATCTACCGCAAAATACTGATCAAAAACAACCGCATCGTCGGTGCGGTGATGCTCGGTGCCTGTCAGGATGCCGGAGTGGTTTTGTACCTGCTGCGAAAACGCAAAAATATCGCCCGCATCAAGGACACCCTGGCCTCGGGCCGGGCCCTCTGGGGCGATGTAATGAAAAATAATCATTTTATATAATAGAAATACACTAAAACTTCATTGTTTTTGCTGATGGTCTTAATTTCGTGTCATTTCATGTGTTTTGCGGACCAAATGCTTCCACCTGAATTCTTATGTAGTTTTTTATTTAGAGTGCTGTCAAGCTTCGCAGCAGTTTTATTAATTGAACCCTAAAAAAGGAGGATCGTATGTCGAAATTATCACATTTAAACAAAATGTTTCAACAAAACAAAATCACCAGAAGGCAGTTTATCACCCAGGCTTCGGCTCTTGGCCTTACAGCAGCAATCTCCCCTGCTCTGCTCTCGGGCACAGCCAAAGCTGCTGTTCCTAAAAAAGGAGGACGTTTTATACAGGGGCTCACCGGTGGATCCACCACGGATTCCCTTGATCCAGCGACGAATACTTCCAACATGAACTACAACATCAGCTGGCAGCTCAGGAATAATCTGGTTGAGATCGATCACA
>CAYQNS010000061.1:0-20344 GCA_964418755.1 uncultured Desulfobacteraceae bacterium
CAGGAGGAGTACTATCATAATTTTCGCTCTTTCAAGAATAGCGCGATTTATCGAATAATTATGTCAAAGAACAGAAGGCCCACGGTTGATGCCATGCCTTTGGCGGCATGACCGCTTTAAACTTTGGACTGTTGAGTAACTGAATCGATCCAATAAAATACCAGTATCAAATCATCTCCGTTTTGATGATTCGCAGAGTCATAGTTATATTGTTATAAACCCTTTTCAGCAAACCGTTAAACCGGGTATTCGTTTTTTTGCTCCCGGGACTATCCGTTATCCAGTGGGAAACGATTTATCTACTTTCATGAGTGAGAATGACCATCGGTATAAATGATTCCGAAAGCTTCAAACAAGGAAAGATTTTTTTATCAAAAATAAGTAGTCCCTTGCGAGGTGAATTACAGTGGCGGGTCAAAAAGAAGGAATATTGCAAGAAGCAACACGAGCCCTGGGATTCATATTAAAAGACGGCTTAAGTATAGACGACCAAGAACAGATTGTGAAAGAATCCATCGAACATTTTACCGAATACATGAATCCGGATTGGCTGCGATATTACAAATTAATCTCAAAAAATGCCGTGCTGGTTGAATGGACGGATTCCATGGAAGCGTTCAAAGATCCACACGGGAATGAATTTATCGATTGTCTGGGCGGTTTTGGCATCAACATCGCCGGACATCAGAATATCGAAATTGTAAAAGCCGTGGAGGCCCAGTTGAATCGTCAGGCGCTCCATAATTACGAGTTGCTCAATCCATTGCGCGGGTATTTGGCCAAGTTGGTTTCGATGAGTGCTCCCGGCAATTTAAAATACGTCCATTTTTGCAGTGAAGGAGCGGAAGCGATTGAATTGGCGCTTGGCCTTGCACGTATGACATCCGACAATTGCTTTATTATTTCTACGGTAAACGCCTTTCACGGTAACAAATTCGGAGGTTTATCAGGCGCAGGAAAAGCGACTTGCCGCAAATTAAATCTTCCAATAATTCAGGATGTACAATACGTTGAATTCGGTAATGCGGAGGCCGCCGAAACAGCAATTAAAAACCTGATTGCTGTTGGCGAGACCGTGGCCGCCATGATTTTGGAGCCTATTCAGGTCGCCGCCGGAGTTGTGATTCCGCCAGCGGGCTACCTCCAACAAATTCGTAAAATTTGCGACTATTACGGAGTGTTGCTGATTATAGATGAAATTCAAACCGGAATGGGAAGAACCGGAATGTTTTGGGCCTGCGAATACTCCGGGGTAGTCCCCGACATCCTGGTCTTTGGAAATGCATTTGGCGGCGGTGTTATGCCGATTACCGGCATCATTATCAAAGAACATCTCTGGGTAGAAGAATTGGCGGAAAATCCCTGGATATTAGGCCAATCCATATCCGGGGGTACTCCCCTGGCTTGTGCAGCGGCCATTGCAACAATTAAATTTATCATTGAAAATGATATCTCGAACCAAATCGCACAGAAGGGCGATTATATTATGGAGCAGTTGAAAGACCTCCAGAGGAGACATCCAATTCTGCTGGATGTTCGCGGAAAAGGCCTTCTTATAGGCCTGGAATATCCAACCCCGGAAATCGGCACGGCCGTATCTCAAGCGCTTTTTCAAAGAGGAGTGGTGACCGGGGGAGCGTTTAATAACGCAAAAATTATTCGAATTGAGCCCGCGGGAGTGATCCGCTTTGAAACCATCGACAAGATTATTGCCAAATTGGATAAGGCTATGTCGATTGTAGCTCAAGAATTCGCACTAAGCCGGAGTCAGTCTGCTACTCATGCTGTTTCTTTAACAAACTGAAAATGACGGCCTGCCGTTTGGAAGATTTTGTTGGGATGTATGCCATAGGATTATAACGTTTATCAATGATCGGCGGACCCCAGGATATTACGCGTAAAGCTGACAATGAACTGATAGAAAAAAGGAGGGAAATAATGTCGAACCGCATTTGGATCAGGATGGGTGACGGAGAACGCGTTTCAATGGCCCCGGATGAAGTAAAAAAAGATTTGTCGGCGGGGACACAGGATGCAGCCGACAAGGGCCGGATCCCGGAGCTTACGCAGGAAGAACTGAATCAGTTGTTTGAAATTTTTGCCGATCCGAATCGTATTGTTGCCGTTTCCCCGGGTGAAGAAGTCATCACCACTGATGATGGGGCATCCGGTATAATGGTGGTGGATCAACCCGATGGCGGGACCGCTTTGCCCATGGGATATTTCAATGCCGTTTTGGCTTTTGAGCGCATATGTTGTGCAGATACGGCAGGCATGGGACATTACGATTACAGTTGCAAACCCGTGAAATCGATTATAAATTATGAAAAACAGCGCTATTATATGTACTCCCAGGCCACTACGATTCCGTTGATTTACGGCACCCAGCCCAACTTGGGATTATACTTCCAGCCGGATGGTCCTTTTCCCAACGCTGCCGAGCTGATTCCTCAGGGCAAAATCGAGGAAGCCCGCCGCGCCCAGGAAATGGCCGCCGAGGCCCTGATCGAGGACTTGGTATTTTGTGCCAAAGAGCTCTACGAAGTCGGTTGCGACGGGTTCAATTTCGATACCAGTGGTTCGGCCGGGGATGCTGATTTTTATGCCACCCTCAAGGCGGTTACCAAGTTGAAGACCATCGCCCCCGATATGGCGATTGAAATCGGAATGGCCAGTGAGTTTGTTCTCGGTCTTCACGGTGGAATCGAATACAACGGCAAACGCCTGGCGGGCATGTTCCCCCATGAACAGGTCAAGGTGGTAGAGGAAGCCGGGGCCGATATTTTCGGCCCGGCCATTAACGTCAGCACCACCGCATCTACACCGTGGAACCTTGCCCGTGCGGTGACTTTTGTCAAGGAAACGGTGGCTGTGGCCAACATTCCCGTACATCCCAATGTGGGCATGGGGGTATGCGGGGTGCCGATGGTCGAGGTTCCGCCCATTGACAGTGTTACGCGTGCCTCCAAAGCTCTGGTACAGATCGGTAAAGCGGATGGTTTGTAGGTTGGCGTTGGAGATCCTTTTGGCATGTCAACCGCCCATATTATGGCATCGGGTATGTGTGGCATTCGAACCGCCGGAGATCTGGTGGCCTGGATGCAATTGACCCGACGCATGAAAATTAATGAAGCCAAACAGTATGTGGCCGGTAAGTTGGGAATTGACGTGGCGGATCTTTGCAATGAAGATGTGATGCAGGATGTACGGAAAAAATTCGATATCGGCAATATCTGTGCCGCCGCCGACGGTGTCAAAGGTATAACGGCCAAATCCAGAATCGCCGATTTGCTGGACATATCGATCAATTCGGTGAATTTATTTAAATCCAAACTCACCGCACCCTTACATTAGGATATTTTTTTACGCTCTTGAACACAGAAAGGACAGGGCAGCCCCGACCGGCAATTCGCGTCTGGGGCGAATTGGCAATAACAATTTTAAAACTGGAGGTTATGAGATGAACAGGAAACGTACACTTTGTATTTTATTAGTGGCAACGATGGCATTATTTTTGTCCGGGGCATCCTCGGCGATTGGAAAAGAGGTTCTCCACGTATATAATTGGTCCGATTACATGGATGAGGGACCCGGCGGCCCGGTTTCCGTTTTTGAAAAAGAGACCGGTATCGATGTTACCTACGATGTTTTTGACAGCAACGAAGTTCTGGAGGCAAAATTACTCTCGGGGAAAACCGGATACGACATCGTGTTTCCTTCCAGTTACTTCATCGGCCGCCAAATTAACGCCGGCGTGTTCAAGGCACTCGACCGCTCCAAGCTGACAAACTACAAGCATCTCGATAAAGGTATGATGAAAGTGCTCGAGGCTGTGGACCCGGGAAATAAATTTGCCATCCCTTATATGTGGGGAACAACCGGGATCGGCTACAATGTGAAAAAAGTAGAGGCAGCCTTTGGCGGAAAAGCCCCGGTGGACAGCTGGGATCTGGTTTTCAAACCTGAATATGCCGCTAAATTGAAAGATATCGGTCTGGTGTTTCTTGACGATCCCACCGAAATCCTTTCGGCGGCTCTCCACTATATGGGCTTAAATCCCAACACTCTTGACGAAAAGGACTACACCGACAAGGTTCTTCCCATGCTGATGAAAATCCGCCCGTACATCAAATATTTTCATTCATCACAGTACGTCAACGACCTGGCCAACGGCGACATCGGGGTATGCATCGGATGGTCCGGTGATATTCTTCAGGCTCGTGACCGCGCGGCTGAAGCCGGAGCCGGGGTTGAAGTGGCTTATTCGATCCCCAAGGAAGGCGCGGCAACCTGGTTCGATATGATAACGATCCCGTCAGATGCTGATAATGTTGACAATGCCCACAAATTTCTTGATTTTCTTTTGGACCCGAAGGTCATAGCGGGCATTTCCAACTATGTATCGTACCCCAATGCCAATGCGGATGCGCTGCAATATGTCGACGAGGCAATCCGCAATGACAAGGCGGTTTATCCCTCGGCGGAGACCATGAAGGGGCTTTACACCATGAAGGTGATGCCACCTAAGATTTCACGCATAAGGAACCGGGTTTGGACCAAATTAAAGACCGGGCAATGATTCAATATCTCAATACTGTGATTCGTGTTTTTTATGCCTGCCTGTAAGTGCCACACGCAGACAGGTCAACAAAATCACAATAATCAAAAGACAAATTCCTAACAAATCACAATGGTTAAAATTCCAAAACAGGGAAAAATCAGAATGCATAATAACACAAGACTATATGAAGAATAAAAATGGCTTTCGATCCTGTTTGTAATTTGAACATTGTGATTTGGGATTTGTTTGTCATGTTTTAGATAATACAGCCACTGGAGCACCCCATATGAGTCAACCGGAAATTCTGTCCGAACCCGTGACGGAAAAGGACTCCGAAGCCTATATTCAAATTCGGGGAGTCACTAAAAAATTTGATGCGATAACCGCCGTGGATAATGTCGACCTGAACATTCAAAAGGGCGAGATTTTTGCGCTTCTGGGTGCCTCCGGGTGTGGCAAAACTACTTTGCTTCGTCTGCTGGCCGGCTTCGAGATACCGACTGACGGGCAGATTACCATAGACGGGGAAAACATGCAGTCGATCCAGCCGTATAACCGCCCGGTGAACATGATGTTTCAATCCTACGCCCTGTTTCCCCATATGCGTGTTTCCAAAAACATTGCCTTCGGTCTGAAGCAGGACCGGATTTCCAGGGCGGATATCAAAAAGCGTGTGGAAGGACTCCTGGAGCTGGTGCACATGAAATCATTTTTCAATCGTTTCCCCCACCAGCTTTCAGGCGGTCAGCGTCAGCGTGTCGCCCTGGCGCGGAGCCTCGCCAAGCGGCCGAAATTGCTGCTTCTGGACGAACCCATGGCGGCCCTGGATAAAAAACTTCGGGGACAGATGCAGCTGGAGGTGGTCAACATCATTGAAAGGGTCGGCGTGACCTGCGTGATGGTGACCCACGATCAGGAAGAGGCCATGACAATGGCTACCCGGATCGGCGTGATGCATGAGGGTAAAATCCTGCAGACCGGCACTCCCCACGAGGTGTATGAATACCCCAATTGCCGGCGGACAGCGGAGTTTATCGGTACTGTCAATATTTTTAAGGGAACCGTCAGCGAAAGATCGGCCGACCATGTCACTATCAACTCCCCTCAACTCGATCGGCCGATTTACGTCGACCACGGGTTATCGGGTTCGACGGCAAAAGAGGTTTGGGTGGCCGTCAGGCCTGAAAAAATGATCATCAGCACAGCCCCGCCATCTGGTAAATATAACCATGCCCGGGGAAAAGTGGAAGAGATTGCCTATATCGGCGGCCTCTCGATCTACCATGTAAAAATCCGGAGCGGCATGATGATAAGCGCCACCCTGGCAAACGTGGAACGTCTCGCCGAAGACCGTCTCACCTGGGATGATGAAGTCTATCTTAGCTGGCAGTCAAACGCGGCAGTGGTGTTGACATGGTAAAAAAACAATGGAAACGATTCCTGCCTTCCGGCCGAATGACTGTAATCGGCATCCCTTTCCTTTGGCTGCTGCTGTTTTTGGTGCTCCCTTTTGCCATAGTGTTTAAAATCAGCTTTGCCGAAATGGTGCTGGCCAGACCGCCGTTTACCGATCTTTTTGCTTTTGCGGAAGAAAAACTGTCCGTCATCCTGAATCTGGGCAATTACCTTTTTCTACTCAAGGATCATCTCTACACCGCCGCCTATCTGAGTTCGCTGAAGATCGCAGCTGTGGCAACCGGCCTGGCCCTTTTAATAGGATACCCCATTGCATACGGTGTGGCCCGCGCGAACCCGGGGATTCGTAACCTGCTATTGCTGGGCATCGTCCTGCCAAGCTGGACCTCCTTTCTACTGAGGATTTACGCCTGGATCGGTATTTTAAAGACCAACGGCTTGATCAATAATCTGCTGATGAAATTGAACCTTATCGATACGCCGTTGCACATGCTGCACACCGATTTTGCAGTTTATATCGGTATTGTCTACGCCTATCTGCCTTTCATGATCCTGCCGCTCTATACAAACCTGGTGAAACTCGACGAGGCCTATTTGGAAGCCGCCGCCGACCTGGGGGCGAAGCCTTGGAAAACGTTCCTTTTCGTCACATTGCCCCTGTCCAAGGGGGGCGTCATCGCGGGATCCATGCTGGTGTTCATTCCCGCTGTAGGCGAGTTTGTTATTCCCGCCCTTCTGGGAGGACCCGACACTCTGATGATCGGCAAGGTATTATGGGAGGAATTTTTCAATAACCGGGACTGGCCTGTGGCATCGGCAGTGGCCATCATCATGCTGCTCCTTTTGATCATACCGATGATGTGGTTCCATAAACACCAGACCCAGGAGCTGGAAAAAATATGAGTACGACTAGACGATCTCCCTTGCTGAATGTGTGGTTGCTGTTGGGGTATACATTCCTGTACACACCCATTATCATTCTTATCGTTTTTTCGTTTAACGAATCAAAGCTTGTTACGGTCTGGGCCGGTTTTTCCACTAAGTGGTACGGCGAGCTGTTTCAGGACAAGCAGATGTTGTCGGCCGCCTGGCTCAGTCTGCGCCTGGCCCTGATGAGTGCCACCGGCGCCGTGGTTCTGGGTGTGTTCGCCGGTTTCGTGATGGCCCGGTTCGGTAGATTCCGCGGCCATAACATTTTCGCGGGTATGATTACCGCCCCCCTGGTTATGCCGGAAGTCATCACAGGCCTGTCACTGTTGCTGCTCTTCGTCTCCATGGAAAAAATAATCGGCTGGCCGGCCAATCGGGGCATGACCACTTTGTGGATCGCCCACGTCACTTTCTGCTCCGCCTTTGTGGCCGTGGTAATCGTCTCACGCTTGAAAGAGATGGATATATCCATCGAAGAGGCGGCCATGGATCTCGGCGCACCCCCTTTCAAGGTATTCACCGCAATCACGATCCCGATTATAGCGCCGGCGATTGCCTCCGGTTGGCTGCTGGCCTTCACGTTGTCTCTGGACGACCTGGTCATATCGAGTTTTGTAGCCGGCCCCGGTGCAACAACCCTCCCCATGAAGGTGTTCTCCAGTGTGCGCCTTGGCGTCAGCCCGAAAATAAATGCCCTGGCAGCCATTGTCGTGCTGGCTGTCTCTCTGTGTGCCGCAGTGAGCGGATTCTTGATGTTCCGCGTCGACAGACGACGCAAACTTGAAATCCAGGCCGCCCAACGCGATACGGATTGACGGCTCGCAGATATGCACCCGTACATCATTGCGTCTGTCAGGTCTGAAATTTGCCCGGATCAAAGCCAAAACGACCCAAACAAGGCTCAGACTTCTCAATAATTAAGGAGAGCAACTTATGTCGATTATAAAAATAAAAAATGCTGCAAATATTCCCTCGGAGCAATTGGAGGATTGGGGGACGCCAAAAACCATCGGTGAACCCGTTTGTCAGTTAAGAGGGCTTTTTATCAGTGAACATGAAGACGGATCCGAGGCCGGCATCTGGGAATGTACCCCCGGGAAATTTATCCGTGAGGTGATGCACGCTGAGCTTACTACTTTTTTAACGGGGCGGTGTGTTTTTCATCCGGAAAAGGGAGACCCCATAGAAATTAACGCCGGTGATGTGCTTTTTTTCCCTGAAAACAGCAAGGGTATCTGGGAAATTATTGAGACGGTGCGCAAGGCCTACTTAATGTATCATTATAATAAAAAGGGTTGAGTTTTCACTAACAAACTTGAAAAAACGGAGGAAATATGAATCTTTATGCAGGAAAAATACTCGTTGTTGATCTCAGCACCCGGCAAATTTCGGTAGAGCCGCTGCGGGAAGACTGGTTAAAAGAGTATTGGGGGTGCTGGGGGCTTGCAGTCCGCTATTACTGGGACCTGGTTGATCCCAAAGTGGACCCCTTATCGCCGGACAATCCGGTGGTCATCATGACCGGGCCCCTGGGGGGCACTTCGGCTCCCATGACCGCCCGCTTCAATCTGGTGTCCAAGTCTCCCCATACCGGAACCATTTTTTCTTCCAATACGGGCGGTGCTTTCGGACCGGAGCTTAAATTCGCCGGGTATGACGGCATCGTCATCAAAGGTGCGGCTAAGGAGTTGACTTATCTTAAGATCGTGGATGACCAGGTGAGCCTGGAGAGTGCCCAGTCCCTGGCCGGAAAGGGAATTTTTGAAACCGAGGAACTGCTGCAACCTGATGCGGGAACTCCGGAAGCCAAGGTGCTGGCCATCGGGCCAGCCGGTGAGAACATGATTTCCCATGCCTGCATCGGCACCGAAGCTTACCGCCAGATGGGTCGCGGCGGCGGCGGTGCCATTATGGGCGGCAAAAAGTTAAAAGCCATCGTGGTGCGCGGTACCGGCGGCATCAAAGTGGCGGATGTACCGGCCTTTATCGAAACGGTCAATCGGCACAAAAAAGAGGACCTTTTCACCGAGGCCAACCTGTGGGCCAAAACCGACGGTACCGCGGTGCTGGTGGATGCCATCAGCGACATGGGGGGCCACCCCACCCGTAATTTTACCTATGGTGTCAATGAAAAAAAGGAAGGTATCAACTCCGACGCAATCAAGGCCGCCAAACTGGGTGACCGGGCCTGTTCCACCTGCCCCCTGGCCTGCGGCAAATTCACCCATATCAACGGTGCGGAAATGGAAGGCCCCGAGTACGAAACCCTCTGCCTGGGAGGCAGCAACTGTGAAATCAACGACCTGGAACAAATCATCCGTTTTAACCGCCTGTGCGACGACTTGGGCCTGGACACCATCAGTTGCGGCAACATCATCGGCCTGGCCATGGACATGACCGAGAAAGGGCGGCACGATTTCAACCTGAAATTCGGCGAACCCGTGGAATACCTCAAAGCGGTCACTGAAATCGCCACCCTTTCCACTCAGCGCGGTAAGGACCTGGCCTTGGGAGCCAAAAAACTGGCGGCCAAATATGACAGCCGGGATTTGACCTCCGAATCCAAGGGCCTCGAATTTCCAGCCTATGAGCCCCGGTCCAATTACGGCATGGGGCTGGCCTATGCCACCAGTGAACGAGGGGGCTGCCACATGCGCGCCTTTCCCATGTTCAGCGAGACGCCCTTTGACCTGGACGTCATGGCTCAGGACGTGGTTAACGGCCAGAACTTTGCGACCATTAAATGGTCCATGGGCTTTTGCGACTTCTGGGGTTCGATTTCGTCCCCCATCATTGCGGATATTCTTTCCGTGGCCACGGGCGAAACGGTCACTGTGGAACAGTTGGAACACGTCGGGGAGAAGATCTGGAATATTCTGCGGTTGTTCAACCTCAGGGCCGGGCTCACCCGGGCGGATGATTATCTGCCCGCCAAGCAGATGAAACAGCAGCTTCAAAAGGGCGAACACGCCGGCCGGGTATTTGCCCCGGAAGATTTCGACAAATGTCTGTCCCTGTACTACCAGAAGCGCGGATGGGATGAAAACGGCGTTCCCAACTCTGAAAAGCTGGCCCAGCTGGGTCTCGATCAATTCTAAAAACCGCGGGAGGAATACAGCTCATGGAAAAACATATATTTGCCAATCCCGAACTCTGCACCGGATGCAACCGCTGCGTCTATGTCTGCTCGGCAGTCAAAGAAGGCATGTTTCAGCCCTCCAAAGCCAGAATTCATATCAATAACTTTCCCCTCCGGGGGTATTCAGTGCCCAGCCTCTGCTTTCAGTGCCCCAGACCCGACTGTCTGAAGGCCTGCCCGGAGGAGGCCATTACTAAAAATGACGACGGGGTCGTGCTGGTCAATGCCGAAAAATGCAATGGCTGCGGCGACTGTGTGGACGCCTGCGCCTACGGTATGATCGAGATGGGAACCAATGATATCGCCGTTAAATGTGATTACTGCGGCGGAGACCCGGCTTGCGTCAAGGAGTGCGAGCCCGGGGCCATCGTTTTTGTGGAGGGTGACAAGGAACTCCGTAAACTCAACGGCCTGCAGATGAAACAGCGCATCGAAACCGGCAGCCCGGCGGAAAAACGCCACCAGTTGGGTGTTAACCTGCTGGCCCTGGCCAGAGGGTAAAACAGAACCGGCCCCGGTCATAGACATATGCACCGGGGCCGGTGGATTTACCCGACGGATTCTGTCTGCAGACAATTTTTTAAGTGGTGAGAATATACTGTTTTAACTCAACTGCCGGGCCTCGCAACTATCATCAAGGCGATATTGTCGTCCTGTCACCAATATAAGCAAATACAGAGATTTGTGGAAATTCCAAATTCAGTGCGCCAATGAATTGACGGCATCTATCACGCTCCTTTTTGAAGTATGCTATCTCTAACAAAATTATCAGCGCCTTATTCCGAAGCAGCTATTTTATCATATCAAGAAATCTGAAGTAGTTGTGTGCAATGGGCAAAAACCACGGTTTCCCCCAGTATAGTGGAATCGGCATGGATTTTTTCTCCACGAATGCACTGTTTGCCTCTTTTCCAAGTATCATATCCGATAATTTAAAACCGAAATATGTTGCCATGGCAACGCCATGACCGCAGTAGCCCATTGCATATGTGATACCGTTGCGTTCTCCTATTATCGGAAACCGGTCGACGGTAAAACAGACCTTCCCGAACCAGCAGTAATCAATGGCGTATTTGTCAAGCTGCGGATAAACACTGAGCATATCCTTACGCATGATCTTGGCCTTTTCCATGGGCGATTTCCATGACTGTTTGGGGCGGCCTCCAAAAAGAACCCGCCTTCCGTCCGGCGATAGACGGAAATAAAACAGGAATCTTTTTGTGTCAAAAATCATTCGATTATTGGGTACAAGCGGTTTGGCGACCTCCTGGGGCAGTTCCTGTGTGGCGATCATAAAGCTCTCCACCGGCACCACACGGCGCATCTGCCATGGTGTCAGGTTGGTAGTGTAGCCGTTTGTGCCTATAACCACACGCTCTGCCAGAATAGGTCCCCGGCTGGTATAAACTTTTTTTTTGCCTCTGATACTTTCTATCTTCTGCGCTTCGACATATTCATGTATATCCACTCCGGCAGCATCGGCCATACGTATCAGACCGGCGATATATCTGGCCGGATGCAGTCCGGCACTCATTGGTTCGACCAGACCGCCATGATACAAATTTGACCCGATTTCATCACGCATCTTTTCAGGTGGTATCAGGTGAGTCGTATGATTTAGAAACTTGGCAAGAAATTCCTGCTCCTCTTTCAAACCGTCATAATGATTCGGCTTGAAAGCAGCTTCCAGATAACCGTTTCTTTTGAAATTACAATCGATATCCCCCTCTTTTACCAATCGTTCCACGCAATTGATAGACTCAAGGGATTCCTGGAAAAATCGGACCATTTTCTCATATCCGAACTTTTTCATCACCTTGTATAAACTGATACTCAACCCGGCAAGGGTCATTCCACCGTTTTTCGCACTGGCCTCGGACCCTATCCGGCCTCTTTCTATCAGAGTTACATCCACGCCTGCTTTTTTTAATTGCAACGCGGTAACAACACCGGTATAACCGCTGCCGATAACCAGCACGTCGGTTTTTGGCGGCAGTTCTTTATTCGCATAGCTTTTCGTTGTGGGATGAGGCTCCATCCAGTAGGTCGCCTCTTTAGCATTCAAAAGCTGAGATGTCATACCCCCCCTGATATTTCGATAAAAAATCCGTAAATTGATCAGCCGTCCCTTTTAGTTAGTGCCCGAACGGAAACTATCTAAAAACTTGAATGATAAGGCTTTATTATGTATAAATAAACGAAGATTTAAGCTTTTGGCTTTTAAGCTATAAATGACAAAGGATTCCTTTAGCTAATAGCTAACTGCTAAAAGCTAACAGCTTATCTTCAAGGGAACAAATAGTTGATAATACCTGATTTTTCAAAGGCATTTGAGTTTTCGGCCAGACACTAGTTAAATCGACCAACAACAGCCTGCCTTGATGAGCCGTCTTTAATCATCTCCATATGATCACTCCCCGGGCCGGATTCAAAAAGTTATTTTTTGGGAGATCTCCACATTGAATGAAGGCTTCCAACCAATTTTTCCCATCATTTCAAGAAAATCTAACGGATCAAGGCATTCCGGGGCATAAACACCGTTTTCAGCTTCCCCGCTTAAAATCATTTTTGCCCCTGCAAGTGCCGGAAGAGAAACAGAAACGGAGGTAGTTCCGAATTTTTTAAACACTTCAAGTTTTTCCTGCCCATTTTGTACAAGGGAATGAGGATACCAAAGCTTATAATTCACTTGTTCCCCATTTGATTCACCAGATACATCAATTAAATATGGATGGGCGGCGGCAGGTTCCTGTTCCGCTGACTCTTTAGTCTCCGTAAAGAAAGAATCAACAGGTTGACGAACTAATTTCATCAGGACATCTATGGGTGCTACTTTGGTTCCATTGATATCCATTTTTTCATAATCCGCAAAGCCCATTTTTACAGCCGACGCAGCATTAAGATCGACTGCATATTTAAATTCAACATGTTGGAGCCCTTTTCCTATATACCTCCCAAGCGTTACCGGTTCTTCGTGATGGTGGTGTGTGAGGAGGTTCTTACCTACCGGAGGGGGAAACTCATACTCTTCTTCACCAGCGAAGGCAGGAACTTTAATATATTTTCCGTTTGTAAAAACAGTGGCGGGAAGAGCATAGTCCATTAATGCAATTTCCGGGCTCCAGGTGGGACGCCATGTAGTTATTTTAGACTTTTCACACAGGTCTTTGTGACCTACTTTTAGACTAATCCTGTCAATTTTTTCCAGCTTGTCACATACATAGCGGGTCAAAACATTTATTAAACCAGGTGCGCCGCCACAACCAATCAACCCTGTTATCCCAGCTGCCTTAAACTCTTCACTGATTTTAAGAGGGTGTTCCGTCTCGATCATTGTCCAGATAGGGTCATCAAATGCTGTATCCACGTAATGCGTATTCGCCTGAATACAAGCACGCATAATAATTTCATTAAATTTGATGTGGGTTAAATTGAGAACCATGTCAACTTTTTCTGCAGCCTGCGTAACTTTTTCGCTGTCAGAAGCGTCAAGTTTTATGACTTCAATTTTATCAGAACCTATATGCTTTTTTACTTTCTCAGCTAACTCCAGGTTTATATCCCCGATAATAACCTTCTCGATTTCATTATCTCGAGCAGCAATAGAGGCAGCGGCTCCCCCCTGTGCTCCTGACCCGATTATTAAATACTTGCTCATTACAGCCCTCCTTTTGTTATTTTGCTCTTCGCAGGGGTACTCATAGCAAAGTGTCTTTACGTGATAGTTTCAAGGTTCTAATTCATAAAACTACAGCTCTTCTATTTCGGTTGTAATACCATTTGAAGCTATGGGTGTCTCAGATGAAGCATTCACCGTAGCGCAGGTAGTAGCAAATTTATTGTGAAAACCAAAACAAATCGAAATAAATGTTTAAAAAATTATTGAAAAGATGCGCAGTATACGTTGCGGTATCATCCATGCGGATTACCCGTCCGATAAAATCCCGTCGATTCGAATTCATTGAATTTTAATATCTCATGAAAGCCGTTTGACGCTTTCATCAGGCCAGCCGATACGAACGTGATCTCCCTCACGCCGGCCCATGCCTGTTAGCGTGCTCATCTCCCTGAGATTGATGGACAATTCATCATTTACCCTGATGGAATACCGCTTGGTTTCACCCACGTAAATCGATTCTGTAATAGTACCGCTGATAACGTTATCTGCGGGCGCATCATCCACGAAAAATAATTTTTCAGGCCGTATGCAGAACCTAACTTTTTCGCCCACGGCGATCCTTTCCCTCCAATTGATCATTATTTCGACCCTGTCGTTCAGGGTTAGCGCTATCCGATCGCCTTTTCCGCCTGTCACCACTCCCTCGAACAGGTTGGATTCGCCGATGAAACCCGCAACAAAGGCATTGGCTGGCTCTTCGTACAATTCGTCGGGGGGGCCGATCTGCTCGATCCGCCCCTTGTTCACTACTGCGATTCTGTCCGACATGACCAGGGCCTCCTCCTGGTCATGCGTCACGTAGATCATCGTCCTTTTTAAACGTGTGTGGATTCTTTTAAGCTCGAGTTGCATGTGCTCTCTAAGCTTTTTGTCCAGCGCACCGAGGGGTTCGTCAAACAGAAGTAACGGCGGCTCGAAAACCAGTGCCCGGGCCACGGCTATGCGTTGCTGTTGACCACCGCTCAACTGTTTGGGATATCGTTTCCCATAATCATCCAGCTGGACCAGGCTCAATGCATCCACCAGCCTTGCTTTGATCTCCGCCTTGGGAGCTTTCCGCATTTTTAGTGGGAAAGCGATATTTTCGGAAACAGTCATGTGAGGGAATAATGCGTAATTTTGAAACACCAGGCCTATATTTCGTTTCTCTGGTAACAGCAAGTTAATGGACTTTCCCTGCAAGATAATATCGCCGCTGGTGGGAAATTCAAAACCCGCTATCATATTCAGTATGGTGGTTTTCCCGGATCCGCTGGGGCCAAGCAGTGTCAAAAACTCACCATCGACAATGTTCAGCGACACATCGTCAACGGCGATAACATCGCCAAAATGTTTGGTTAGCCTTTTCAATTGAAGAACAGGCGTTTCAACCGTATTGTTCATTAGCTGCTACTCCTTGAGTCCTATGGATTTTTCTTTTTTCTCAATAAAAGAAAGAGCAATGATGGTACCAATGGCTGCGATGATGAACACGGTTGACGCTGCAGCGACCGTTGGCCCAATCCTGAACTCGATTTCGGAAAACATCCTCAATGGCAGTGTCATCCTGGTTGTCCCCACCAGAAACAGGACCAGCACCAGTTCATCCAGCGATTCGATAAAGCAGAACACACCTGCAGCGATGATGCCGGGTTTGATTAAAGGCAGGGTGACGTTGGTGAATGTTTTGAAAGAATTTGCACCGAGATTTCTTGCAGCCAGTTCCAGCGAAGTGTCGAACCGGTAAAGATTGGCTGTAATGATCAAAATGACATACGGTACGCCAATAATGGTATGGGCGATCACCAGCCCGGGGAGTGTTCCGATAAGATGAAAATTGGCAAACATCCCGTATACGGCAAACGCAGTAACAATGAGGGGAATCATCATAGGGGAGAGAAAAAAGAGATGCACGATTCGCTTACCGGGGATGATTCCCCGGACCAGGGCGAGGGATGCCATTGTCCCGATTATCAGCGATACGACGGTTGTCAGGGATGCAAGCTTCAAGCTGAAGATGGTGGGTTCGACCCATTTTTTGTTCGTGAAGAACTCCTGATGCCACTGCAGAGAAAACCCCTCAGGCGGAAACACCAGATAACGGGTTTCAGTAAAGGACATGGGAACGACGAGAATGGTCGGGATCACCAGAAAAATAAAAACTATACCGGTAAAAATTCCCAAGATTATTTTTCCAGCCATCCCGTTTTGCTTTTGGTTCATAGTTATTTTTTTTTCAAAAAGAGCCATTGGCTGAGAAAGGAAGATTATCGAATTTTTCATTGCCGAAGCCATTGAGGACCAAGCAAAACGATTTATTCCTTATAAATTTTATCCAAACCGACGATTTTATCAAAAACAGCAATGACCACAATGGTGGTCAGCAGCAGGATAACCGAAATAGCACCTGCAAAATTCCAGTTCAAGAGCCTGTTGATCTGTTGCTCGATCAATGTGGAAATCATCAGCGTCTTAGGGCCCCCCAGAAGGGCCGGGGTGATGAAAAAACCCAACGAAAGAATAAAGGTAAACATCACTCCCGAACCGACTCCCGGCAGACTCAAGGGAAACGTCACCTTGATAAAAGCTTTTACTGCACTTGCGCCAAGATTACGGGCAGCCCGAAGCAAATTTCGATCCAGGTTCTTCAACACAGTGTAGATGGGCAGAATCATAAAGGGCAGCATAATGTGTACCATTCCGATAAGAACCGCCATCTCGTTGTAGAGAAGAGACATCGGGCGATCGATAATGCCCAGTGAGATCAAAAAGGAATTTATTATTCCTTTTGTCTGCAGAATCACCATCCAGGCATAGGAACGAACCAGGATGCTGGTAAAAAACGGCAGCATCACACAGATCATCAGCAGATTGCTCAGTTTCCTGTTTTTCATGTATGCCATGGAATAGGCAACAGGATAACCCATTAGGAAACAAATTACCGTCACATAAGCGGCGATACGAATTGTTCTGAAGAGTATAAAACCATACAGGGGCTCACGAAAGAAATGGTAGTAATGCTCCAGTGAAAATTCGCCCTCATGCTGGAGGCTTTCCGGAAATAGCGAAAGCAATGGAATGAGATAGAATATACCCAGCAGAACAAGCAATGGGCTTGCCAGCAGGATAGACTGAAGGAGTGAATAATGTCTAATCGATCCCCTCTGGGTCAGCTTCATGATCTTTTTTCTATCTCTGTTTGAGCAATTCGTTATTTTTTACCTAGCAATCCATGTGTTCCATTTTTCATCAACAGTATCTACGTTGTCAACCGCCCATTGCGCATTCTTGATCGTCATGAAATTGAACACATTGTTGATATTATCCGGATGCGTAGATTGAGATTTTTGAAGTTCAACGGGCAGGTACTGGACCGCCTTGGGGTTCGAGCCCGTGTAGCCGATGATTTTTGTAAAGATGGCCTGCTGCTCCGGGCGGTTGCAGAATTTGAGCAGTTTCATGGCCTCTTTCTTCATGGGCGTCCCTTTGACTACACAATTATAACCCAGATAATAAAAACTTTGATTCCAGACGATTTTTATAGGCGCGCCCATGGAAATAGCCGATTTTGCACGGCCGTCCGTCGCGATCGCCATGACAACTTCCTCATCAAGAAGTGCCTGTACCAACTGTGCCCCTGAAGTATACCAGACTTTGATGTGGGGTTTTATCTTGTCCATTACTTTGAAGGCACGCTCATAATCAAGGGGCAGGCATTGATCCGGAGTAAGCCCGTCAGCCATTAATGCAATTGAAAGATTGTCGGTGGGGCCACCCCAGTTGTGCATGGCCCGAGGTCCGGGGAAATTGGCCACATTAAAAAAATCTTTGTAGCTTTTGGGAGCCTTGCCCTCGGGAAAGGAATTGGTGTTATACACCAAACAGATACCTTCAAGATACTGTGCAACGCCCCATTTTTTCGCCGAACTCGGGAGAAGATCTCCGGTGTTGTCGACAATGTTGTAATCAACCTCTTCCAGAAAGCCTTTATTGTAGTATTTGGTGTTGTAGGACTCGTAATCGGCAGTGATGATATCCCATTCGATGTTTTTGCTTCTCTGCATTGCGGCCAGTTTCCCGCCCACCGAGGTTCCCGCTTCTACACCAATAACCTTGATCCCTGTCTCTTTTGTAAAAGGTTCAAAAAAGGCCTTTTCCTGAGCTTCTCCGAGCTTGCCGCCCCAGGTCTGCACAACGATATGGTCTCTTTCGGCTTGTGCGGCGGAAAATGTTCCGTCAGGTGTTAGTGAAAGAACCATAAACCCAATTAAAAAGCTGATAAAGAACATGTTTAATTTGCTTTTTTTCATCTCTAATCCCTCCTTAGTTTTGGTTAAAAAGCGGCTCCTGTGATTTGACGATTCGCTTGCCGGCCACCTTTGTGCGTCCCGGTGGGAAGAGAACCAAAATTCTCCACAAACTCTGACTCAAAGCTACATACGACCTAATTAATATGAAGAAATAATGATTGCACCAGAGTGCTTGATGTCGAATAAGAGCGACGGTTAAGCGATTGTCATTTTCGTTAAAAATTAAATAATATTTAACAGCGAACGTCAAGTTAAAATTAACAATTATTTAAAATAATTCAATGTTTTTTTAAAAAATCAGGAAATAATTGCGAATATATGGGGGGAAAATAATATTTTATAATAAATTAGGGACATCGAATAAACGGGGCGTATTGAACTAATTCTCGCGTTATCAGTACAAAACTCTTGATTTTTTCATTTTTTCTGCGAATATGAGAATTCCATAATCGTTAAAAATTAATTTTACACATAGGGGACACGCTATGAATACTGCCATCGACAAAATCGACTCTCAGATTGTCCGTCTGCTTCAAAAAAATGGAAGATTGCCGAACACCGAAATAGCGAAATCACTCGGCATCTCTGAATCGACTATACGCACCCGACTGAACAGGCTCATTTCCAAGGGGGTCGTATCAATTACCGCCATCGGCAACCCGGCCCGTCTGGGTTTCGATGTGATTGGCAATTTTATGATCACCATTGATCATAAAAAAACAGGCTCCGTCATCGAGGAGCTAAACAAAATTCACGAATTGTGGTACATTATCCACACTGTCGGGGCAGCTGATTTTTTTGTAGAGTTCAGTGCCAGGTCGCTGGCCCATCTGGATCAACTGCTCTCCCAAATTCACAGCATCAAGGGGGTCAGGCAGGTCAACACCTCGTTTCTCAGAAAAACCATACGGGCAAGTTATGACTGGTGGCCGGAAGGGGAGTGATTCCTCGATTCAGCCGGCAACACCTTTCAATTTATTATCAGTGGAGGACACAATGACAAAAATTCTGGTAATGGGGACAGGAGCCCAAGGCGGATCGTGTGCATCAATATTGGCAAGGGATAAAAAATGAGCTGTTGGTAGTAAATTCTTACATATGACATTATAAGGAGCAAACTAATTTATTATGAATAAAAAATATGATGCGATTATCGTAGGTGGCGGGCACAACGGCTTGACCGCGGCAGGATATCTGGGAAAAGCCGGTTTGAAAACGGTTGTGCTGGAGCGGCGACCCGTAGTCGGCGGCGCAGTGGTCACCGAGGAAATCCATCCGGGGTATCGAATCTCCACGGTTTCATATGTGGTGAGTCTACTAAGGCCTGAAGTCATAAAAGATCTTGAATTGAAAAAACACGGTTTTGAGATGCTGAGGCTGGATGGTACTTTAGCGGTCTGCGGAGATGACTATCTCTATTTGACCGGGGAGGAAGAGCACGATCGCAAAGAGGTAGGCAGATTTTCCAACGTGGACTATGATGCCATGGAACAGTTCGATGCCATGGTCCAGAAAATCGGGGCCGTGATTCGAAATCAGATGCTTCGGGAACCGCCCAAGCTGGCGGCTGGTTTCTCGGATTTAATCGCACTGGCCCGTATGGGGCTGGATATTCGAAAACTGACACCCGATTTAAGGCACCGTCTGTTTCAAATGTTGTTCAGCAGCGCTTATGATCTGATCGAACGCTGGTTTGACAGTTCTATGATTAAAAGCATGTATGCCGCCGCATGTTTTACGGGAAATTTTGCCAGTCTTCGTCAACCGGGGTCGGCAATTCCGTTTTTCCATATGGCCATAGGTGAACTGGAGGGAGAACAGGGTGCATGGCGACTGGTAAAGGGCGGCATGGGTGGTATCACCCAGGCCATGGCGAGTTTTGCCCGTTCAAAAGGCGTAGAGATTCGAACCAATGCCGCGGTGGAAAAAATTTTGGTCGAAGAGGACCGTGCCGTCGGCGTGAGGCTTGAAAACGGAGAAATTCTCAACGGTCGCTGCGTATTGGCCAATACCGATCCGAAACGTACTTTTCTTTCGCTCATGGATCCGGATCAGCTTGATCCGGATTTTGCCCGGGACATTCGTCAGATTCGTATGGGGCACAGCTCACTACGCCTCAGCCTGGCCCTCAAAGGATTGCCCGATATCCGTTTTTTTCCACCCGGCCAGCCGGGGCCATGGCACGGCAGCGATATCACTATCTTCCCTGATGTTGAAGGGTTGGAAACCAACTATTTTGCAGCCGCCAGAGGTAAACTGCCCCGGGAACCGCGCCTGGAAATTACAATTCCCTCCACACTTGATGACAGTCTCGCTCCCCCGGGCCATCA
>CAYQNS010000062.1:0-17199 GCA_964418755.1 uncultured Desulfobacteraceae bacterium
AAAAAAAGTGAAAACAGGGGTCTGATAACCAGTTCCGTGACCCGGCCGCCGCCGGTGGGCCGCATCTTCTTTTTGCCGGTGCTGATGGGGCGGTCATAAAAAGCCTTGGTGTATTTTATCTGCCGGTCCATCAGAAGCGGGCCGATCAGGCCGTATGCAAACCGGTGATGAATGTTTTTGATATCGGCGTCCAGATAAACGATGATGTCGCCTTTTGTAATATAAAGAGCTTTCCAGAGGTTTTCGCCCTTGCCCATATAATTTTCAAGATCGGGGAAAATATTGATTGCTTCATAGGTTTCAGCCCCGTAATTACGGGCAATTTCCAGGGTCCTGTCACTGGAGCCGGAATCGACAACCACGATTTCATCGATCAGAGGTGCTCGCTGCATAAGTTCCGATCTCATAATCAGGATCTCTTTGCCGATGGTTTTTTCTTCGTTGAGCGTGGGCAGACAAAGAGAGATCGTCAACTTTTTTTGTTCTTTTATACGAACCAGGCGCTCAATATCTTGAAATTGGGAATAATGAAAGGTGTTTTGGGCGAGCCAGTTTTTACTCATCGCAAACTCCATTGTCTATGGCCGTTAAAACTCCGATAATCTGGGCAATGCCTTTGAACATGGGTTTGATCAACATCTTCGAGTTTTTTAAATGATAATTCTGCCCCCGGGTCACGCCAAGGGTGATTGCCGGTATCCGGCGGGAGAGAAAAATCGAGAGCTCGGATTCGGAGTGTTGACTGACCGGTTCAAGATCGAGTTTTTTCATGATTGCAGCGGCGCTTTGAACCAGGGGATGATTGAACTTCAACCGGGATGCGCCGGTATTACTGATGGTTTTGATAGTCATTTCGACGTCATTTTCGTGATTCAATCCATCGACAATATCTTTGATATTCCGGAAAAGCGATTTCACCATTGTGTCGGAATCGCTTTGGATTTCAAAACCCAGGCTGGCATCATACGCATCTTTACCGTGCTTGAAGCCGCCTGATATTTTACCGAAAATAATGTTTGCTATCGGTTTTTGCGGCAGTCGCAGTTGAAGTATCTGATTAATGGCTTCATTAAGCATCAGGATCGCATTGGGCCGGGAAAAATCCGATCGGATTCCCGTGATGGGAACCCGGCAGTCGATTTCACCGCGGACCATGCCGTTGGAATAATAGTCCAGCCGGCCCAGTTCCGCCCCTTCGATACATACGGCTCCCCTTATGGGCGTCAGCCAGGTTTTCAAAAGGTGACGGATACCGCGCAGGTTGCCCCGGCCGATGGACTGGATGACACCGGCCAGGACGATATCCGATTCAAAACGAAGCTCAAGGGCGTTTAAAATGGCCGGCAGCGACAACAGTACCCCTATGCTCACGGAATTGTCCAGGATGCCGACCCCCTGTATGGTATTTTTCTTGACCGTATAGTTATGATCAATGTCACTGTCAAAGATTGTATCCAGGTGAGCCACTAAAAAAATAGGGGGCTTCCGGTCGGAAGTGCCCCGAATGATGCCGATGGGGTTATTGTAATCGTCTGTAGAGCACTCATCCACCTGGAAAGTAGCGAGGCGTTTTAAAAACGCCTCGCGCCGGTTTTTTTCATGAAAGGTCGCTGCGGGTATTTGCCCCATAAGAACCACATTGGTTATAATGATTTCCTTAAGGGATTTAATTGCCCTGAAAACGGCCGGCAGATTTTTAAGATATTGTTCCATGGATTATGTTTGCTGGTTTTGTAAAAAGGCAAAATACTAAAACACAACACTTAAAACTTGATGAATTCAATTTGTTGCAAAATCAACCCGGTGCAGGTTGCGAGGGTGCCGTTACAGCCGGGTAACAGGGAAAATCAGAAGTCTCAAGCGCAACGGGTAGAGGGCATTGATCAAAAACAGATCAGAGTGAACATGAATCTGCGGGGTCGGCAGCCATTAGAAAATTATATAATACACATAAAAAGCCGCCAGGGTCAATATTTCTTCATGGGGTCTGTTTCTTACGATTTTTTTGAAAATATTTTACAATGGCCCCGCAAAGGCCGGGTATGGTATACGTTTTTGCGGTGACATGAACAGCAAATCCCTCTTTCCGGGCTGTGTCCGATGTGATCGGGCCGATACTGGCTATTTTGACCCCATGCAGCAGTTTCGCGGCATCAGCCGGCATCAGGGTTTTAAAGTTTTTAACCGTTGATGAACTGGTAAAGGTGATAAGATCGATGCGTTTTTGTGCCAGACCCTCTATCAGGCTGTCGGCATTATTTTTCGATTGCAAGGTGTGGTATACGGCTATTTCATCCACCCTGGCGCCCATTTTAGCAAGTTCAACAGGAAGTATGGGCCGGGCTTCAGCCGCGCGCGGCAGCAGAATTCTGTTTCCCTGAACATTTTTGTCCTTAAATGCAGCCACCACGGATTCGGCCCGGTAGCTTTCCGGCACGATATCGCTTTTGATTCCGTATTCAAAAAGCTTTGCCGCGGTGGCTGGTCCGATGGAAGCGGTTTTGAGGCTGTGCAGGGCCCGCACATCCAGGCCGTTTTCAAACAATCTGTCAAAAAAGAATCCTACGCCGTTGACACTGGTAAAAATAATCCAGTGATACTCATTCAGATGCGCAATGGCCCGATCAAGGGGTACCAGGTCTTTGGGCCTGCGGATTTTAATGGTGGGGCATTCCATGCATTCGGCCCCGAGATCGGTCAGTTGCCTGACAAGGTCGCTGGCCTGCTCCCGGGCCCGGGTGACAACAATGGTTTTGCCGTACAAAGGGCGGGTCTCAAACCACTGCATATTGTTCCGGAGTTTGACCACATCGCCCACCACAATAACGGCCGGCGCCTTCAGGCCTGCCCTTGCCACCTTGCCCACAATGTTGGCCAGGGTGCCGCTGACGGTCACCTGGGACGGGGTGGTTCCCCATCGAACCAGGGCCACTGGTTTTTCCGGCGGCATGCCGTGGTGCATGAGCCGCTCGACAATATGAGCCAGGTTTTTTACGCCCATTAAAAACACCAGGGTGCCGATACCCGGAAGAGAGGCCCAGTCAATATTTGACGTAGATTTTTCCGGATTTTCGTGACCGGTGACAAAGGCCAGCGTGGAGGTGAAGTCCCTGTGAGTCAACGGGATTCCAGCATATGCCGGAGCAGCAATGGCGGAAGTGACGCCGGGAACGATTTCAAAAGGAATTCCTGCCTTGATAAGGACTTCCGCCTCTTCTCCGCCGCGTCCGAAAATAAAAGGGTCGCCGCCCTTGAGCCGGGTAACGACGGCACCTGTTTTTGCCTTTTCGACAATCAGGGTATTGATGCCATCCTGGGAGAGGGTGTGGTCGCCGCCTTTTTTACCCACATAGATCGATTCGGCATTTCTGGATACATGGGCCAGATGGGCCGGTGCGGCCAGATAGTCGTAAATTACGACATCCGCCTTTTTAATGCACTCCAGACCCTTTACCGTTATCAGCCCGGGGTCTCCGGGGCCGGCGCCTACCAGATAAACTTTTCCCGTCATTTTATTCCTGTGCAGCTTCCTTGAGTTTATTTAAAATATCGCGTGCTCCCCGGGCCGCCAGACGATCTGCCAGATCCGTGCCGATGGCTTCCGATGCGTTTGCAGGTCCGGAAAGTGTCTCTTTGAATATGGTTTGACCGTCAATATCGGCCACAAGACCGGTTATGATAATCTGATCCTGCCGGACCTGGCCCAGCGCGGCAATGGGTACCTGGCATCCGCCTTCCAGCCGGTTTAGAAAGGCCCGTTCCGCCAGAACCGCCGTCCGGGTGGGGCTATGTTCCAGATGGTTTATTACCTGGTATGTTTTCTGATCGTTTTTTCGAAGTTCGATACAAAGAGCGCCCTGGCCAACGGCAGGCAGCATGACCGAGGGTTCCAGGTATTCGGTGATACGATTTTCCATCCCCAGGCGCTTGACACCGGCTGCGGCCAGAACAATGGCATCCATCCGGCCCTCGTCCAGTTTTCTCAGGCGTGTTTCAAGATTGCCGCGCAAAGGAACAATTTTAAGATCGGGCCGGGCGTGCAGAAGCTGGGCCGACCTCCGCAGGCTGCAGGTGCCGATGCTCCGGCCTGCTTTCAGGTCGGCAAGGCGCAGGCCCCTGCCTGAAATCAGGACATCACCGGGCACTTCGCGTTCTGGTATGGGGCCGATGCAGAGTCCATCCGGCAGGTCTGCGGGCATATCTTTCATGCTGTGCACGGCAATATCGATATCTTCTCTTAACAGGGAATCTTCAATCTCTTTGACAAACAATCCCTTGCCGCCCACTTTGGCCAGCGGGACATCCAGGATTTTGTCGCCCCGGGTTTTGATCACCACAATATCGACGATTATTTCAGGATGTTCTTTTTCGATGACCGATTTGACCCAGGTAGCCTGCCAAAGGGCCAGCTTGCTTCCCCGGGTGCCGATTTTTATCGTTGATTTCATCAGTGACCACATCCGGCACAGCTTGTGGCCGAACACCCGGAACAACTCGACGCACCTGCCGATACACTGACGGTTTCACCGCTGCCGCTTTTGCTTAAAAATCCGCAGGCCGACATCAGGCGGGCAGCATTTGCACTGCTGCAGTTGGAGCATTTCGGGGTGTCATTTCCAATGATCAGGCATTCAAAATTCTTACCGCAGTCTTTGCAGTGGTACTCGTAGATCGGCATTTCCTGTATTTCTCCTTAATAAGTAGGGCTTATGCGTGCAAACTACATATCTTTCAAAAAGATAAATATAATCATCCGCGTTTTGAAAGCAACGGGGCACTTTATTTTAACTGCTCAAGAACGCCTGCGGCAACCAGGGGCAGCATGATCTCATGGTGTCCGATAAGATTGAATCCACGGCCCCCGGTGGCCGTGGGACGGTTTACCACGTTGGCCATGGGGCGGTAGTGCCGGATAAAATCCATGTTGACCGTGGTAAAGTCGTTTATTTTATGGCCCAGGTTACGCACCAGGCTCGTGGCTTTGAGAAAAATTTCCGGCAGAATGACGGCCGATCCAACGTTCAGGTAAACCCCTTTTTCCAGGGAAGACACCAGGTCTGCAAATATTCTGAAATCAAGGTGGGAGGCCTGGCCGGCATGGGCCGCATTAAAATCGGGTCGCATATGTATGATATCGGTGCCTATGGCCACATGGACCGTCACCGGGATACCCAGCCGGGCCCCGGCCCCTAAGATGCTCAGATGACCAAAGGGCAGGTTAGCCTCCATGATCGACCGGCCCACGGCCTGACCCAGGCCTAGGGAATTTTTTGCTGCCCTGTTGACGGCATCGCATAAAAACTGCCCGGTTTCACGGGCCATGCCGAAGGTGCCGTCTGCCAGAGACCCAGCAACATCTTCGGATGTCTGTCCGGCCATGGCAAGTTCAAAATCATGAATAATACCGGCACCGTTCATAGCCACGCCCGATATGATGCCGCGCTCCATGAGGTCGATGATGACCGGCGCCAGCCCTACCTTGATCACATGGGCGCCCATGCCCAGAATGACGGCCTTTTTGTTTCGGGCGGCATCGGTGATGGCGGATATGACGTCTCGCAGGTCCTTTACCGCCAGAATGGAAGGCAGGCTGTCGAGAAATCGGTTAAAACTGTTTCCCGGGTGCCAGACTTTTGCAAAATCGTCGGTGCTGACCAGGCTCTTGCGATCTTTTATGGAGTATGTTTTCAGACCGGTAAGGGCGATGGGGGTGGAAGAATGCGGCATGGTCTTTAATGATCTCCTTAGTTAGCGTCCGTCCGGAAATGGTCTTGATTTTGAACAAAAATCCTCATTTCCGGATAGACATTATTTGAAATTTCCCGGAAACAAAATCCGGTCCACCAGTTCACACAGGATATGCCCCATGAGAATATGGGTCTCCTGGATTCGGGCGGTGACCTCGGATGCAACGGTCAGTGTCATATCTGCAAGCCCTTTTATTTTTCCGCCACGCCCGGTCATGCCCAGAGTGAAGATACCGGCATTGCGGGCGGCTTTAAAGGCCTTTAGTACATTCGCGGAGTTTCCGCTGGTACTGATTCCAAGGGCAATATCACCTTTTTGCCCTAAGGCCCGGATCTGTTTGGAAAAAACTTCGTCAAAACCATAGTCGTTGCCGATGCTGGTCAGAATGGACGTGTCGGTCGTCAGGGCCATTGCCGCCAGCGGTGGACGCTCTATTGTAAAACGGTTGACAAATTCGGCGGCAATGTGTTGGGCATCGGCGGCGCTGCCGCCATTGCCGAAAAGCATGATTTTATGCCCGGTGGCCAATCGGCCTGCAATAAGTTCAGCGGCCTGCACCAGGTTGTCCATATTCTGGGTGACGGCCCTGTTTTTTATATCGATGCTTTCCGACAGAATCTGCTGGATAATTTTTTTCAGGAGGCCTCCTCCATTTGCTGTCCTCTGATGGTTTCGATCAGGTCTTTTGAATCCTGCCCCAGGCGATCGGCGTTTTCCAATGCAACCAGGGCCTCTTCCGTGCGGTTGTTTTTCAGATAAAGTCGGCCGAGACGTTGAAAAAACACCCCCCTGTCAGGCGCCAGTTCGGTGGCCTGGCGGCAGAACATGGTGGCAATCTCCAGGTTTTCGCCGCTTTTTGCAAAAAGCCAGCCCAGTGCGGAAATTGAATCGGCATCATAGGGGTGCAGTTTCACGGCTTTCTTGTACGCTTCAATGGCTTCATTTATCCTGCCCAGTTTCTTTAAGCCGTCTGCCAGATATCTGAAGGCAAGGCCCGAGCCCGGTTCCAGTTGAGCCGCTTTTTCCAGAAACCCCATGGCTTTTTCAGCCGATCCGTTTTGCAAAAGAAGATGGCCGGTGTTCAGGTTTATCTCATAAACATCGGGTTTCATATCTCCGGCTCTCAGAAAAAATTCCAGGGCTGATTCCGGGTTGTCCAGAAGCTGGTGAGTCATGCCGATGTTGTAGGCAGCCATGAATTCGGCCGGATCAAGAGCAAGGGATGTTTCAAATTCTTTCAGGGCGGATTCGAGTTCTCCCAGAACGCCGTAGCAGACACCCAGGCTGTTGTGCACATTGATATTGGATGGATCCAGGGCCAGGGCGTTTTTAAATTCACTGACGGCACCCCGGATATCGCCTTCCTGATAATGCTGGTCTCCGCTGATATTCAGACTCACCGCATCGAACACGGCAGCGGAGTCAGGGCCGAAAAAAGTGGCATGGTGCAGGGCTTTCCATGCGTTATCCACGATTTGGGAGTGGGTAAAATCGTTGCAGGGATAAAGAGCGATACCCACGGTGACGCCGGGGAGCTTCTGCCCGGCCAGGTCTGCTTTCAGGGTACGTTTCCATTGCGTGCAGGCCGCCTCATCCGCATCCGGCAGAAAGCAGCCCCATGTATCATTGCTGAGCTGCCCCCATATGCTGTTGTGTTGCCGGCTTGTTCGGGCAATGATTTTCCCTGTGTCGATGATGCGGGCAGGGTTGATTTCATCTGTGGCGCTATCATTTTCCGGATGGCCGTGATCCAGCCTGATCGTTATCACGCCAAAGGCCTTTGCAGCATCGAGTATGGACAGGGAATGCTCGATAAAGGCAGGCCCGGAAAGCATGTCCGGAAAAATTTCCAGCAAGGCATCGGAGCCTGCAAAGGGCGGTTGCTGATTCCGGGATTCATGCTCGAATCGGTTGGTTTTGCTGAGCAGAAAATGCCGGGTCGAACTGCATGAGGAGAATAAATTTTTTTCTTCCACTGGTGGTGTAGTCTGGTTCATTTTAGGCCTTTTTTAGAATGTCGGAGACAGCGGATTCGATGATTTCCAGTTCATCATCTTGGACTGTCCGCATGTCCATGATAAAAAAATCATCTTCTATTCTGCCGATGACAGGAGGTGTGCAGCCGCGCATTATTTTCTCGAAGCGGCTGGTCGAGACATTTTCTATCTTCAGGGCAACACATTTGCTGGGCAGTTCCAGAAGGGGCAAAGACCCGCCGCCGGCTTTTGATGGTCGATCCAGAATCTCAACCTGAATTTTATTATCCGGATGTTCAAGCATTTTGGCCAGTTTTGCGGCCCGCGCTTCAATTTTGTCAAAAGGCCCCAGCAGCATGCGCAACGTGGGGATGCTCTGTACTGCTTTTTCCTCGTCTCGGTAAAGCCGCAGCGTGCTTTCAAGGGCGGCCAAGGTCAGCTTGTCAATGCGAAGGGCCCGGGTGATGGGGTTTTTTTTGATTTGATCGATGATTTCTTTTTTACCAAGGATAATTCCGGCCTGGGGCCCGCCAAGAAGCTTGTCCCCACTGAAGGTCACCACATCCACTCCTGCGGCCAGGGACTCCTGGACCGTGGGCTCGGGCATCAGACCGTAGCGGGAAAAATCGATAAATGTACCGCTGCCCAGATCCTCCATTACCGGCAGATGGTATTTCCCGCCGATGGCAACCAGATCCTCGAGGCTCACGGCGGCGGTAAAACCGACAACGGCGTAGTTGCTGGTATGGACCTTGAGCAGCAGGGCCGTATCCTGGGCAATGGCGTTTTCGTAATCCCGTGGATGGGTGCGGTTGGTGGTGCCCACTTCACGCAGGATGCCGCCGCTTTTGGCCATTACATCGGGAATCCGGAAAGCACCGCCGATTTCCACCAGTTCGCCCCGGGAGACAACCACCTGTTTGCCCCGGGCCATGGTTTCCAGGCAGATCAGTACAGCGCCGGCGTTGTTGTTGACCACCATGGCACTTTCGGCCCCGCTGATTTCACACAGGATATCCTCCACGTTGCTGTACCGTGATCCCCGTTTGCCGGCGGTCAGGTCAAATTCCAGGTTGGAGTAGTTGCAGCCGATGGCCAGCATGTTGTCTGCGGCCTCGCGGGCCAGCAGGGAGCGCCCAAGGTTCGTATGAACCACGACACCGGTAGCATTGATGGTGCGTACCAGATTAAAGGCCATAGCCCCGGCAACGGCCTCTGTAACGCGCACCAGGACGGCCGCATCGTGCAGGCTTTCCGGAGCAGTATGCAGGTCGCCGTCAAGAATTTCCCGGCGCAGGGTATCGATGACCGTGCGGATCGATTGCATGACAACGGATTTGGGCGTGTTTTTAAAAAGCCCCCTGGCATTGATCTGCTCGATAATATGATCCACACCGGGCAGGCTGCGCAAAAGTGACTGCTGCTTTTCAGTAGGGTGCATATCGCTTCCTGTTTTGATAAATTTTATATAACCTTATCTAATTAGCATCAACCGTTTGAATTTTCAATAGAGTTTTATGCCAAAGTAGTGAGATATGGGTTTTGAGTAGTGAGGAATCAATGGGTGGTTTTTGTGAAAATTCGTGTCAACTCTCATAAACTGTGATAAAGATATGCAGGGTGTGGGTTGCAGGTTGCAGGTTGCAGGATGTGGGTTGCGCGTTGCAGGATGCAGGTTAAATTTTCTCAATTTTTGGGTGAAGGCTGTTCATTCGTATACACCGACTCAACCACTTAACCACGCAACAAATTTTGAAATAACCAAAAGGATTGCTTAAATGGCATTTTCAAGCGTTGAAGCGACACAGAAAGATTTGGAAAAATGTGATTACATCTGTTCCGAAAATATTGCCACTGTTGTTTTTCTGGCCCATGCCACTCAAAAACCGATCCTGGTGGAAGGGCCGGCCGGCGTGGGCAAGACCGAACTGGCCAAGGCCGTGGCCCGCGGTCTGGATCGCCGGCTGATCCGGCTCCAGTGTTATGAAGGGCTGGATGAAGCCAAGGCCCTGTATGAATGGGAGTATGCCAAGCAGTTGCTTTATACCCAGATGATCAAGGAAAAAATAAATGATGTCGTCTCCGGATCAAATTCCTTGAGCGATGCCGTTGACCGGATTGCGGCCCAGGAGGATGCTTTTTTTTCAAAGCGGTTCATTCAGCCCAGGCCCCTGCTCCAGGCCATCAGTTCCGAAAAACCGGTGGTTCTGCTCATCGATGAAGTCGATAAGTCGGACCCGGAGTTTGAAGCCTTTCTGCTGGAAATTTTGAGTGATTTTCAGGTGTCGATTCCGGAAATAGGGACCATTTCCGCAGTTAATATTCCCTTTGTGGTGCTGACCTCCAATAATTATCGCGACATGAGTGATGCGCTGAAGAGGCGTTGTATTCATCTGTATATCGACTACCCCGAGCGCGATCTGGAAGAAAAAATTGTTCGGCTCAAGCTGCCTGAAACAGGAGATCGGCTCATCGGGCAACTGGTGAATGCAATCCGTGGGATTCGCAGGCTGGATCTTAAAAAGAAGCCTTGCATATCCGAAACGCTGGACTGGGCCCAGTCCCTGATTGCACTTCAGGTCGAAGATCTTTCAGCCCAGGTGCTGGACCAGACACTCACTGTGCTCTGCAAGTATCGATCCGATACCGAAAAGGTCCGGGATAATTTAAAAACCATCGTAGCGGACACAGGGTCCAAATGGTCAACCTTGTCTTAAAATTTGCCGCCTGTGCCCGGGGAGGCGGCCTGCGGATCTCCACCAGTGAGGTCCTGGACTGTGTCGGGCAGCTTGAACTGATAGACTGTTTGCAGGAACCTCAGTTCGAAGCGGTTTTAAGGACCAATTTTGCCAAAAGCCGCAGGGAGCAGCATCATTTCGATCAGTTGTATCATCTCTTTTTTCATGAATTGCGCCAGGATTTCGGTATTTTTCATACGGACGGGCTTCAGGATCGGATGGAAGAATTTCTGGCGGTATTGACCCCTGAAAACAATGCCGGTCCCCTTGACCGAGCCCTGCTTGATTTCATGGCCGGTGACCCCCTGGCATTTTTACAGGAGATGGGCAGAATCCAGGGCGAAGGGGAGGGCCGCAGGCAAGGCATGGGGTCCAACCTTGGGTCGGTCACCCGTCGCCTTGGCGTGATGTTGCAGTTAAACAGGCTGCAGGCCGCAGTTACGCAGTTTACAGACGAAAATATTGACCGGATTCCATGGGAAAAACGCAAGAGCCTTGAATCTCATTTTAACGAACGGATCGAAAGTGCCCGGCGCCTGCTTTTGCAAAATCCTAAACCCGCCGGCGAAAATCTTAAAAAAATCATCTCCCATGATCAACACCTGGCCGATCTTGGTGAAACAGCCTTTGTCTCGTTGACTCAAAAGGAGGTCGAAGAGCTGCGCGAGGTCATCAAACAGCTCGTACGAAAACTCAAAGATACGGCCGGCCTGCGCTATGCCCGGCAAAAAAAGGGGGTCCCGGATATTAAAAAAACCCTGCGGCAGGGGGCGCGCTACCAGGGGATACCCATGGAGATCATCTTTCGCAACCGGCCCTTGCGGAAAACCCGAATCGTTACGTTGTGTGATGTGTCCGGGTCGGTATGGTCGGCGGCCCGCTTCATGCTCAACATGCTCTATTCTCTGCAGGAGTGCTTTACCCGCGTGCGCAGCTTTGTTTTTGTGGCCGGTCTTGACGAGGTGACTGAAATATTTGAAAAAAATGAAATCAACCAGGCCATTGAAAAGGTTCTGGGCGAAGCGGATATCGACTATGGCGCCGCCACTGATTACGGGTTGACCCTGCGTCTGTTTAAAAAATATTTTATGGATGTTTTAAACAAGAAAACAACCCTGATCATCATTGGCGACGGCCGTTCCAATTATTCCAATCCCGAAGTTGAAATTTTAGATGACATGCGCGACCGCTGCCGCCGGCTGATCTGGCTTAACCCGGAAACAAAGCAGTTCTGGTATTCCGGAGACAGCGAGATGCGAACCTACGAAGGGTCTTGCCATGAGGTGCGTCCCTGCCAAAATTTAAACCAGTTGCTTGATTTTATCAAGGATCTGGTACTGTAGAAATGCATATCCGATTAAAAAACGATATGCGTAAAATATGCACAATACCGGCAACCCCGGACAGGAGGGCGGCGATGGGAAAACAGCAACGGATCACAAAACCCTGTGAGCTGATGGACGACAGTGGGCTGCTGCTGCATCCAGGCTATGCCACAAAGCCTTTCTGGCGCTATGACCGTCGCAAGATTAAAGCCGGATGGCACAGGATCAAGGAGTGGGATTACTACTGCGTCGTGTCTCCTGAAAACGGATATTGCATTACCTTCACCCTGGCGGATTTGGGCTATATCGGCCTGGCCGCCGTCTGCTGGCTGGACATCCAGAATCAAACTTTTCGCCAGTTCGACACTATGTCTGTCCTGCCGCGGGGGCGCATGGGCCTGACCGCTGCGTCCGGAGACGGCACCACCCGTTTCAAAGATAAAAAAATTATGCTCGAATATAGAGTCACAGGCATTCATCGCAGGATCAAATTCAACGCTCCCGAATTTGTCGGTCCGGCCGGAGAAAAAGGCCTGGCCGGAGAACTTGATCTGTATCATGACCCGGATACGGACACCATGGTCATCGCCACCTCCTGGCCGGAGAACCGCCGTGCCTTTTACTACAACCGGAAAATCAACTGCATGCCCGTCCGGGGATGGGTTACCCTGGGGGAGCGCACCCTGGAATTTTTACCGGAAAACAGCTTCGGCACCCTTGACTGGGGCCGGGGCAACTGGACATATAAAAACCGGTGGTACTGGGGGTCGGCATCGGGATTGCTTCATGGCGAACCCTTTGGCTGGAACATCGGCTATGGCTTCAGCGACCGGTCGGTGGCCTCTGAAAACATGCTCTTTTACAAAGGCCGTGTTCATAAATTAGATAGTGTTACCTTTCATTTGGATACCGCCAACTACATGGCGCCCTGGAAATTTACCAGCAGCGACAAACGCTTTGAGCTGGATTTCGAGCCTGTGGTGGATCGTCACGGCACCACTGATTTTATTTTCATAAAATCGATGCAGCATCAGGTTTTTGGTTATTTCAGCGGCGATGTTGTCCTTGATGACTGCACCGGGCTGCACCTGGACAGATTCTTCGGATTTGCCGAAGATGTACTCAACTGGTGGTAAAAAGCCTGGACACAACGGCATCTTTCATTTATCGATTTACACTTTTTTTAAAAGGCTTCTGTTTTTTCCAATTTTAAGTTTCCAATTTCAAAGAATCTTTGCGAGGGCCTGGAGGGAGAAAAATGAAAACATTTTTGATCATACTTGTTTTGATTGCAGTGCTTCTGGTGGGTTCCTATGGATATTTTATCAGCAAAAAGACCGTGCTCGATGATACGGCCAGAAAATCTGCCGGAGGGCAGTTTATCAAACTGTCGGAGGGAGTCGTCCACTATGAGATCGTCGGGCCTGACACGGGCCGGGTAGTGGTTCTGATTCATGGGCTTACTACGCCATACTTTGTCTGGGACCATAATTTCAAAGACCTGGTAAATGCCGGATTCCGTGTGCTGCGGTATGATCATTACGGACGGGGATTTTCCGACCGGCCGGATGTGGTCTATGACAGGGATTTGTATGATCGCCAGCTTGTGGAATTGCTGCAGAGGCTTAAAATCAGGTTGCCGGTGCATCTGACAGGGCTTGCCATGGGGGGTGCCGTTGCCGTCTACTTTGCCGACCGGCATCCTGAAATGGTATCCAAAATCGCTCTTTTTGCGCCGGCCGGTTTTCCGATTTGAGAATCTTTCGCCGCAAAACTGGCAAAATTGCCGCTTATCGGCGAGTATATCATGGCGCTGGCCGGGGACAGGGTTGTCCTGTCCGCTATTCGCAAGGCATTTGTTTATCCTGAAAAACGGCCGGAATTCGAGGAAAAATTCAAGGTGCAGATGCAGTATCGGGGGTATAAAAGGGCACTGCTTTCCACCCTGCGACATATGCATATGAATCAACTGGGCCCGGTCTATGAGCGGGTCGGCAAACGGAAAAAGCCTGTGCTGCTCATCTGGGGAACAAAAGATGCCGTTTTGCCGTTTCATAACAGCGAAAAGGTAAAAGAGGCTGTGCCGGGCCTGGTGTTCCATGCCATTGAAGGCGGCGGGCACAATTCCAATTATGAAAATGCCGTGATCGCTAATTCAATTTTGCTTAAATTTCTGCGTGAACCCTGAGAAAGTTGTTACGGTGCTTCAAAGCGTGCTGCAGTTTACTATGGACATCATAGGGTGAGAGCGATAACGGTAAATGATCAATCGATTCTTATCGACTGCCCCACCCGGGGAACGACGGCATCGAATCCTTCCCTGTTGAGAATGTCCGCAAAGGCGAGGGACTGCTCCTCTTCGCCGTGAACTACGGCAATTTTTTTGACCTTCAGATTCGATTGCTTCAGGAAAGTCAGCATCTCCTTTTTGTCGGCATGGGCACTGAACCCGCCGATCATGTGTACATGGGCCTTGAGGGGATACGCCTTGTTGAGGATTTTGACCATCGGGGCGTCGCCTTTCCGGCCTGCGGCGGCATAGGCCTCGCCCAGATCCAGAAGCCGCCGGCCGAGGGTGTGCCGGGCCATGAAGCCCACCACCAGGATGGTATGTCTGGGATTGTGAATTTTGTGCCGCAAATGGTGCAGGATGCGGCCGGCTTCACACATACCCGATGCGGACAGGACAATGTGGGGGCTTTCATCGCGGTTTAAGGCCATGGACTCCTCCACGGAGCCGACGAACTTGAGCTGGGGCATGGAAAAAGGGTTTTTGCCCTTTTGCAAAAAGGTCGTGTGGGTGTCGTTGTCATAGACTTCCGGATGCTCTCCGAACACTTTTGTGAGCCGTGTGGCCAGCGGGCTGTCCACGTAGATGGGGACCTTTTTGACCAGCCCTTCCTGGTACAGTTCGTGGATAAAATAGAGCAACTCCTGGGTCCTTCCGTAGGCGAACGCCGGAATGAGGACGCTGCCGCCCCGTTCGAAGGTTTCGTTGAGGGTGGCCTGCAGTTCCGGCTTGAGGTCCTTGACAGGGGCGTGTTCACGGTTGCCGTAGGTACTCTCCATGATCAAAAGGTCGATATCAAGGTCCTGTTCGGAAAAAACCAGGGTGGGGTCCTCGAGAATCGGCTTGTCAAAGCGGCCGATGTCCCCGGTGTAGCAGACGGTTATGGTGCGGCCGTTGACCACCGTGCGGATCACCGATATGGCCGATCCCAGAATATGGCCGGCATCATACTGGGTGCAGGTCATGTTGTCCCCAATGGTAAAAGGCGTTCCGTAGGGATATCCCGAGAAGAAGCCCAGGGCCTTGACGGCATCATCGCTGGTGTACAGGGGTTCGATACCGTTTAAGTTAAACTGACCAATGAGGTCGTTGACGAGCGCCGCATCGATGCGGTGGCCGTTTTTTTTCAGTTTGCGGGCGGCCTTTTCATAAGCCTTACGCCCTCCTTTTCCCTGGTGCATTTTGGAAAGCTGGCCGCGTACCAGCTTGTAGTTGAGGTACTCGGCGTCGGATTCCTGGATGTGGGCGCTGTCGGCCAGCAGGTATTCACAGGCATCCCGGGTGACCAGGGAACAGAAAACGCGACCGGTGAAACTGTCCCGGGTCAGCATGGGGATTCGTCCGGAATGGTCGATGTGGGCGTGGGAAAGAACAACATTGGTGATGATGGAGGGGTCAAAGGGCAGAATGCGGTTTTTTTCGGCGCTCTCCTTTCGGCGCCCCTGGTACATGCCGCAATCAAGCAGGATGCGATCCTCTCCGTTGACCAGCATGTGCATCGATCCCGTTACTTCCCTTACCGCTCCAAAAAAAGTGATGTGCATGAAATATCCTCCTGTGTTCGGGTCAGCAGTCCAATATCTCTCCGCTACAACTATTTTCTTAAACCTTTTTCACGTCCCCTATAATTCTTTCGCCTCAACGATGGTGGCACCGGGCACAGGAGATAGTGCGCGGGATACCATTGCCGATGCCACCGTTTTTACATGAACCGGTTTGTAGCGTCTGATGGCGTTAATGGGTGCAGCGGTTATTACCGAAAGCACATAATATCCCAGTTTCTCCAGCACTCTGATCTCTTCCCGCCTGCCGCCGTACAGCAGTGTGGGGCGATAGATCGTCAACGATGGGAAATCAAGATTAATCAGGTCTTGCTCTGTTTCGCCTTTGGTTCTCAGATAAAAGTAGCTCGAATCCGTATTGGCGTTCTGCGAACTGATTAGATGAAACTGACTGACGCCATGTGCTTTGGCCCAGATGCCGGCGTCTACAATCAAATCGTGATCAATTTTGTAAAATGCCTGCTTTGAACCGGCCTTTTTCAGTGTCGTACCCAGGGCACAAAACACAACGTTTATTGGATCGACATGGTTCAGGGCGTCAAAAGCAAGCGGATTTGACACCACCGGTTCCACGTTACTGCCGAAAACACCACCGGGCAAGCGGCGCACCAGCAAATACACTTTGTTAAAGTGCTTGTTGTCGGTCAATAAATTAACAATCTCCCGGCCTGTTGCCCCGGTGGCACCGAGTACGAGTGCTGTTGTCACGGTGTTTTTCATATAGCTGCCTCATTCAGCCTGGTGCTGCATTTTAAACATAACGCAGGCCTGGGCATGGACTTGTAGAGTGTAAGTCCCCTGTGTGAGAACCCTTTTAGTAAGAGATTGATTTATTACCATAAACATCAGCCGAAGGCAAGGGCGTCATTGCAGGGTGGGGCCTGAAGGTGGGCAACTGCGATGGTTGTGCGTAAAAGTTTACGCCCCTATCCGGGAAGGCCTGCCCGATTTAAACGACTGGTATTTGAATTGTCATGCATCTGACCGGCAAACCCCCACTATTAGTGCCATTTCCCGTTTATGAATGGGGACTTACGGATGGCACATGATCACAAAAGAAAAGTGTGTCATGTACCATCGATAATTGCAGCCAGACCCTCGCATACTGTCAGTTGGTCGATTTATAGACGTGTTTTATCCAGATATTTGCCAATAGACTAAATTAACTATGTTTTTTTATCCCATGAGCCTGCTTGAATTCATGCCACTCGTCATGATCCAGCTTGTTGTCCTCATTTATATCCAATGTTTTGAAAATATCAGATGTCGCCTTGGGAAAATAGAGTTTGAACTCCTCCCAGCACACCCAATCATCGCTATCCATGTCTATATCCCCGAAGTGTGCGTTAAATGACGCAGGGTCCGGTAATGATGTTTTGTGATGCCGGGTGTCGCTTGAACAACCCACTGTAGCGATAAACAGAAATATGAAGCATATGATGTAATATGTTTTTTTCATAGAGCACCTCTCATTGATTTAACGGTGTCGTGTTTATAACCCGGCCCCTGGCCCCTGATCCGGTTGCAGCCCGTAAACAGAAATGCCAGTCGACCGGAGAA
>CAYQNS010000062.1:17299-20018 GCA_964418755.1 uncultured Desulfobacteraceae bacterium
CCTGGCCCCTGATCCGGTTGCAGCCCGTAAACAGAAATGCCAGTCGACCGGAGAATATGGCAGTTATCCTAAGAATATAGTGCCGTCTTTCTAAACATCAAGGCCATAAGGGGGGGGGGAGAAACGTGGCATTTAATCTTCGAACACTCAAATACCCTCAGTCGACATAGTTTACAGATCCTTTCCGGGACCGCGCGCTATCGGTGAATTTGTTCTCAGTGGCGGCATACCCCACGATAAGTGCGCACTGGAGCGTATACCCGTCCGGGATGCCTGCCGCTTGTGCCAAGTTACGGCTGTCTTTCCCATTCAGCGCCAGGGTGGGGGACAGCAGGTAGCATGACCCCAAGCCTAATCCGGTGGCTTCAAGGAGCATGTTCTCCGCAGCAAGTGCTGTATTGAAGGCGCTGAAGGTGTCCTCAAGTGGCCCGGAAAGCAGGATCAGCACCGGTGCGCCATAAAGCGGCTGATATCCCGGCAAAGAGGCCCTTTCTTGCAGAAATTCATTATCAGAGTGAACCATGGCATCCCGGGCCCGGTCATTGATCCGTTGTCGCAGTCCATGGTTACGGATCACCGAAATTTGAAAGGGGCCGGCATTCGGCGCCCATCGACCGGCCTCGATTATCCTTGCCAGGTCATCGGTGAGGACCGGTTTATTCAAGTAGGCCCTTACGCTTTTTCTTTTTGCGATTTCTTTTGAAATAATCATCGGGTCTCCCTTTTTTTACATAACGGGGCTATTTGTATGTTTTGCTGTTATGCCTCAGCCAACCGCCAACATGCCGACCATTTGGATCGTTGTGGGTCCAGTGGATAACGCCGCCTTGTGCATTCCATTCATATTCGCCATAAAACGCCACGGTGTCCCCTGTTTTTAAGTTGCCGATCCGGGGGGCTAAATCAATATTATGGGCCATCAGTAATGAGTGGCCGCTACCGAGCCTTAAAATGAACCGTTGATGTCTTGATCCATCAAGATCATCACGCAATAGCTTTGTTACAACGCCTTCACCTTGTACTTGAAGATCGCTTTGTCTGTTGTTATAGGCCTGTTGGATAACGCTGTCATCATTTTGTGTCTTTGACGAAAGAAAGGGGAGTGGCATATTTCGTTCTTGAATGTAGCCATAGGCCAATACCGCAATAAGTGCTAAAAAAAGGTATTTTTTCATATCTTTTAACCCCGGGCAGCCGGAGGCTGTTTCCCGCCCCCAGCCCTGTAAGAAACATTTGTGGCGGTTGTTTGCATCGGTTCATTCGCCTTGTCCGTTGGCATTGACCGGATGCGCACGACGGATTGACTGGATCACGTTGTCGAGTTGTTGAAGAAATCGTGATCGGTCACGCTTTTTTAGTGGTGGCGGTCCGCCTGTTATCTCTCCTGTGCTGCGAAGATCCGACAACAGGTCCCGAATCGCGACGGCCCCACCGATATTGTCATCGGTGAACGGCTTTCCGGTGGGACCCATTACCTGTGCGCCTTTTTTCAGGCAGCGGCTTGCAAGGGGAATGTCTGCGGTGACCACGATGTCATGCGGTTGAACGTGCTGGACAATCCAATCATCCGCCGCGTCAAACCGGTCCGCAACAACTTCGAGGGTCAGCCCTCGTTCATTGGGAATGCGCATCCAGGCGTTGGCCACCAGGGTGACATCAAGGCGATATCGACTTGCGACACGATACACTTCCTGTTTTACCGGACACGCGTCAGCATCTACAAAGATGTGCAGCAAATGAAGATCCTCCTTCTTGTAGCCCCTATGACGCCTATGACCGCTCCAGCGTCAATTCACCGCAGGCATACACCTGGGCATCGTCACTTATTTTAAACAGGCAGCCCTGGCCCGTGTCTTTCATTTCGGTGGAGATTGTGCTTACGTTCCGGTCAATCTCTTTTAAAAATTCTATATTGAGGGTTTTGATGTGCACTGTTTCACCGAAATTGGTCAAAACAGACGTTTCGAGATATTCCAGATAGGCTGCGTTGTTGACATGGCCGACAGGGTCATAATCGGACCGGCGGATGGTTGTTTTCAATAGAGAATCCGTTGAAAAAAGCCGCTGACCCTTCCAGCCATTCAGGTCCATCTCCAATGCTGTTTCCGTTTCCACGGTATAGTCTGCCCCCATTGTTTCTGGCAGGCGCAGTATTTTTTTGTTTTGCATGTCGATATAGAGCCACACCGAGGAGGCCGCCGCGATCCGTTCGGCGTCGGCAAAAACTTCAAACTCCCGGTAGGCCCGCACGCCCTTTTGACCGCGGTGCCAGGTCAATACCCTGAGCGTCTCGCCATATTCGGGATATCGATGGATCCGCACGCCGAATTTGTTGAGGACCCAGGCATGCCCCGTCCGGATCAGCCGCCGGGGACCAAAACCGGCGCTTTCCGAATGCCGCACCGCGGCATCGGTAAACAGTTTGAAAAGGGAACCGATTTTTTGTCTGAAAAACGGATCAACCTCACCATAACGTACCTGCCTTTTCAATTCCACCTTCATGCAACCCACTTTCCTGCGATGTCGTGTTCATATTAAAACAAGGACTCCTGAGTGGCGTCAGCCCTTGTTGTGATTCAAAAGTTTTGCGCCTCTTATAGTAAGGACGATCCGGACATGGATCAAGCGGGATTTGAAATTTTGGCAGACTCTGTCACTTCAATTTTGAAATTTACACCATAACCATGCACCTGCTCAGCGCGGCCTGCCAGGCCAAGGG
>CAYQNS010000063.1:0-19860 GCA_964418755.1 uncultured Desulfobacteraceae bacterium
ATAGTATGACTACCAAAAACTGTTGTCAGGCATGTCGCAAAAGAGCCGCACCCATTTCAAATCAAAATAGGTAATTATACCTACATTAATTTAGGTATATTAAGTCATTGCATTTTTGAATAATTATCTATAGGGTACTACTATCTGAACATCCGATTTAAAATACACCATATTATATTTTGAAGGCTTGCTAAACCGCCATGTTACACTAAAGGGGGTGATATAAAAAAGCTATTGTGTATTGAGTTCAGACAGCATTAAACAACAGGAGGAGTAGGAGTAGGAGGAAGAAGCAATGTATCGCAAAATTAATTTTTCTACGGCTATTATCCTTTTTATGAGTTTTTTCATATTATTTCCCCTATCCGGCAGTGCTCTTGCCGGGTGTGAAGATCCGGAAACAATTACATTTTCCATCATTCCCACCGAAGAAACCATTCAGGAATTGACCATATACAAACCGGTTATTGACTATCTTTCCAAAATGACCGGGAAAAAAGTCGAATTTTATATGCCCACATCTTATGCCACCGTCGTCGAAGCCATGATCGGGAAATGGGTGGATGTAGCGGTACATGGCCCTTATTCCTATGTTTTGGCCAATGCCAAGGATTCCGATATCCAAGTCTTTGCCACCTATGCCAAGAAGCCGGGGCATATTCAGGAAGAGGGACCGGGCTACAAGGCCTGTCTGATTACCCGCAAAGACAGCAAGTTTACCAGTGTCGAATCACTGAAAGGGGCAGTGATAGGGCTCACCGATCCGGCCAGCACATCAGGAAATCTGGTTCCCAGAGTGGTTTTCACAAAAGTCATCGATATGAGCCTGGAAAAATATTTCAAAAAAATCGTATATACCGGAGGACATGACCTTTCGATAATGGCGGTTTATGAAGGAAAAGTGGATGCCGCTTTTGTGGCCACCCATCGTTTTGATAATGTTATCGAACGCGAAATGGTGAAAAAAGAAGACTTCAATTACCTCTGGTTTTCTCCGGTAGTGCCGCAGGATCCTTTCTGTTATCGTGAATCCCTATGCACCGAGTTGAAGAAAAATATCGCACAGACGTTTCTGACACTGCACACACAGCCTTCCTGTGCGGCCTATCTAAAAAACGTCAATTCCAACAAATTCGTCAAGATGACTTCTGCCGACTATGATGTTATTCGTGCTCTTAAGAAGGCCAAGGATGAAATGAAGAAGAAAAAACAATAACACCGGATGGCTGAATAAACAAGAACGGTGCAAGCCTCTCTTTAACATTTGAACGGATTCAAGATTTACTGACATACCACCATTGATTTTCATGGCTGTATATTATTGAAGATTATTTTCGATACACATTGATTAACGTTGATAAGTTTTACATGGTGAAAAAAAATCCGACACATGAACCAGCGGTGTCAAATTTTATTTAGCTTTTTGAATTGTTTTTTCAATAAGTTATGTCTTATACAATGTCATTTTTTTTGGCATATATTTTGAATATTAACCTAACGGATGAACTAATTTTAACTGAAGGGCAATATTAAAAGGGAAGTTGCCGGTTGCAGGTGAATTTTATGTCTGCCGTTAGCAATAACGAATGGTCGAACAAAAGCAAGGATCGTTTCACGATTGGCTAATATAAAGACGGCAGCCTGATCACCAGGGGCGATGTGCGATGTTTTACCGGTATTATACGAAATAAGCTTTTTCTCGAATAATTGTGTTTTCATAACAGGTTAAAGACTAACAACAAGAAATGATAAAATGATATGAGCTGAGAAATGGCACGATCGCTAAAAATACCTGGAACGGCATGCTGTTCCGCCAAACCAATATCCGGGGGTGAGTTGTTTCTTTCACAATCATATCAAACACCAAAAGAAAGGAGGTCAGAAAGAGAAATAAAAGGTAGTGTGTAACCGGCGTTTTTAGTTTTCAAATTAACGTAATTGCTAACATAATAAAAAGGAGAAACGCTATGAAAAGAAATTGTTTTGTTGTTTCGTTAACGATGGTTATTACTTTCGCATTGACGTTGAGCCTTTCCGGCTTTACAGCACCGTCTGCGCATGCGGCAGAGTTTAACTGGAAGTTGCAGAGCGCGAACCCCGCAGGGGCCCCCCAAATTGTGCTGTTGAAAAGACTGGCCGACAACATCGAGAAGATGTCGGCAGGGAGGCTTCATATCGAGATCCTCGCGAGCGGCGCCATCGTGAAACCCTTTCAAATTTTGGAGGGCGTCAACGGTGGGATCATCGAGTGTGGTCAGTGGTGGACCCATTACTCAATGGGGAAAAACCCGGCCGGCAGTCTTTTCAGCTCTCCGCTCGGTGGCTCCGGAAGCGGTCTGGATCTGATGAACCATCTTTCCTGGTATTTTCAGGGAGGAGGCCGGGATCTCTACGTGGAATATTACCAGAAGATCGTCAAGGCGGACGTCATGCCCTTCCTGATCGCGCCGGACGGCCCTGAGGCCTTCGGGTGGAGCAAGGTGCAGCCCAAGACGCTCGATGATTATTTGAAAGAAAGGTACCGCATGTCTTCGGGTCTGTCGTCGGATGTTCTGAAGGACATGGGCGGCATCCCGGTGAATATGAGTGGAGCGGAGGTCATCCCTGCGCTGGAGAGGGGCCTGCTCGACGGCGGCGAGTGGATTAATACGGCCAGTGACCTGAAGCTGGGACTCTACGACGTTGCCAAGAACTACTCCCTGCAGGGGCTCCACCAGGCGATCGGCATCATGGATGTCATCATCAACGGCGAGGCATGGCGTGCACTGCCCCCGGATATCCAGAAGATCATTGAATGCGCAACCACACAGTCGATTCTCGAGGGCATGATGTACTTTGTGGAACAAAACGCCAAGGCCCTGCAAATACTGGTCAATGAAAAGGGCGTCAATGTGTTCGACGCGCCTCCCGGCTACTCGGAGGCCTTCATTAAATCGTCGAAGAAGGTGCTGGCCGAAATCGAGAAGAAGGATCCGTTCTTCAAGAAAGTTCTTGATTCACAGCGCGCGTATGCCAAGTTGGTGGTTCCCTTCACCAGAGAGACCAATAAGCTGATGCAGTTGATCTCCGGGGCTGCGGAAATAGAATAAGTACATGCGGAATCGATAGACCCGATAGTCATCAACGCTTGCCTGAACCGGCCCTACGGGAGCCTTTCGGAAAAGGCCGGCCGGGTAAGCCGTTGGGCATGAAAATATCAAAGGAGAGCTGGAAAAACGATCATTTCAACTAATAGGATGATTCAGGGCGAACCATCCAGAAATTTTGGAGCATGATACTATGAACTACATAGATCGGTTCATCAAGGTGATCGACCAGATTAGCATATGGTCAGGGAAAGCCGTTTCATGGCTGATTATCCCGATGGCGGCCGTGCTGGTTTGGGAAGTCTTCATTCGCTACACCTACCGCCCAACACTTTGGGCTATTGATATATCTACCATGTGCTATGGCACTCATTATTGGCTTGCCGGCGCCATGACCCTGTATGCGGGAAAGCATATTCGGACGGACTTTCTTTACCAAGGTTGGAAACCACGGACCCAATGCTGGATTGACGTTTGTTGCTATCTCTTACTCTTCCTTCCCGGGATAGTGATGTTCATCTGGTTGAGCTGGGGCTACGCTGCCGATTCTTGGGCTCTGAGGGAAGAACTGATGACGACCTGGAGGCCCCCGGCATACTGGTACAAATCGACCATTCCCTTAGGTGGAGTCCTGCTGCTGCTCCAGGGGATCTCGGAGCTTCTCAAATCGATTAAGTTGTTATTGACGGGGGTGGATATTCGTCACAGGGAGGAGTTTACTGAAATTACGTAAATCCGTTATCCCACCTGTTGCGGTATTGCCGTCGGGGATGCCCTTAATTGAGGGGGTTGTGGGAATTCTGGAATGTATAGAAGCTATATAGGAGAAAGTAATGAGCTTGGAAATATATGGATTAATACTTTTGGGGGGCCTCTTCCTGTTTATCTGTCTTGGGTTTCCTATTTCCTTCACGCTGATCACGCTTGGCATGATATTCGGTTATATCGGGCTAGGCACCAAAGTATTCTACCTTATGTCCCTTACGTTTTTCGACACGATGCTGGATACGGTTCTTGCAGCTGTGGCCCTTTTTACGTTCATGGGCTATATCCTTGAGAAGGCCGGTCTGATGGAACGTCTCTTCAGGGCGCTTCTTCTCCTTTCCGGCCGGCTCAAGGGTTCATTGTATATGGGGACTATCTTCTCGGCGACACTGTTCGCAGCGGCAACCGGGATTGTGGGCGCCGCCGTCACGATCATCGGACTGATGGCCGCTCCGGTCATGAAAAAGTCCAATTACGACCCGGCTCTCAGCGCCGGAGCTATCACCGCCGGCGGAACGCTGGGTATCCTGATACCTCCCAGCATTATGCTGGTGGTCATGGGGCCGGTGATGCAGGTTTCTGTTGCGCGGCTGTTTGCCGCAGCGATCCTGCCTGGACTCATGCTCGCCAGCATGTACGTCATTTACACGATGATCCGGGTCATGATCAATCCGGATCTGGGTCCACCTCTGACTGATGAGGAACTCGATGTATCCACAGGCTACAAGATGCGCGAGTTTTTTTTGGGGCTCCTGCCGCCGGCAGTCCTTGTCTTGGCAACGCTGGGCAGCATCATAACGGGACTTGCCACACCCACGGAAGGAGCGGCCCTCGGGTGTCTTGGGGCCTTGATAGTGACAGCGCTGAATGGGAAACTGTCCTTCAAGCTCGTGAAGGAAGCCGTCTTCCGCACGGCCGAAACGACGAGCATGGTAATGATTCTTCTTGCCGCTTCCACATTCATGGGAGTGGTTTTTTCCTCAATGGGGACCCCGGCCTTCATCGCCAAAACTTTGCTTTCCTGGGACTTGCCCAACTGGACTTTTTTGGTCGGCATCCTAACGGTCTGTTTTATCCTTGGCTGGCCCCTGGAGTGGGTTCCAATCGTGGTGGTCATTATGCCTATTTTCCTCCCGGTTCTCATGGAAATGAATATAAACATGATATGGTTTTGTATGTTGTTAGCCGTCGTGCTGCAGACTTGCTGGCTCTCTCCTCCGGTGGCTTTATCAGCCTACTATATCAAGGGGATTATGCCTGAGTGGGAACTGCTGGATATCTATAAGGGGATGATGCCGTTCATGGCTCTGCAGGTTGTGGGTGTGGCCGTGATTTATTTTTTTCCGCAGATTGTGCTTTGGCTTCCCTCCATTCTGTTCGATTAAATACGGTATAATTCAATACCGAGGGAATGCTTTTTTCCAAGACAGCAAAACAACAAGATACAAGATAGGCATTTGTTGTTTTTCGTAACCAAGGATTTCTACTTTGTCACTCTGACCAATTCACCGTGAAATGATCAAGATATTGTCGATCAAGTCGCCGGTGATAGCAACAGTCTCATTGGTGGCAAAAACGATAGCTGTTTGCTTATTGACGAAACAGCTTCCCTGAAAAAGGGAACAAGTTGGTCGGTGTCTCTATGCAATTTTGGATCAGATGCATGAGATTTTCATGGTGGATTGAACGTACGTTCCAGGATGCCCTGAATGATATTATCATTTTTTCTATCCGTCCCGCTCCTTTTGTATCAGAGCGGGTTTTTTATTTCAACTGTTTGTATGGCATGCATGTATAACTTTGCTTTATGGTTTGAATAAATATTATTCCATTGACGCGGTAACAGGTTGGCTTCATTATTGATAAAAAGAGGCAGGCAAATGTATGGAATATACTCCAATTTTTTTTGTAATAATTTAAACTCTGCGAAAGACAGGATTTTTTTCAGACAATTTCCCGGATTAATGATTAAAACAGGTTTTGTTAAATAGTATTATAAAATGAAAGGATGTTTAAAATGATACGAACAGCCAGGGCTGCAGTCATGACAGCCCCGAAACAGGATCTGGAATTCATTGAATACCCTCTGCCGCAGGTGGAAAAAGGCTGTATTTTGGTTAAAATCACCTGCTGTACCATCTGCGGATCGGACCTTCATTCATGGCTCGGAAAGCGAAAATCGCCCGTTCCGATCATTTTAGGCCATGAGATCATTGGCACGATTGAGGCGCTTGGAGAGGGTGTTACCCATGATTCCGGTGACCTGCCCCTGAATTTGGGTGACAGGATTACCTGGACCATCATGGATAACTGCGGCAAATGTTATTACTGCCGTGAGAAAGGGTTGATGATGAAATGCCGTAATTTGAAAAAATACGGCCATGACAGTTGTGAAAATCCGCCCCATTTTGAGGGCGGATTTGCTGAATACTGCTACATCAGTCCGGGAACCTGTGTGATAAAAGTTCCCGATAATCTGACTGATGAAGAAGCCGCTCCAGCCAACTGTGCCCTTGCAACTACAATGGCCGGCTGGGAGGCTGCTGATCTCAAACCCTTTGAAAATGTTTTGATTCAGGGGGCCGGCGCTTTAGGATTTTATGCTGCGGCTCTGGCAAAGCATCATGGCTGCCGAAGGGTAATTGTCACCGATATTCTGGATCATCGGCTTGAATTCATAAAACAATTCGGCGCTACGGATGTAATTAATACAAAAAATATGACCGATGGTGAGATCGTTCAGGCGATAAAGGATCTTACCGGTGGATTCGGAGCCGATTGTGCCATGGAAGTTGCCGGTTTTCCGCCGTTGATTCCCCTGGGGCTGAAATGTCTGAGGATAGGGGGACGCTATATTGAGATCGGCTGTGTTTTCACGGGTGCCGATTTTACCTGTGATGCCGGTGAAATCGCTATCAGGCGTCTTGTTATTAAAGGTATTCATAATTATGATGCCAGGCATCTGCAGATGGGGATCGATTTTCTATCCATGACACATGAGATTTTTCCTTTCAGGGATATTGTCACTCACCGTGTAAGCCTGGACAACATCAATGAGGGATTGCGTATTGCCGAATCGGGTAAAGCAGTGAGAGTGGCGGTTTTACCATAACTGTCTGATGTGTAAAATCTATGCAAAAATGCTTTTTTGTGAGATCATCAATACCACTCTGAGTGATATGACTTTTTGTTATCAAAATTATAATTATTATTAGTTTGACTTATAGTTGAATTTTTTTTTATTAGTCTATTTACTAATTTTACTGTTTGCGTGTTATTTTTCTATCGGCGCTGTCAGCCGGGTGAAAACAAGTTTATTATTTCATTAATAGATCTAACTATGTGCGTTGGTAGTAATTAAAAAATTAATCGGAGGTAGAAGCATGAGTCGAGAACCATTGTTTCGCAGAAAAACCGCCATATCCTATAAAACCGAAGAAAAAACGGTCTTGCGTGGGTTTGATTTGAGCGATATGGCAGAAGAGGGGTATACCTTTTGTGATGCCCTGTTCGTACTGTATCAGGGCAGAATTCCAACTGAAAACGAGGCTAAAATGCTCAATTATGAAACCGGAGAGTTTCTGGAGCATTCCATGTCCCCGTCGGCCGCATCCGCCTTTGCGGTGATAAGCGGCCGGCCGAACCTGCCTGCGGCTGTTGCTGCGGCCGTCATGACCTTTGGCAGTGCCCACGGGCCCGGAGCTGCCCACGGATATATGATGCACAAATATATTGAACGCGCCCGGGTCGAGGAAAAGTCCTTAGAGGAGATAGGCAAAGTCCTGGTGGACGAATATATGGATGCCGGCCTGGCCGTCATGGGACTGGGTCAGCCCCAGCATCTGGACGGTGACCCGCGGGCGGAACCCACACATCTCAAACATGAAGAACTCCTGGGCACCGATAACGTATACATCAAACTGCAGCGCAGCATTGAAAATTATTTTAATGCACGCCGCAAGAAAGAGGGCCGCTCTTATGTAGCGGTAAATATGATTGGCGCCGGCAATACGGCCTTGTGCGAGCTTGGGTTTTCTCCTAATGCTGCCTGGTGTATCGGCTGTGTCTGCCGCGGCTGGAGTTGTGCAGCCCATGCGCTTTACAATATGAAGAAGGGACGTGCGTGGGCCGCCTCCAAGCGTGAACCCATGGTGCAAATGCTGGATCTTTCTATGATTAAATACCTTGGTCCCGATGATCGAGAAGTCCCCTCCCTGTCTGAAAGGCAGGAATATGCCAAAAAACAGAAAGAGGAAGGAGAATATAAAAAATGGGCATTATAGGAAATTTAGACGATCCGAGACTTCCGTACGATTATTCCAACCGGGAAAAGGGCACGGTCCCGCCGGATGAAAAACGCGCCCGGTTTCAGTGGGCCTCCGAAGTGGCATATAAAAATGTTCACAGCATTGTGACCCGCGGCTATGACACTACCGAACTGGTGGAGCAGGGCTATGGGGTTTGTGATATAATTTTTATCGATTTTCAGGCCCGAATTCCACTGGAAGAAGAGCTTAAAATGCTTAATTACTGCATGATCATGGCTCTGGAAGACGGGCTTTCTTCGCCGGCCAATATGGCCAGAATCGTTGCCGGCTCCAAGACAATTTTGACTCAGGCTGCAGGGGCTTCTATCTTGGCTTTCGGGCATGCATTCGGCGCTTATGACGCGTTCGGCAAGATGCTTAACAAGGGTTTGGCACTAGTGGAAGACGGCAAGACAATGGCTGAGGCCGCCAAAATTATTGCTAAAGAAAATATAGGGCAGCCGCACTTGGGCGTATCCGAGTTGATGCTCAAGGATCCAGCCGCCGGGCGCATGATTGCCCGGGTCGAGAAGCTCGGTCTTGTTGAAAAATATATTCCTCTTATGAAAGAAGTTATCAAAGCCGTTCAGGAACTGAGTGATGAACCGGTGGATATCGATATGCTGGGTGCCATGGGCAGCGCCATGTTTGATATCGGTTTTTCACCGGAAGCTACCTGGGCTATTCTGGCGGTGACGCGGGCTTTTGCTGCGGGCTGCCATTTCATGGAAGAGATGGAATGTGAGCCGCCGGTACGTCTGGGCGAACAATTGACGCCCAGGGAATTGTATATCGGGCCCGAGGATAAGCCGGTACCGTCTCTGAAGGAGCGGGATACGACCGTTCATTCCGGTCAGTTTGCCACCCCGGAGGATTGGAAAAAAGGATTTGACGCTAAGCAGAAGATGCGGGGTACAGGTTGGGCCATTGTTGAGGACATTGCAGATCCGCGCAAGATGCAGTAAATAAAAATGGGTTAAACCGGTATTGTTAATTAGTACAATGGAGGATTAAAAATATTATGGAAGATACTGTTCAACATCTATATAAAAGGGCGCACAAGGCCTTTAAGGAAGTTGAGTTTTGGCCTCAGGAAAAGGTCGACATGATGTGTCAGGCCTGTGCTTGGGAATGGGACAAAGAGGAAAACCGGAAACTTTTGGCAAAAATGGCTGTCGAAGAATCCGGTATCGGCCGTTATGAAGACAAGGTTCACAAGATTTCAGACAAGGCCCGTGGTTCACTTTACGATCAACTGGGTGCCAAAACTTGCGGCATCGTCGAAGATATCCCGGAAAAAGGGTTGAAAATTCTGGCCAAACCTATTGGTGTGGTGGCCAATGTGGTGCCCTGTACCAATCCCGAATCAACCGTGGTGGCCATGGGGCTCAGTCTGCTGAAAACCAGAAATGCAATGATCGTATCACCCCACCCCCGAACCCAGGCGGTTTCTTACGAAGCCGTGGAAATCGGGCGCAGGGCCTTGAAAAAAATAGGCGCTCCTGAAGATTTGATGCTGTGTATCCGCCATACCAGCCATGAAAAAACATCCGAATTGATGAATGCCTGCGATTATGCCGTTGCCACCGGCGGTGCCGCCCTTGTCAAGGTTGTATATGCAGCCGGCAAACCGGCCCAGACCGTGGGCGCTGGAAATGTTGTTTCGATTATTGATTCGACTGCCGATCTGGCCGGAGCGGCCAACAAGATCATGAAATCAAAAATCGGCAACAACTCGGCCTCCTGCTCATCGGAAAACGCGGTGGCCATCGAGGAGTGTATTTATGACGAAATGATGGGCAATCTCAAGTCTGAAGGCGGCTATCTGTGCAGCACGGAAGAACGGGAACAGCTGCGGGAAGTCATGTGGCCCGATGGGGTTCATCTGAACCGGGATATTGTGGCCAAACCGGTCAAGTATATTGCCGATCTGGCTAAAATTAAAATTCCGGAAGACACAAAGTTTCTCATGGTCATGGGTGAAAAAATCGGCCCTGAAGATATGTTCTCCGGTGAAAAAATATCCCTGACCATGACCGTATGGAAATGGACGGATTTTGACGATATGCTCGATCGTCTGGAAAAAATACTGAAATTTTCCGGCGAAGGTCATTCCGCTTCGATTCACAGCACCCGGGAAGATCGTCAGCTTCAACTGGCCATCCGGGCCAATGTGGGCCGGGTGAACTGCAATATGCCCCATGGCGCGGCCAACAGCGGCAGCTGGTTTTCCGGCAATCCGTTCACCGATACCCTGGGCTGCGGCACATGGGCCGGAAACATCAGCAGCCGGAATATCAACTGGCGTCAGTTTCTCAATTATACCAACCTTTCGGTTCCGATCCCCGAATTTCATCCCAATGAAGAGGAACTTTTTGGTGATTACCTGAAAAAGTACGGGAAAGAGTAAATCCTGTCAGTAAAAACATTTGCTGATTTTGAAAAGAGGTTAAATAACGCGTGGTGATCCTTACCAAAAAGGATTGCCGCGCGTTATTTGTTTTTACTTCTGTAAGGACATATGTTATTTTTTTTAAAATCTGATGATGTGATATTATTTTTGTGCAGACTGCGGATAGATTTACTGAAAAAAGCGAGATTTGATTATGATAAAAGCGGTTATTTTTGATTTTGGCCAGACCCTGGTTGACTCGGCCGATGGATTTCGAGCGGCTGAAAAAGAGGCTCAGGCCAGGATTTACCCTGATTTTAATAATAAATCCTGGACAACTTTTTTAAACACCTATCGAAAGGTGCGCAGGGAATATCAGGAAAAATCAATTTTTTCGCGCAAAACTATCTGGCAGGAGATTTATAATCGATTGAATCGTAGACCTGTTTCAGGTTTTCTGGAAAAATTCGAGAATGATTACTGGGAGACGGTTAATACTATGAGCCGTATATTTCCTGAAGCTGAAGCCGCATTAACAAATCTGGCCCGTGAATACCAGTTGGCCCTGATAACCAACACACAGGGGCAGAAAACGGTTGGAACCCACAGGATCAGCCAGTTTCCGAAGCTGGAGCAATATTTTGAGGTGATTGTCGTGGCAGGTGAGCAGGGAGTGCCGCCCAAACCCGACCCCACACCTTTTCAACTTTGTCTGGAAAAACTGGGGATAAAACCGGATGAATCCGTGTATGTCGGTGATGACTGGCGGATCGATATATGCGGCGCGGCAGATATGGGAATGCATCCTATCTGGCTTAAGCATGAAACGGTCCGGCGAAATTGGCCGTCTGTGGAAACAAAGGTGCCGGTGATCCATCGGCTGGATCAACTGCTTGATTTGGACCGGTTGCTTGAGGCTGTTGAAAACAGGGAGGAAAATTCGGAAAAATGAAAACTGCGGCAAAAATTCGAGAAGTGTATGAGCTGTATAAAGGAAACGCTTTTTCTTTTGTAAAAGAAGCGATCACCCTGCCCAATGGCCGGGATACGGAGATGGCCATGATTCGTCACCCCGGGTCGACGGCCATTGTGCCGCTTTTAGGCGACAACACCGTGGTGATGGCGCTTCAGTATCGTCATGCCATAAGAGATTATATCCTGGAGATTCCAGCCGGGACCCTGGATCCGGGAGAAACGCCCGTGGAATGCGCCCAGCGGGAACTTGAAGAGGAAACCGGCTACAGGGCCGGAAAAATGACGGCTCTCTCGCAGATCCATATTCTACCCGCATATACGGATGAAAAAATTCATCTTTATCTTGCCGAAGATCTTATTCCATCGGAACAGCATCTGGATGCCGACGAAATTATTCAGGTAAAAAAATATCCTTTGTCGGAGCTTATTCGAATGATTGAAAATGGAACGATCACGGACGGGCTCACCATCATATCAATTTTAACGGCGGCAAGGCATGTCAAGGCTTTTAACAACACAGGGGGCTGGTATGGGTACTCGGGAACATAAAAAAAATGCTCCCCGGCAGGTCACGATAGGAATTTTATCGATTTCAAGCACACGCACACTGTCGGATGACGAAAGTGGACAGTGGATCGGTAAAACAGCGATTAAAGAGGGACATAAAGTGGTGTTTCACCAGGTCCTTCAAGATGACAGCGTTATCATTGCCGACGGCGTGCAAAAACTGATTCGGCAGCATGCCCCCCAGGCGGTTCTGCTTACCGGGGGCACCGGTATCACCCCTAAAGATGTTACCATCGAAGCGGTTCGTCCCCTGTTTAATAAGGAATTGGCCGCATTCGGGCCTCTTTTTTCGCAGTTAAGCTATGAAGAGATTGATTCTGCGGCGATGCTGTCCCGGGCCACTGCGGGCGTCATCGGCGAAACCGTAGTCTTTTGCATGCCCGGGAGTCTAAAGGCATGTAAACTGGCATGTAACGCATTGATTTTTCCTGAGCTGGGACATCTTGTAAGCCATGTCCAATCAGCGTAAATTTTTTACACGAGAGCGGATTGCGGAAACATCAATGCCGAATTTTTTAACCTTGTAATGAATTGCCCGGCGACTGATGCCCAACAGGTCGGCCGCAGCTTTCTGGACCCCGCCTGTTTTTTCCAGCGCCCTTATGATTGCATTTTGCTCATTGCTTTCCAGTGAATAGGGGTCGTCATCCGCCAATATTTTTTCGGGGTTTTGCGGGAGACCCGCGAGTTGCAGATCCCGAACCCGCAGCTTGCCTTCCCGGCACAATACAGTACCGGCCTCTATGGCGTTTTTAAGTTCCCGAACATTACCCGGCCAGGGATAGTTGCAAAGCCAGTCCATGGTTTCCGGTAAGATTTCGACTATGGCAATACCCTGGTTTCTGGAATGAAGCTCCACAAAGGTCCGGACCAGATCCGGAATATCTTCTTTGCGGTCCTGCAGACGGGGCACATCCAGGGAAACCACCCGCAGCCTGTAATAAAGATCTTCACGAAACCGGCCGCCTTCGATATCGGCGGTCAAATCTGAATTGGTGGCCGCAATAATGCGACAGTTGACCGTGATTTGACGGAGGCTGCCGACTCTTCTGATTTTCCGGTCTTCCAGAAACCGGAGCAGCCGCATCTGCATTTCAAGCGAAATATTACCGATTTCGTCTAAAAAGAGAGTGCCGTTGTCGGATGCTTCAATTAGTCCTTTTTTGTCGCTGACCGCATGAGTGAAGGCACCGCGTTTATGGCCGAACAGTTCGCTCTCCAGCAGCCCCGGCGGTGTTGCACCACAATCCACAACGATAAAGGGACCTTTGCTGCGCGGGCTGTGGCGATGAATAAGTTTGGCAACATGCTCCTTGCCGACACCGCTTTCTCCAAGGAGTAAAATATTTACATCGCTCCGGGCAACGCGGGCAACGATACTGTAAAGCTGGTTCATAACAGGGCTTTTCCCGGTATATAATGACTGTGGCGGTAACTGCGGACCGGTCTGTGGCGGTGTTGACGTTTGCCTGTGCATGATTTCGTTGATTTTATCAAGCAATTCGTGCCCGTCAAACGGCTTGGTCAGATAATCATAAGCACCGGCTTTTACAGCATTGACCGCATCAGGAATCGTCCCGTAGGCGGTCAGGAAAATGACCGGCAGGTCCGGATGGATTGAGTGGATTTTTTCAAATAATTCCAACCCATTCATGCCGGGCATCTTGATGTCGGACACGATAAGATCGACCATGGTCTCCTTTATCCTATCGAGAGCCTCCACGGCGCTGGCAGCTTTAATCGTTTTATAACCGGCAAAGATCAGCCGTGCTTCCAGGACTTCCAGCACGTTCAAATCGTCATCCACGATCAGAATCGTACGTTGCAAGGCGGTATTTTTTTTCTTGGTATGGTTCATGGGGTTGAAATTTCTTCTTTTTTCTTCTGTATTTTCTGGTCAATGGTTTTCATGGCATTGATCTGGTGTTCCAGGGTCTGAATTCGGATTCTCAGATCATGGAGTTTTTGTTCCAGTTTGCTGATTTCCAGATTTTTAATTTCAAGCTTTGTGTTGAGTGCCTCAATGTCTTGATCTTTTGCTTGAAGGTTTTTGTTATTTTTTTCCTGCATTTGTGACTTTAAAGCTTGCAACCTGGCGTTAAACGCCTTTTTTCCATTTAACCGGGATACCAGCAGCGGGTAAATCAGGTGCGGGTCACCGCCTTCCCTGCCGGGCGGGATCTGTTTGATCCATTGATCCCACAGTTTAATGGCCGTTTTGAATTCAGTGGCATTGGATGCCAGGGCAAGGTCGGCACAGGCCAGTCCGTATAAGGATCTTTGCTGAATAACAGGGTCCGTGGCCTGTTGCCGGAGGTCTTGAAAAATACTTCGAGCTTTTTTTATATCACCCGCTTTCATGGCCTGGTTGCCTTTTTTAATCGTTTTTAAATCTTTGCCATGCAATGTTTCCCATGGAAAAACAGCCTTTGAAAATATATGACCGCATCCTGCCATAAAAAATGATCCGCAGCAGATTACTATGAGGGGAATCAAAAACAGTTCAATTTTTTTGGATTTTTTCATTAAATTCATTTTGCTGTTTCCGTCCGGGCCACCGGTATCGTAAAATAAAAGGTGCTGCCTTTTCCAACCAGGCTTGAGACCATAATATCTCCCTTATGCGCTTTAACGATCTGCCTTGAAATGCTCAAACCGAGTCCCACACCGTCTGCCTGCTTCCTCATTCCCCGTGCCTGGTAATATTTGTTGAATATCAGTGACTGTTCTGTTTCCGGGATACCCGGGCCGTTATCTGAGATAGAAAAGATGACATTCCGGTCGTTTTTATCAAGCGCGGCGGTCACTTTGATTTTGCCGCCACTGTCTGAAAACTTGACAGCATTTCTCAGGAGATTTGAAAGTACCCGTTGCAGTTGATCGGGGTCTGCCATCACATTCGGCAGGTTCGGTGGTGCGTCTGTTTCGATTGCAATATTTTTTGACCTGGCCGGCAAAGACACATGTAGAATGCATTCTGATATAAAATCGGGCACTTCTATCCGACGGGGCTCCAGAGCAAGCCCGCCTGATTCAAGACGTGATACAAACATCAGACGGTTCAGCAAGTCACTCATTCGAACAATTTCCGTACCGGCGATGGCAAGAAATTTTTTCTGTTGCTGATTGACGGGCCCCAGTACCTCTTCCGTAAGCATGTTTACTGATTCCCGGATGGATGTCAATGGTGTTCTTATTTCGTGGCTCAGCATGGCGATAAAATCCGAGCGCATTTCTTCTTCTTCCTTTAACAGTGCGGTCATTTCATTAAAGGTATCGGCCAGTTCGCCGAATTCGTCTTTTGATCTGATCCGAATCGGCAGGTTGGGCCCCTCTTTTGAGACGGCCCGGATGCCCTTTCGCAATTCACGCAGGGGACGAATCATGGAATACGCCAGAAAAAATATGCCGATTAAACCCGCTGCACTGGCAATTCCAAGTCCGACAAGCCCGTTTCTGGCGGTCATCAGGCCTCGACGATTCAGCTCCAGGGTGGCATCCTGAACCGCCTGCTCATTTTGATTTCTGGCCAGGGAGATTTTCCGCATCCAGCCGTTTATCACGGATTCGGGAATCCACAAGGCGTCAGAGGGCGTTTTGTCCCGGGAAATTTCAAGTGTACCCGTAACGCTTTTGTAGTCGATATAAATATTTTGCCATTGTTTGGAAACCGGCATCCCTTTTGATTTCAGATCCAGAATGCCGGCCAGATTTTTTTCAAATTTTTTTTGAGCCGAAATAAAGAAATCAAAATACTCCTTTTTATAAAGCAGGTGATACTTTGTATCGTTTTCCTCCAGAGAAAGAAGATTCTCGGTCATTTTTTTTGAGTAGGCGGTAATTGGATAATTTGTGTTTACGATCTGTTCCGACAAGCCTACTATTTGCTGGGCATTAACATAGAGGAGCAGAATCGTTCCGTAAAATATAAGCACGATACTTAAAAACCAGGTAAACAGTTTACTGGTAATGCCGAATTTTGATCTGATTTTTACGTGCTTCATTATGGATTCGTAAACCGAAAATTTTATATTGCTGAATTTTTAAACCTTATCCCCGAGCCCTTACCGGTCGTTATGTTAAGCCCTTACCCGCCAATGTGCAACGTCTTTTTGTGGGAAAAAATGTGCGTGGGTGCGCAATATTTGTAACACTTGGTAAGTCTGAACTGATATCAATGAACTTTAATACCATGTTTTATAATAAAACAAGATAGATAACTATATGGCATGAAAAATGCTGTACTGATTAAGGTGTAGAATGGAGACCAGTTGATATGCGAATATACTAAATAAAAATAAGGCGGCAGGATGAACAAACAGGATGCAAATGAACTTTTTTCAGTGCAGTGTCTGCAGGATAAATTTATACAGTATTTTTGTTTTTTTAATATCGGGCTAAAAAAATCACAATGTCTGTATCATCCATTTGTCCGGATGTTCCGGTTGATCATTTTGATGGTTTTTTTCAGCTCTACGGCTTTAGCGGCTCAGATTCAGTTGGCCTGGGATTCGAATACGGAGTCTGATCTGGTCGGATATCGGGTTTTTTCTCATAAATCCGGTGACAGCTACGACTACTCTTCCCCGACCTGGTCAGGCCCTGAAAATAGATGTACCATTGAGAATCTCGATGAGGAAAGCGCCTATTATTTTGTAGTGCGCGCCTTTAACAGTTCCGGAGCTGAAAGCGGGGATTCCAATGAGGTGTATTATTCAACAGCGCAGAGTCAAAACAACCCGCCTGCTGCAAATGCCGGTTCCGACCGGATCATTGCCGAAGGAGACCCGGTGGTTCTTGACGGTTCAGGTTCTGCTGACGGGGACGGGACCATTGTGACATATCACTGGCACCAGACAGCCGGCCCGTCGGTTACACTGTCTGACCCGGCGGTTGTCAAACCCGGTTTTGTCGCCCCCCAGGTATCCAGCTCCGGGACGATTTTGACATTTCAATTGACCGTAACCGACAATGGCGGATTAACAGACTCGGATACGGTATCAATCCGCGTCAATGATCTTGTGTCAGCAGACAGCGACGGGGACGGTGCGGCCAATGAGCAGGATGCCTTCCCCGATGATCCGGATGAATGGATTGACAGCGACAACGACGGCATCGGCAACAACAGTGACACGGATGACGACAACGATCAAATGCCTGATACCTGGGAGATTGAATATGGCCTTGATCCTTTGAACGATGATGCCGGGCAGGATGCCGACAGTGACGGTTTCAGTAATATCATGGAATACCAGTATCAAACCAGCCCGACAGATGAAAATTCAAGTCCCCCCCAGACCCCGGTGGCAAAAGCCGGGTTTGACCAGACGGTGACGGAAGGCAGCACCGTTACCCTGGACGGATCCGCCAGTTATGATCCGAACGGCGGCAGTTGTGTTTACCAATGGTCGCAGACCGGCGGGCCCCAAATCGTCCTTTCCGATGAGACAGCTGCGGTTCCAACCTTTGTGCCCGGGCCTGTTTCGGATAATGACATGGTGCTGACATTCAACCTGATGGTAACGGATGAAGATGGTTTCGAGGATAATGATCGGATCGATGTGCTTGTCCGGGATAATGGTATCACCGGGTTCCCGGCCGATGCCGTTACCTTTTATTCCATTGATGATCAGCCCCTGGCCGTTCAGGTTCATGACGGCGGACACCTGGTCCGTCTGGAAGCGGTGGACCCTGACTTTACAGACGACACCGGGGATCGACCCCGAGTGTTACCCTACGGACTCATCGATATGAATGTCAGGGCATTGAACCCCGGCGGTTCGGTTGTCCTGACCGTTTACCTGCCGGAGGGCGCATCAGAAGATACTACATGGTATAATTACAGCGATGCATCCGGCTGGCAGGATTACAGCACCAACATTGATTTTAACGAGACCCGGGATCAGGTGACCATCGTGCTCACGGACGGCGGTGCCGGTGACAACGACCGCCAGGTCAATTCCATGATTCTCGATCCCTCCGGACTTGGCAGCATCAGCCGGGAACCTGCTGCCGATCCTGTTGAATCCACCACCACCAGCGGTGGTGGCGGCGGTGGATGTTTTATCGGCGCGGCCGGTACGGAATCCGCATCGATCCCGGGGTACCCCACCTGCCGGGTACTGACGGCTGTCGCTGCCGTCTTTGCCTCCGTCGGTTTTTTGCTGTTTGGTGCCTGGTCGCGGTTTATTAAATCTGATTTCTGAAACCAATAAGAGCCTGTTCCCTATTTCCTGTAAACGTTCGGATGACCGGTGGGGGCCAGCCCCAGTTTCCTGAATTCCAGGGTTTCACCGTCGCCGATGATGAGCATCCCCCGCAAGACCAGCAGGCCTGTAATGGCTTCCATGGTCTTTTCTTTGAGCGCACCCCGGTAATAGGTCAACACATTGTTACGCAAAAAAATGATATGAAATTTTTTTTCCGGCAATGCGCCCGAAAGATTACGTTGCTCCCATTGGATCCCCTCTTTGAGTATGGGCCTGACACGATAGCGCCGCCCTCCTTTAAAAGGGGTGAAGTATGCATGGCGCATGGATACCGGCACTTCCTTTAAACTGCTTAAGGGATATTCACCTACAGCAGCCCTTTCAAGATTTTCCGAATTGATATCCGTAGCCAGCACCTTAAGTCCAGGTGCATTCGCATGCTGCTTCATGAACAGGTGCCAGATCATCTTGAAGCTGTAAACCTCCTCTCCGCAGGCGCATCCGGCAGACCAGAGGTGAAGGGTTTCCGGGAACAGACGCGCCAGTTCAGGCAAAAAGGCGTGCTGTAATTCCAGCCACAGGGGAAGGTCGCGCATAAAGCGGCTGATGGAAACGGCCATCAGGAGCCGGCAGCGGCGGCAGTGCTCCGAAGATGCGGTAAGGATCTCCAGGTATGCGTCCATGCTGCTGCACCCCAGGTCCTGCATATGGCGGCGAATTCGTTTCTTGACCCCTTTTCTGACTTTTCGGTATCCACGCCATGAGAACTGGTAAAAATCCAGCAGTTGACGGAAATGACGGTCATCCATGGGCAATCCAATTGTTGTAACTAAATAGATCGCTAAAATGAAACCACTATCTGTGATTTAAAACACCTGGTGCGTCAAGACGGGCTGATCCCGTCGCCGTTTGAAAATGAGCCCCTTTTGAAAGATATAAGCGGCGGGCGTTGGTACTTTCACTGTCACAGCCAACGGTGCCGGGGCGTTCATCAAATCAGTATCATCAATGGTCAAGGCCAATATGTTTTCGACGAGCAGAGAAACATATCTGAGTGCTTCGGCATGAAGGCCTTCCTGAACCTCGAGTACAGCGTCCGGCTTAGAACCGGTTTGATCGGTTAAAAATTCAATTTCAACATCGCTTCCCTCTATGGTGCCCTCATAATGGATAACCGGAGGATTCTCCCTGCTCTTAAATTTCGCCCTTAAACCTGCTTCCACCAGAAGTTGATCCACAGTCTTTTGGCCTATAAGGGGGATTGTTGGTTTGACCATGAAATCAATATCCCGCGTGAAAACAGGTTCATGTTGCCGATTCCTAAAAAGGTAACGGTCGTATAGAAACGGTGCCCAGCCACCGCCCACGACGATTTCGGGCAGGTAGTCACTGAGTATGATCAGGGTCTTGTAGAGCCCTGACATAAAACGCTCATTCATTTTTTGTCTCAGCCTCAAGCATTTTTTTCAGCCGCCTGTCGAACAAATGATCCGCCTGTTCGCGCCCCCGAATCGGGTATCCATGGAGATCGATATAGAGCTGGATATCCGAAACAATGG
>CAYQNS010000064.1:0-19260 GCA_964418755.1 uncultured Desulfobacteraceae bacterium
TAATTTCCTGAGCAAACAACTTGGTGTCCCCAGTGCCAACCTGTTTAAGCTGGATGTCGATCAAAGTGTACTGAAAGTTCTGCCGGTGGACAAAATTACTTCACTCAAGGTTCTGCCCATTGCAGTCGATGACTCGACCATAACCCTGGCCATGGTGAATCCGCAGGATTTTGTTACTATCAACGAATTGGAATTTTCCCTTGGCCGTAAAATAAAGCCGGTTGTCGTACCCGCCTATATGATGGAAGCCGCAACCAGCAGTATCCGTTCAGACACAAAAAAGAATCTGTCCGGTCGGGCCCTTGAAAAGGTAGCCAGAGCCACCCTGGACAAAATGGGTGAAGCCCCCAGGCTTGTATCCATGCTGCGCTATCTCGTAAAATCGGGTGCCAGCGATATGCTGTTCACGGCCGGTGCTCCGCCGTCGATCCGTATTCGCAATGAACTGAAAAGGCTTACCATGGCGCCTCTTACGCCGGCGAACTGTGAAAAATACGCCAGGGAACTGCTTCCGGATTCCGACTGGAATGAATTTTTAAACAAAAACGACTTTGATATCGGTGTCACCTATCCTGAAATCGGACGTTTTCGGGTCAATATTTATCGTCAGCGAAATTCGATCTCCATTGCACTGCGTCCCATTCTCGATACCCTGCCTTCGTTTAAGGAACTCAACCTGCCCGAATGGCTGAAAGATTTCTGTCTGAAACCCCAAGGCCTGATACTGGTGTCCGGGCCTGCCGGGCATGGCAAAAGTACGACTCTCTGCGCCATGATCGATTATATCAACTCCTGCCGGCGCTGCAATATCATCACTCTTGAAGACCCGGTTGAATACCTGCATAATCACCGGAAAAGCAATATCAATCAAAGAGAGATCGGCCGAGACACCCCTTCGTTTGTCGAAGGTATCCGACATGTGTTCAGGCAATCTCCGGACGTCATTGTCCTAGGCGAAATGCGGGATATGGAAACGTTTGAAATAGCACTCCAGGCAGCCAACACGGGACATCTGGTGATCAGCACGGTCCATTCGGACAACAGCACATCAATTATCGACCGTGTCATCAACATGTTTGAACCTTATCAACAGAGTCTTATCCGCCTGATGCTGGCCGATTCTCTCCTGCTCTCCCTGTCCCAGCGGCTTATTCCACTGAAAAACAACCATGGCCGAATTCTGGCCATCGAAAAACTGGTGAACAGCTACCGTGTAAAAAATCTCATCAGAGAAGAAAAGGCCCGCCAGATCAGGGCACAACTTCAGGTGGGCGCCGAAGATTTCACTTCCATGGATGCCGCAATCGCCGAGCTTTATAACAAAAACAAAATTGACTTCGAGGACGGACTCGCCCTTACCGAAGATCAAAGCCTTTACAGTGAACTGACCGGAGTTACTATTTGACAGTCAGGATACGGCACTTGGGATTGATTTATTATTGCTGATTGTCGATTGAAAAACTAAAAAACCACTAAATTGATAATCGGGTTTAGTAGCCGGAGCTGAAACCCGCGCCCCTGATTTCCCCTTTTTTTCAAAACGCTAGCATTATGCTCATCTATATCAAACTGCTGCTAACCGCATTTTTCTGGGGTGGAACATTTGTTGCCGGCAGAATGATCGCTGGAAATGTCGGCCCCTGTTCGGCTGCCTTCCTGCGCTTTCTGATTGCATCCATATTTCTTTATTTACTGACCCGCAGGGCCGAAGGCAAAATTCCGCTCATCAATTCCAGACAAATCATTGCAGTGGTACTGCTGGGGCTGACCGGTGTATTTGCCTATAACATCATGTTTTTCAAAGGACTTCAGGTAATTGAAGCCGGGAGAGCCGCTCTCATAATCGCCGTAAATCCAATCCTGATCGCCCTTTTTTCAGCCCTGTTTTTCAAGGAAAAATTAGGCGTCACCCGGCTTGTCGGTATTATAATTTCTATCACCGGCGCGATAATCGTAATATCACGGGGTGATATTACATTTTTTTCCAATGGAAGTCTGGGAATCGGTGAAATCCTTATATTCGGATGTGTGGCAAGTTGGGTCGCCTTCTCCCTTCTCGGCAAAACCATTGTTGGGTCCCTGTCGCCGCTGGTTTCGATCTTCTATTCATCGACAGTGGGAACCCTGACCCTGTTTGTCCCGGCATACCGCGAGGGGATGTTCAGCGACTGGAAGAACTATGTGCCGGCTGACTGGTTGAGTCTTTTCTTCCTGGCTTTTTTCGGTACGGTAGTGGGATTTGTCTGGTATTACGAGGGAATCAAATCAATCGGCCCCACCAAGGCCGGACTGTTTATTAATTTCGTGCCGGTCAGCGCCATTTTTCTGGCATGGCTCCTGCTGGCGGAACCGGTTACCCTGTCGCTGCTGGTGGGCGCCGTCTTTGTCAGCATCGGCGTTTATCTAACCAATACAGCCAAAACGTTGAACCCATGAATCTTCAATTGTGAACAGATTCAAAAGTTCATTTTTCTATGGCTGCTTTTTCCCTCAGTTTTTCAATATAATTTCCAACTGCCTCCTTAATTTTTCCCTGCTTCAAATGACTGTCGATTTTCTCTTTTACGGTTTCATATCCTTCTGTCGATGCTGCTTTTTTATCTGTAACCCTGATCAGGTGAAAACCAAAGTCGGTTTCAACTATGTCGGTGGTTTCACCAATTTGTGATGCAAATGCCGCATCTGCAAAGGGCTTGACCATTTTGTCTCGCTCAAAAAAGCCCAGATCTCCACCCTGTTTTTTGCTCGGACAATCTGAGAACTGCTTTGCCAGTTCGGCAAACGATTCACCGTCATTGAGCTTTTTCTGAATATCCTTAATCTTTCTTTTCGCCTCGTCTTTGACTGATACTTCAGCACTTGAATCACACTTAATCAAAATATGGCTGGCTTTTACCTGTTCGGCCCGCTTGAAATATTCAGGATGTGCATCATAAAACGCCCGATTTTCCGCTTCCGAAACAACAATGGTGTTAATAACCTGGCTGTCAATCAATTTTTTGGCTACAATCCCCCGCTTTATTTTAATTTTCAGTTCATCTGCGGTCATATTTGATTCCGCAAGAGCTTTTTCTAAAGCATCCGCATCATTGAATCTTTTCTGAATGTCGGCAAAAGCAGCCTCAACTTCTGCCGGTTCAACTTTAATTCCATGATTCTTGCTCTCTTGAACAAGTAATTCCTCGTTGATGAGGTTATCAAGGATACTGTTCCTGATTTGCTCCATCCGATCATCGGGAATTTTTTGCCCCTGGGCCAACGCCTGTTTTTCTACCTCGGCAAACTCCCTGTCAATTTCGGCCTGGCCAATAACCACCCCGTTTACAACGACGGCTTTTTTTGTATCTTCATCCTTTTCCTGTGCTGTGGCCGTAGTACAAGCAAACAGCATTAGAAACAGTATCAATCCAGCATGAATCATCAACTTCAACCTCTTGTTTACATTTTTCATCAAAATTTCTCCTTGAAGAGTAGGCTGTCATTCCCTTATAATAGTTTTGGTGAACCTGTTAAACGATTTAATCCGTTTAAATTAAAACCGGTTATCTTTTCCTTAAATAAAAACAAGCCGCAGGGCCGGGCATTCATCTTTTGGCAATTATTTCATAAATTCATCGAAAAGGTTCTATTCTTAACCGTTGATAATTGTCAAGGTTTAATAGCGTCTGAGCATCAAGACGCTGAAAACAGGGGAATTGCTTTAAATGATATTTTTTGATGGAACATACAGGCTCGGAAGGCGTGACGAATTCCGCAAAAGTTCTAAAAACAGAAAAAACCAGGGATGGCGGATCCGGATCATCGATTTTACCCTTGCTCTCCCAAACATCGAGCATCTCAAACCCTATGCGGTGGTGGCCACCCCTTTGGAGACTGGTATATTTGCAACCAACTGTGCATACAGCCTGGGCCGGCGAATTTTGAAAGATTTCGATCTGAAAATCGAAAAAACACTCTGGATAGAGCAGTTTCCGAAAAGTCCGGAAGAAATGTACGTGGCCGTTTTTACGCCAACATCCTTTTTCGGCCCGGATATATACTACCGGATTGACTGGCATCCCATTATGGCCAATGAACTTACCGCCATAAAACCCTTTATTTCGGAAGCCGACACTGTAATACCAATCCGATGAGTGATTCCCGGTATATCAACCACATTTTTACCGGAATTATCAAAATACAAGGTCGGATTATATCCGGCAATATCTGAGCCAACCGGTAAACTGGTGCTTTGCCTCAGACAATTTGAACTAAAAAGGGAAAAAATGCATTATGAATAAAATCCTAGCAGTGTATGGAAGTCCCCGCATGAATGGCAACACCGACACCTTACTCAAACATGCGGTCAGGGGTGCACGGGATGGAGGTGCCAATGTTACAGAATATTTCCTGCGAGATATGAAAATTTCACCCTGTCTTGAAATCTACGGCTGCAAAAAAAACGGACGATGTGTGATCCAGGACGATTTTCAAGTACTGTATGACGAACTGGAAACCTGCGAAGGCATTATGCTGGCTTCGCCGATCTTCTTTTACACCGTCAGCGCCCATACTAAAATTTTCATGGATCGATGCCAGTCCTTATGGGTCAAGCGGTACTGGATGAATAAAAAATCGCCGGCCAAACCGGGCGGCAAACGCAAGGGACTATTTATCAGCGTAGGCGCCACCCGGGGCAAAAAACTTTTTGACGGCGCCCTTCTCACGGTACGGTACTTTTTTGACGCCATCGACACAACGCTGTCGCGTTCCCTCCTGTGCCGGGGGATAGATTTTATAGGAGACGCACAAAAACAGGCAACCTGCCTGGAAGAGGCCTTCCAGGCAGGGCAAGACATAATCCGGGCCTAATGACGCAACCACATACGTGTTACTAGCAAGCAGCAATTCTTATTACGGTTTCAGTTCGAAATCCATGGCTCATAACCTATTGAAAACACGTTGGCGGAAACAGCCGGTCTAAGGATTTGAGCATTGTTCTGCCCCATAATGAGAATTGCTGAATAACAAGATTCCGTATTGACAATAACCAGCCATATGGTATTTTATTCATAACCGCGGGTATGATGATAAAAATTTCCGTTTGATTTCCGGCCCGGCTGCATATTGGGATTTAATCGGTTAAAATTTTCTTTACATCGATCTCAAAAAAAAATTCTTGCCGTTTCTTATCATTTACCGGGAGACCGTGCATGATACGTCATGCTGGCCCGGGCTTTGCCGACAAGCATTCTGCCGGGATGATCTCTAATGGACTACACGGTGGATAACAAACGTGGGGAACTGATCAGCGGCAACATTACTCATCCAATGAAATTGACCGAGGAGTGGACCTCGACACGCCCCATGGAAACCAACGACTGGAAGTTCGAAAAGATAAAAATTATGAGCTGTTAAGTGAGCTGAAATCCTGAACTTTTAAAAAGGCGTTGACTCAAATGTTCTTAAAATTACAAAGAAATTTCAATGGCCGGGCGTTGTTTGGGGGCTTCTTGCGTATATCGGCCGGAATATTGGCAGTGGCTGCATTTTCTGCATGCGCCGTATCATCGCCGCGATATATAGAAGCTTTACCGACAGAGCCGGCCCAACCATCAACACGGATTTATTTTTATCCGAACAACGGACAGGGGATTGAACAGCAGGAGCGCGATCGATACGAATGTTATCTATGGGCGGTACGGGAGACGGGTTTTGACCCGAGTGTGCCGCATCTGGCGCCACACCAGAAAGTGGAAGTCCTCCCGCAGCCTCCATCCGGTCACGATACTGCTGTCAGTGCTGTAACAGGGGCGGTTATAGGGGCAATTGTAGGCGCCCCGCATCACAAAGCTGCAGGCGCCGCAATCGGAGCTGTGGCAGGTGCTGTTGTCGGCAGTGTTTCAGACGCAGAACGTCAGGCCCAGGCAAAACTACTGCAGGACCGGTATAATCGGCAGCAATATGAACAGACGGCAAATATCGAAAGACAGGCACGGAATTATCGACGGGCCATGGCCGCCTGTCTTGAGGGCCGGGGCTACACGGTCAATGCGACCTGGTAGGCAACGGCGGAACACCTGAAAAAGGCAGGGTTATAATGAAAAATCGAGTTGTATGTGTATGTATGATGCTGACGATAGTTCTTTCCTGGGCGGTTGCACCGGTATTTGCTGATCGGACCCGGCGTCAGGATAACACAAAGGGAGAAAAATATTACCGTAATCAGGGATATAAGAAGGATAAACGCCATCGTCATAATCGATATTATCCTTCGCGCGGGAGGGCGGTAAAAGTTTTACCTCGGGGATATCGCGTTTTTCCCTATCAAAATCTGAACTATTATTTTCACGGCGGTGTGTGGTATCGCCCGTCAGGACTCCATTTTCGCATCGTCATCCCACCATTCGGTCTTGTTGTACCGATTTTACCGTCATATTATACAACAATATGGGTTGGCGGACTTCCATACTACTATGCCGGTGGTGTCTATTACGTCTGGCGGCCCGAGCGTCGAGCATATGTGGTGACCCATCCGCCTCCTGAGTCTAACGTTGTAGAACAACAGGAACTTCCGGAGCAGCTTTTTATTTATCCCAAAAACGGACAGAGTCCCGACCTGCAGGCCACCGACCGGTATGAGTGTCACCGGTGGGCGGTGGAACAGACCGATTTTGATCCAACCAGGTCCGGAGGCAATGTTACTCAGGAACAAAATACTGCCAAACGCTCGGATTATCAACGGGCCATGAAAGCGTGCCTTGGTGCCAGGGGGTATAGTGTAAAGTAGCGTGGTCTTGGATATAAAATGAAGCTTCCCGCCGCAAGCGGATGGGATACTCAAAAGATCACAATAAAAAACACAAGGAAAAGAGCACTCAAGAAGATATACGGATTATAGCGCTCCGTTTCATCATGGTTCAGCATGGTTGATATGTTTTAAATATAAAAAACTTGAAGGCAAACTGGAAAAATCAGGAAACGCATGGGTGTTCCAGGCCGATAACGGTTTGATGATTCCAGTGAATGACAATGGTAATAAAAGGAATTCAGGTAGCTGCTGTCTGGTTTTCCGTCCTCAAAATATTAACGTCACTGTTGGCACAAAAAACAATGGGGATAATACCATTCAATTCCAGAGCACTGTCAGCGGCAAAGAGTTTCTGGGAAGCACCATCCGATACAGGGTTACCGTTCACGGTGATGATGTCTTTGCGGATGTATCGCATCAGCAGGGTCGACGTCTTATAGAAAACGGAACATCGGTCAATCTTGGAATAAATCAAAACCAGATAATGATTGTCAATGACTAAAAACGGAGAAAACCAATGCAGGTAAAGGCGGTCATGTTCGACCTTGACGGCACCTTGCTCGACACCCTTGAAGACCTGTGTCGAGCGACCAACCGCGTTCTTAAAAACAAAGGGTTTAAAACCCATGATGTGGATGTGTACCGTTATTTTGTTGGCGATGGCGTGAAGATGCTCATTACACGGGCACTGCCCGGAGAGCAGCGTAATGAGGCCGTTATCAATGCATGTGTGGCGGAATTCAGTGAAGATTACGGCCGCAACTCGATGGTAAAAACAAAACCGTACAAGGGCATTCCCGAACTGCTCGACAAACTTGTCGCTCGCAATCTTAAACTGGCAATTCTTTCCAACAAGCCCCACGATTTGACCGGCCGAATTGTGACCGGACTTCTACCAAACTGGAATTTCAGTGCCGTTCTCGGACAACGTGATAATGTCCCTCGCAAACCAGATCCCTCCGGAGCCCTGGAAATTACCCGCATCCTGAACATGCCGCCGTCTGCCTTCCTCTACGTTGGCGACAGTGCTGTTGATATGAAAACGGCCATTGCCGCCGGGATGTTTTCTGTCGGTGTACTCTGGGGGTTCCGCCCGATGAAGGAGTTGCAAAAAAACGGAGCAAGGGCCCTGAGTGAACGCCCTGCAGATATTATACGCATTATTGACGACATCTTTTAAAAACAATGAACACGACCGCTGTGTTGATTGTTTTCCCGCATACCTGCCTTCAGCCAATTTATAGCCAAACCCCGTCTTGACAAGTTTAGCAACACCTTCTGTTTTTTAAAATTCCTTAAAAACTCTTGCCAATGATTTTCCCGGAGCTTGAACATCCAGATCCAAAAAATAACCGAACGGTGTTTGTGAAGCATTATACCCTGAATTATTCATTCTTTCAGCTGCTCGATCAAACATCTCTTTTGTTATCTCTTCATCTGCTTTGCTCAAAGATAAATGAGCAAAAGAATGTAAGACAATCTTGTTCGTTTCATTTTTCTTAGCTGCCCATTTCAGGTTTTTAATCATTTTGGTTTCAACCCTGGCGATATTATCTTCATCTTTTTGCTCTACCTGAATGAAGCCGACAAGTGCATTTTCTATCTCCTCACTCTCGTCGTATTGTTCAACTGATTCCAAATTCTTAATACGGGTTTTATAAGCAAATTTATCAGTATAAATCATCAGCAGTCTCATGGCTAACTCCTCTTTTTCATATTCTTGCTTTTTACAACTTCTTCATTTTTTTGCTTTTAATAAACGAATGTGTTTTCTCAAAAATAACTTTTCCTGAAAATCGTTAAAACCAAATTCGGATATGATTTGTTTCCAGTCTCGTTCCACATATTCAAAAGCATATTTACATTCGATTATTTTGAAAGGAATTCTAAAATAGAGCGGTGTCTTGGCAGTAACAAATTCATTAAAATCAAAAATAATAAATTCACCATTTTGTTTTAGAGCGTTGAAGGCATTACGGATAATATTTTTTTGGATCTCAAAGGGAAAACCGTGAAACACAAATGAGATAAAAACTTTATCATATTTTTTTTCGAGTTCAAACGGCTGGTCAATTCGTTGATTAATTACATTTATATTCTTGAGCTTTTGAGTTTTACCTTCAAATTGAGCTATCATCAATTCGGAAATTTCCAGTCCAAGAATTTCACCCTTTCCGGAAAGGTATTTATTCATCAAGAGGTCATTTCTTCCCGATCCGGCACCGAAATCAAGAATTTTATCGTCTTGATTTATCTTCATTGAATGAATGGCTTTTCTTATCAAAAGGCTATAACCTCCAAATGTAGTGAAATTCAGCAGATTATCATAAAATTTTGCAGTAAAACCTTGAATTTCTACTTTGGAATCAGGATATATTTTACTCATTTTTTTTAACTCCTTTTTATCTGCAATCTAATTTTTCCATGAAGATAAAACCCGTAGCAACGATTAATAAAACCATAATGATTTCTTCGTGTTCCGGCCTTCATGATAAAAATATTTTTAATTCATCAAAAACGGCCGAAAATGAACTATACCTAATCCCTGCGTATATTGCTCTATTAGCTTGATATCTCCATTAAAATCTCATTTTGAAGATTCTAAAAATACAATAAACGTAATTTTTCAAAGAACGAAATCCAACCTGTCGCAACAGATGCACAAGTATTGACACATCAATGTTTTTTATAGGTAAGACCTGTTTTTCTACGAACCTTCTGCAGTGTTTTAGAAGCATAGTATCGAGCCTTTTCAGCGCCCTGGGCCAGAATATCTTCGACGTACTTTCGCTCCTTTTCCAGTTGAATTCGTTTTTCCCGATAGGGCTTGAAGCAGGCCATTACCTTTTCGAACAGCATCTGTTTGGAAACGGCGTAACCGGTTCCTCCCTGCCGGTACATCCGGTCCAGCTCCGCCACTTCATCGGGCGAGGCAAACAATTTATAGAGCTTGAACACATTGCACTTTTCCGGATCCTTAGGGGCCTCCACCGGCGTGGCGTCGGTAACAATGCGCATAATCCGCTTGCGCATTATGTTCTCTTCCGAGAAGATATCAATGGTATTGCCGTAGGACTTGCTCATCTTCTGACCGTCGATACCCGGCACCACGGAAACGGTCTCTTCGATGCGCGGTTCGGGCAGCACAAAAGTATCTCCGTAAAGGTGATTGAATCGTTCGGCAATATCCCGGGTCACCTCCACATGCTGCTTCTGATCCTTTCCCACCGGGATGATCTGAGACTGATACAAAAGGATATCCGCGGCCATGAGCACCGGATAGGAAAACAGTCCATGGGTGGGAATAAATCCCTTGGAAACCTTGTCTTTATAGGAATGACATCGTTCCAAGAGCCCCATGGAGGTAATGCAGGACAAAATCCATGTAAGTTCCACCACTTCGGGTACATCCGACTGCACCCAGAACACGCACTTTTCAGGATCCAGACCCAGGGCCAAAAAATCCATGGCCGCATCAAGGGTCTGTTTTTTCAGGATTTTACCCTCCCTGACTGTAGTCAAGGCGTGAAAATTGACGATAAAGCAGAATAGAAGTGATGTCTCCTGGGCTTTGATCATCGGCTTCATCATTGCGAAATAATTGCCGAAATGCAGCTTTCCCGACGGCTGTATGCCGGAAAGGATGCGAACTTTTTTTTGATTGTCCGTCATAAACGCTCTCCTGTGTTTGGAAAAACAGTTTCCTATTTATTATTCAGGGTGAGGACATTACGACAATCCTGTATCAATGTCAAAAGGCAACCGCACCTGCGGGCGTAAAACAGCTATTTTTTTCTCCCAGACATTTTCCGGCAGAATTTTACACTACCACATTACTCAAAATTCATATCTCAGACTTTCCCATAAAGCACAAATTCTGATGACATTACCGCAATTTCACGATACACTGATTGTATCTGGAGGGATGCAGCCTTATTGCAGACTAAAAAAACAACCAAAACAGGAGGGAAATAAATAATGTTTACCAAAAGCAATCCGGATGGCTATAACGAACCCATGCCCGGGATCAAAATAAAAACCATTTGCCATGGTGAAAAAACTTTGATGGCCGAGTTCATTCTGAAGGCCGGCGGTGATTTACCCAGCCACACCCACCCTCATGAGCAGACCGGGTATCTGGTCATGGGGCATATCCGGCTGCACATCGACGGAAAAGTATATGATGTTAAAACAGGAGACAGCTGGTGCATACCCGGAGATGTGGAGCACGGCGCAAAAATCCTGGAAAATTCCGTGGCCGTGGAGGTATTCTCGCCTGTCCGGGAGGATCTGCTGCCGTAGGGAGATGGCCTTTCCAGACGCATCCTTTTGAATGGCTTCAGGGACCGGGCGTATCTTTTTGACAGTTGCAGTCTCTTTCACCGCAATCACTGCAGCTATAGGAAGCCGCTGCTTTTGCTTTACTCCTTTTATAGAGCCCGATCCATAATAAAATAAATATGATTGCCGCTGCAATTATGATAAACAAAAATTCCGTCATTTTTTCCTCTCAAAAAAAAGATGGGCTCATAAAAAACCCTGTAAAATCAGATCTATATCGTTGTACCGGCATATGCAACCATCCACAGCTTTTCTATTGCTCATTAAAAATCCGTGCCAGCATGCCCTCTGGTAAATCCTCTTCCATAGCTGCGGTTTCCCGGATGGTTTTACCGGTTTTGTGGGCCTTTTTTGCGATTTCAGATGCCCTGTCATACCCGATATGAGGAACCAGACAGGTTGCCAGAGCAAGGCTCTGTTCTATGTACGCTTCGCATTGCTCCGCATTTGCAGAAATACCGGCTATGCATTTCCGGGCGAAGACGTCAGATACGGCGGTCAGCAAATCAATGGACTGCAGCAGGTTATAGGTAATGACCGGCAGCATGGCATTAAGCTCAAAACTCCCGCCCTGTCCGCCGATGGTAATGGCAGTATCGTTCCCGACGACCTGGGCAGCCACCTGAATCACTGCCTCGGGGATGACAGGATTAACCTTTCCCGGCATAATCGAAGAACCGGGTTGAAGCGGAGGGATCGTAATTTCTCCCAGTCCACATCTGGGGCCTGAAGCCAGCCATCGGATATCGTTGGCAATCTTTACAAGGCTGACGGCGATTGTTTTTAAAACGCCGCTGGCCTCCACGGCCGCATCCCGGGCCGCCTGGGCTTCAAAAAAATTTACAGCCAAAGTAAACGGCAGACCGGTATGTTCGGCAACAAGCCGGATCACCCTTGCGCCGAACTCCGGGTGGGTATTCAAACCGGTCCCGACGGCCGTACCGCCCAAAGCAAGCTCCGCGAGCCTTGACTCAACGCCCTTTATCCGTTGAACACCCAGCTCCACCTGCCTGGCAAACCCTGAAAATTCCTGACCAAGGGTCATGGGGACGGCATCCTGCAGGTGGGTTCTGCCAATTTTCCGGATCTCATCAAATGCTGCCGATTTCTGTAGAATTGTCGTATGCAGCAATTGCAGAGATGGAATCAGGTAAACATTGATGGCCCGCAACGCCGCAATATGCATTGTTGAGGGAATGACATCATTGCTCGACTGGCCCAGGTTGACATGATCGTTGGGATGAACTGGGGACTTACCGTTTTTTTTACCGGTAAGTATCTCGTTTGCCCGGGAGGTGATGACTTCGTTCATATTCATATTTGTGGAAGTCCCCGAACCGGTCTGGAAGAGATCTACAACAAACTGGTCATCGAATTTCCCGTTCATGACCTCCCGGGCCGCCGATATTATGGCCCTGGATATTTTCACATCCAGTTGTCCAAGCTCAAAATTGACAGAGGCGGAACATTTCTTAATCAGCGCAAGCGCATGGGTAAATTCTATTGGGAATCTTAAACCGCTTATGGGAAAATTCTCCACAGCCCGCTGGGTTTGCGGTCCGAAATAAGCATCTTCAGGGACATGAATGGTTCCCATGGTATCTTTTTCTTCTCTAAAACGCATGGCACAACCTTTTGTCTTTCACCCCTGCTCCAGAAAGGCCTGAAGTTTTCCAGAATCATATTTTCTCAAGATTAAAGGACCTTGAGCAAATTTTTCAATACGCTCCATAAAGGTTGGCTTCTCTTTTTCATATATGATTCCAATGGGTATTTTATCGCCCCGCTGCCTGGCAAGCGTCATGGCATTTTCAAAATTATCCGGCGCGTAATTTTCTTCAAAAAGATCATACACACGTCTTTGATACCAGTCGTATGTATTGACCTTATTAAAAGACACACATGGCTGCAGGATATCGATCAGGCTGAACCCCTTATGCTTCATGCCCTCCCGGATCAACCGGCTCAGGTGGGTTGTATTGCCTGAAAATCCGCGTGCGACAAACCCGGCACCCAGGGAAAGCGCAACAGCCGGCCCGTTAAAGGGTTCGGAAATGACGCCATGATGCTGAATGGGGGTAATCATGCCAAAATCCGATGTGGGCGAAGCCTGGCCCTTTGTCAACCCGTAGACCCTGTTGTTGTGAACCAGAACGGTTAGGTCGACATTTCTCCGAATGGCATGCATAAAATGATTGCCGCCTTCGCCATAACAGTCGCCGTCGCCCGTATTCACCAGTATTTTTAAAGCATGATTGGCCATTTTGGCGCCGGTGGCAAGGGGCAGGGCCCGGCCGTGCAGGCTATGAAACATGTTGCATTTTAAAAAATGCGGCGTTTTGGCGGCCTGACCGATACCGGATATAATAAGCGCATCTTCCGGTTGGATTTCCTGGCTGACAAAGGCATCTTTCATGGCCGCCAGAATACCGAAATTTCCGCACCCGGGGCACCACTGGTTTTCATAGGATGATTCAAACGCCTTAATACTACTCATCTTATCACCTCGCATAGTGTTTGAAGCTTTCAACGATTTCATTTGGAAAAAACGGTCTGCCGTCATATTTCAATATCGCCTTCGAGAAACAAAGGCCGATCTGCTCCTTTAAAAGCAGGCCCAACTGGGCCGTAGCGTTCTGCTCAACCACAAAAAACCGTTTGGCTTTTTTCAGGGCTACCTCTGCCTTGTCAGATGGAAACGGCCATAAATCCACAAAATTCAGACTTCCGACATCGATTCCCTCTTCTCTCAGCTTATCGACAGCTTCTTTGACGGCTCCCCGGGTGGAACCCCAACTCACGAGAAGTGTTTCAGCCTCACCATAATATTTTTCCGGAGGATTCATCTCCCGGATCATGTGGGGCACCTTTGCATTCCGTTTATGAACCATGTTCAGCCTGTCTTCTATTTCTTCACTGATATGCCCGTCTTCCCTGTGCTCATCACTCGATATCACAACCAGGGATTTGCCGGCGCAGGGAAGGGCCCGTGGTGAAACACCGGTGGATGTGACGGCAAAGCGTTTGTACTGTTCAGGATCTTTTATATCATCATCCGTTACGATAAATCGCTGAATGGATTCCGGTGCAAGCAGCTTTTTCCCCACCGTAAAAATAGAATCGGCAAGATATTTATCCGAAAGAATAATGGCAGGGACCTGGTATTTTTCTGACAAATGAAAGGCTCTGACAGTTACGTCAAATGCTTCCTCCGGCGTCCCGGGGGCAAAAACAAATCTCGGAAACTCATCCTGAGAAGCGTGGATGACAAAATGCAAATCCCCCTGGCCGGTGCGTGTGGGAAGGCCGGTGGAGGGCCCGGGCCTTTGCGCATTGACAATGACAATGGGGGTTTCCGTCATTGCGGCAAGGCCCAGGCCTTCGGTCATCAGGCAAAAACCACCGCCGGATGTGGATGCCATGGCTCTTACGCCGGCAAAAGATGCCCCGATGATCATATTTACGGCGGCAATTTCGTCTTCCGCCTGTTCAACGACAAGGGGGAAATGATCTGCAAATGAAGCAAGCTGGGTCATGATGCCGGTGGCCGGAGACATTGGATAAAAGGCTGCAATACGACAATCGGAGGCAAGCGCACCCAGGGCTATGGCCTTGGAACCGGTCATAAGCGAGCCCCTGGGAGTATCCGGCTTCCACTCAAATGCCCATTTAAAAGACACATCCTTGACCGCCTGATAGCCCAGCTCACCGGCATGAATATTTTTCTCTATAATATCCGCACCTTTTTGTCCGAATCGCTTTAAAAGAATGGTTTTAAAAAGATCAAAAGAGGCTCCCAGAAGAGAAAGGCAAGCACCGGTTGCAACCGTATTGGCAAAAATTTTGCTGCCTGCTTTTTTGGCCAGGTCGCCAAATGGGACCACGCAACTGCTTTTTTCAACCGTTTTTTTATCTCCATCCATAACGACAAGCCCGCCGGGCACCATCTCCTTTCCGTGGAGGTCATACGTCTCCTGATTCAACGCCAAAAGGAGATGTACCTTATGATGAGGTGCACCCACGGGTTGATCAGAGACACGAATTTGGAAAAAACTGTGTCCCCCTCTTATTCTGGACTCAAAATCATTGATCGCCATCATATACAGTCCGGCCTCCCGGCAAACCAGTGCCAAAAGGTTTCCCACCGTCTGTAATCCCTGGCCGGCTTCACCACCAATTTTAACGGTTATGTCCATACCCATTTGTTTTATTCTCCAGACTAAAAATATTGTAAAAAATTTTAGTATCCTTCATAAAAAATTAAAAATAGTTATACCTTGTTGATTTTGTATACCGGCAGTAAAGTTTGAAACTTGAATCAGGCTCTTATGGAACCGGGGGTACCTGAATGCAGCCCTTCAAGGCACTGTGAAAGTACCAGGAGCGGCAGAATAAAAGCCTATGCTGCTTTTTAGGCAGTCCCTGATGCACTACAGCACTACATCATGACACAATTACTAAGGATTTGCACGAGCCCTAAGGACTGCATCAGCTCTGAAATTCTGGAGCGGACCCCGATTGACCCGGAGGCGTCATTATTCTGCCTGAGGTGCGGAGGCGACAGGTGCTGATTTGCCTTCTCGATCAAGTTGATTGTAAATCGACATGAGAAACAAAGTTGCCAGCGGCTGGGTAAAGAGCGTGCCGATAAATATGGAACTTCCCACGGCGGTAATACCCGCAAACAGGATAAAAACCAGGATATGATCCACCAGTTTTCCTTGGGTAACCATTGCAAAACTCTTTTTAACGGCATCCACCAACGCCATTTTGCTGTCTGTCATGAGAGGCAGCATATAGAGGCAGCAGAAAGAAACGGCAAGGACGAAAGCCACCCCGGGCAGAAAAAGAAGCAGGAACCCGATCATGGTGATGATCAAAACCACTATTCCGAAAAGCAAAAGGGGCAGGAAAAGACGCATCTGTGAAAAAATATCCTGCACTTTAGGCTCACGATTCTCTCTGACCAGCAGCAGAATGGAATGAATATAACCCGCCATGGTTACCGGTGCCAGAACACCCAGTGTAATCACGCTGACCACGAACATGGCAAGCGTCATCAATATCAGCGGCACAATATTTGCCAATGTCAATTTCCATGCAACTTCCAAATGATATTTAAAATTCATCTCGTTCCTCCTTGTAAGTAGTTATCAATTATTCTTTTTAATCAAACCGCGCTGGCGCCGCCATCCACCATCAGGGTCTGACCCGTGATGAAATCAGCACCCGGTGAACAGAGAAAGAGCGTAGGATGGGCCACATCCGAGGGTTCGGCAATCCTGCCCAGGGGAATGGTTTTGACGATCTGCTCGTGGATCTCGGGATTGGACCAGAAGGGATGGCTGAAAGTGGTACGCACCATGCACGGGGCAATGGCATTCACCTGGATATTGAACGGAGCCAGTTCCTGGGCAAGCACCCGGGTCATCATCTGTATCCCGGCCTTGGCGATCCCGTAAATCCCCATGAAAGGGGCGGCCCTGGTGGCGGCTATGGAGGTAATGCTGACAATTTTCCCTGCTTTTTTCTCACGCATAATCCGGCCTGCCTTGCGTGAACACAAAAAAGTTCCGTTGAGATTGGAATCAATAATTTTCTTCCACAGACTGAATTCCGCATCCACGGCACCGGCCACAATGTTCATGCCCACGTTGTTGACCAGCGCATCAATGGTACCGAATCGATCCAGGGCCAACTCAAACAGCCGGTCCACATCCGCCTCTTTTGCAATATGGGCGGGAACGGCAAGCAGATTGTTACCGCCGTTGATCGCTTTGACGGCATCGTCAAGGCCCTGTTTTTTCCTGCCGCAAATGACAACTCTGGCCCCCTGCCCCACAAGCAACCCTGCAATTTCAAGGCCGAGGCCCCGGCTTCCGCCGGTTACCATCACCACCTTACCTTTGATATCATATGACAGGTTTTTCATTAACACCTCCCTTTTTTCTATCCTTACTCGATTTCGGCTTTTTTTATGAACTTTTAAGGACAGTTATATCCGGTTTATTTTTGATGGTTTCAGGTTCTAAGATTTGCACAGTAAAGTGTTGCAGTCAAGGATGATGCACTCGTAAAAAGTCCCAACATTTTATTCTGCCCGCAATATATAGTACTTTAAACCCTTGCTATATCTAAATATTGTTGCAAAAAATCGTTTCCCCGACTTTTTACGAGGCCATCAAGGATAGCCCCTGAAAATGTTTTGTCAGTTGAGTGGCCTTGAACCATGCTTTATCAAGGAAGACCTTGAGTAAACCTTACTGCGTTTTTATATATAACGTACTGTTTCTATTATTTGAATTTTGCCCCCCCCTATAAACACCGCACGATAATTTTTTCGCATGCAGTGCAAAGGGCCGGGCAACCGGCTTTCAGGTCAGAACTCTATTGGCAGGGAGGCGTCTTTTTCTGCCGCCGCATCTTCAGCAATCATGAAATCAATAATTTTACTCTTGTCAGTCCCGGATGCAAACATCTCCTGCAGCTTTGAGATGTGGTCATCGGGATAATCGCGGAAGATTTTATCCACCCGGTCCCGGATGATTTCGTTTTTTATTTTTTCATACTCTCCGATAACAGAATCTTTATTTTTATTTCATTTTTATATTTTCTAAAAAAAGTTTACCGCTCGCTGCGCATATAAGCGATAATGTAAGCGATAGGAGTCGAATGCTTAAAACCCGAAAGAGTCCCTCAAGCAAGGCACGAAGGGATTATTGGATTAATTTACTCAAAATTGCAAGTAAATGTCAAATATCCCCCAGGTTATTTTTTTCGCTTGCCTTGATCTTGAACAGGTAAGCGAGCCTGCGAGACTCTGAAAACCTTCTTTTCCGGATGGACATTATTCAGGCGGAATGCGGCCATATCAAACGATTGATATATCAATGCGCTACGGATCAACGGCAAATTTCAGGAGTGTGCCAGGAGTAAACCGGCAGTAGAAAAAAATGTGGATTAACCTGAGTTCAGGCTAATTTAACGAAATTAACCGCCTCCAACACTAATGAATCATGATCACTGCTGAAAATATGAAGGTGTTCTTTTTTTAATAAAGCAGGTTCTCCCGGCAGAAAAAATCGACCGAAAAGTTTGTAGACGAGTGCCTTTAAAACACCTTCATGGCAGACAACCAGTACTTTTTTGCCGGGCCAATATTTGGCCGCTTCCAGTAAGGCCCGGCGGGTACGATCATAAACAGCATTACGTGATTCGCCGCCGGGGGGACAGAAATCCCAGCCTTTTTGTATCTGTTCAGCAATGTCTTTGCCATGGCCGTTTTCCAGTTCATCGATGGTATGGCCTGTCCAGAGGCCCCAGTCCTGTTCACGAAGCAGCGGGTTAAAGCGACATGGAATATCAAGATATGTCTGAATATACCCGACGGTTTCTCTGACTCGGTCCAGATCACTGGCAAGAATTTGTGTCCAGCCCTGCTTCTGGAAAAATTTACCCCACGCCTTTGCCTGCACTACCCCGTCTTCTGTTAGCGATGAATCCTGTTGGCCCTGGATGCGTTTTTGAACATTCCACTCTGTTTGAGCATGCCTGAGCAGGCCGAATGTGGTTCTCTGGTCACCTGAGATGTCCATTTTTAGTTACCTGTAGAGAATCGCTTTAATATCCCCCAAACACCGCATAAATTCCCAAGTTACATTACCAATGTAAAAAAAATCAGGTATTAAAAATAGGAGAATCAATCATTTTTTAGAGCCGCCGGAGGAACCGCCCCATACCTTTTTTTTGATTAACAAATCACCGGCGTCCCCACGAGAGGCCAGGGTAACGCAGTTGAATAGCAACGGCCCTATTACGTGACACTCTTTACATCCCTGCCGGTTACCGATTAATTTATGGTCTCAATGAATAGGATCAAGACTTCCTTCTTCGCAAGCGTGACTGCTCTCCCGCACACTAAACAAACATGGATAAAAATTTCTCAATATTCAGGATACGAATATTGCTGCCGGGAACAATTCTATCGACATCGGCGATGGAAACCTGGAAAGCCATGGCAGAGGGAAACTTAACTGCAAACTTCCTCAAGGCATTGGAAACAGACGTGCTTTGTGATTTACATTCCACCAACATCCACGGTTTTCCTTCTCGCACGATGCAAAAATCCA
>CAYQNS010000065.1:0-19162 GCA_964418755.1 uncultured Desulfobacteraceae bacterium
TCATGATCAGCTCAACACCTGAAATTCCCTCTTCCGGATGCGTATCCACGGGCATGCCGCGGCCGTTGTCCCCGACTTCCAGGGAGTTGTCCGTATGCAAAATGACGTCGATGTGATCCGCACACCCGGCAATGGCCTCATCTACGCTGTTGTCCACCACCTCCTGGCCCAGATGGTTGGGCCGTGTAGTGTCCGTATACATGCCCGGCCTGCGTTTCACCGGGTCCAATCCTTTCAGGACCTCGATGGATTCGGCCGTATATCCGTTTTGATTGTTATTTAAATCCAGTTTCATAAAATTCGGGTAATGCCTGCTTGGAAATCATATGTTTTGCTAAAATGCGATATTTTCGATTTGGCGCTACCATACTGCATTTGATATTTTTTTCAATTTAAAAATGACGGTTTATTTTTTTCACTCTCTTTTTTCCCCAATTTCAAATTTTAAAATCTATTCAGCATGGGCCAGGGCCAGTTTAATGCCCAGTCCGATAAACAGGGTTCCGGTGATTTTTTTCAGTATGCCACCCGCAGATTTTCGATGCTTAACTTTACCGGCCAGACATGTAGACCCGTATACCAGCGTCAGACACCAGATACTGCCGGTGGTGAAAAAAACCATCCCCAGAACGGTAAACGATACAAAAATGGATTCCGTGTGCAGATCCACAAACTGGGGAAGAAACGAAAGGAAAAACAGGGAGACCTTGGGGTTCAAAAGGTTTGTCAGCAGGCCCTGCCGAAACAGGGTCCACCTCCCCGTGTCTTCAACCTTCACAGGCTTATGTTCCTCTGCGATCCCCTTCCCATACAAAAATCCAAAACCGATCCATATCAAATACCCGTCTCCGACGTATTTAACGATATTAAATGCCAGTGCGGACGTGGCCAGAATCGCGGAAAGGCCGATGGCCGCAAGCGATGTGTGTATCAATACGCCGGTCATTATGCCAAAGGTCGAAATGATCCCGGCGTTTCTGCCATGGCCATGGTTCGACCCAGAATAAACACCGTGTCCTGACCGAGTGTCAGGTTCAAAAGTATACAAGATATCACAAACAGTGAAAGATTATGGGTTCCCAGCATGGTTTATCCTTTTTTCATCAAGCAGGCCGTGTTCGAACTAAAATTTTTAAAATTAATATAAATACTGCATATTGACAACCCAAATTAAATTGAATAGTGATTAATGAAGGTATTCTACCGATTTTATTTTTAAAAAGGCAGAGCGGAGCGATTCCACAAGTTTTCAATTCTCACTATTCAATATTCACTTTTAAACCCGATCGATAGGGGATGGAAAATGAATTCCAGGGAAAAATTTCATGCGGTCATGGATTACAAATCCTGTGATCAGGTGCCCTATTTTGAAGAGGGGCTCCGCAAAGAGGTGATTGACGCTTGGCATGCACAGGGAATGCCGCACACGGACATGAGGCAACTGTTTCCTTTTGACCCTCGCAGGGAAGTCGCCCCGGACCTGGAGCCAAAACCCAACCTTGAAAAATGGCCGGCATCCATATCGGATCTGGATGAATTTCAAAGATGTCTCGATCCGGCCGATCCCCAGCGTTTCTCTCCCAACTGGAAAAAGGAATGCCGTTTATGGGCCGGGGATGACACGGTGACCATGCTGCGGGTACACCGGGGTCTCTTTCTCAGCCTTGGGGTTTATGGCTGGCAGCGGTTTGCCGAAGTTGCCCGGTTGCTGATAGAGCAGGAGAAATTCGTGAAACAGGCCATGACCATTCAGGGGGAGTTTGCGGCACGGATGGCTGAAAAAATTCTTGGATCGGTCACAATAGACGCCGCCATTTTCAGTGAACCCATCGGGGGAAATAACGGCTCCCTGATATCGCCGCAGATGTACGAGGATCTTGTGCTGCCTTCTTATCTGCCGTTGCTGGCGATATTAAAACAATACGATGTCAGGACAATCATCTTCCGAACCTACGGCAATGCCCGCATCCTGATTCCAGGTCTGCTGAAATTCGGATTCAACTGCCTGTGGGCCTGTGAGGTCAATATCGACGCCATGGATTACCGCAGCCTGCGCAAAGAGTTTGGTCGGGACCTGCGTCTGATCGGCGGAATTGATCTGGATACCCTGCGCCGGGGCCGGTCGTCTATTCGCAAAGAAATCGAGGAAAAGGTCCCATGGCTGATCAATGACGGCGGTTATATTCCCCTGGCCGACGGGCGCATCCGTGAAAATGTGTCCTATAAAAATTACGTGTATTACAGGCAGATTTTGTCCGACTTTATACATCCTGGCAAAATGCCTCCGGGTAAGAAACCTTTATCCCTAAGCCGGATAAACCGGAAATAACAAATCCCAAGCTCCAAATTCCAATAGCCTGAGGTTGCTTGTCATTTGGTCATTGTGATTTACTTGGTATTTGGCATTTGTTTATTGTAATTTTTTATTTATCTTCTGTGCAGCATCTTTGCCAGAATTTCCTTTGTGAGCTTTGCCGCCACCATGGCGGTCATTCCCATCCAGTCACGATCCGGGTTTAATTCAACAATATCGGCTCCCACAATCCGTCCTTTGATCCCATGAATGATGTGCAGCAATTCCCGGGTGGTCAATCCGCCGGGTTCGTGATGAGAGACGCCCGGCGCAAACGCAGGGTCCAGACAATCCAGGTCCAGTGTCAGGTAGATATCGCCCTCAAGATTGATCTTTGTTTCCCCGTGCCGGTCTTTCATCTCCATCACTTCAACATTAAATTTTGCAGCCTGATCTCTTAAATGGGGTGTCATGGTCCGGATCCCCACCTGCACCAGACGGTTGACGGCGCCCTCCTCCATGATCCGGGCAAAAGGCGTGGCATGGGAATAGCGGTTGCCCTCCAGTTCATCGTACAGATCCGGATGTGCATCAAAATGCAAAATATCCAGCTTATCATAAACGTTCGAATGGGCTCGTACAATGGGATAGGTAATGGAATGATCACCGCCCAGTGTGATCACACGACACCCCTGGCCCAGTAGTTTTGCAACCATGCGCTCTATGGCTGCAAACGCCTCTCTGCCTCCTTCCGGGAGCGTCATACTGCCAAGCTCGCACCATCCTTTGACCAAACCCACATCAACCCCGTTTTCCGCGCAAAGATTTGTGGAATCACTGTGAAACTGTTCCATAATGCGCATTGGCGCCAATGCCGGGCCACGTCGAAATGATGAGTTTTTATCCAGGGGAATGCCTAACACACAAATGGTGCCGGGCATAAGTGCAGCTATTTTGTCATTTAATTTATTCATATTCTCAATTGTCCTTTCAGAAAAAAGATAAAAGCCATATCAACCCATTTCCGAAATATTGTCAAGAATCGGATTTTCCAGCGTATTTTTTCCGCCCCTTTTTCAAATGACAAACAAACCCGGACTATGAGATTTGAATATTGTAATTTGGTGCTTGTAATTTCATTAGAATCTGTTATCAATTTCTTAAGATAATTCAGACCGCTTACACTGTGGTTAGCATTAATATAGTATGAATAAAGCCGCATTAATAATAATTGCATTTCTTACCATTTTGATTTTTCCCGGCTGCAAGCCTGTGGTTAATAAACTGGCATTTTATCCGGACACTAAGAATGTATTATCAACGGATCAACTTCCGGCAAACGTACAAGAAGTTTTCATTGAAACGGAAGATCACATAAAAATACAAAGTTATTTCATTCCAAACAAATCATCAGAAAAAATACTTATCTACTTTCATGGAAATGCAGGAAATATTTGCCATCGTTTATCTGACTTAATGCAAATAAGCAGTTTTGGAATCAATGTACTAGGTGTCGGCTACCGTGGATACGGAAAAAGCCAAGGAAAACCAAGCGAAAACGGGATTTACCTTGATGGAAAAGCTGCCTTGAACTATGCAACCCAAAAACTTTGCTTCCCAACAGGCAATATTATCATCTTGGGACGCTCTATCGGAACAGCAGTGGCAATAAATACTTCTCAAAAAACAAATATTTGTGGGTTGATTCTTGTCACACCTTTAACAAGTGGAGAAGATCATGCTAAAGCACAAGGGCTTGGTTTTGTTTCATTTTTAGCCGGAAAATCGTTTGATAATATTGGTAAAATTATCAATGTTTCATGCCCTATCTTGATAATTCATGGAACTCAAGACAATGTAATTCCATTCGAAATGGGAAAAAAGATATACAACAAAGCAAAGACAAAAAAACAATTCGTAAAAATTGAAGGTGCAAACCATAACAACTTATCAACAAAATACAAAAAGAGTTATTGGCCTGCAATTTATGAATTCATCACTCTGATTCGGAGGCCGCCATGATTTATGGATGTTGTAAAAGAAATCTATAATTCATGAGGGGTATATACAATGTCAAAAAAAAAGATATTCATAATAGTTCCGTTGCTAATCCTCCTTGGACTGGCCGGCATTTATTTTCTATTTCCAGGGGCGATATTTGATCTCCTGCTAAAGGCGGGAAGAATCGCCGGAGGTCTTAAGCAGCACAGCATCGATGTAAACGGGCTGCGCATTGAGTACCTGGAAGGTGGAAAAGGCGATGCACTCGTACTGCTCCACGGCTTCGGTGCAAATAAGGACAACTGGACTCGAATTGCCAGGTATCTCACGCCACATTTCAGGGTGATTGCACCGGATCTGCCGGGTTTTGGGAAAAGCAGTCCTGATCCTGAAGGCGATTATTCGATCAGCGTTCAGACTAAGCGGGTGAATGAATTTGTCCGAGCTCTGGGGATCAAATCATTGCATCTTGGCGGAAGCTCTATGGGGGGCAACATCGCCGGCGCCTATGCGTCAATATATCCGAAGGATCTCAAAAGCCTCCTGCTGATTGCCCCGGGCGGAGTGGCCTCTGCTGAACCAAGTGAAATGTACCGCGGACTGAAGGAGGGAAAACAAAATCCACTGGTTGTAAATAGCGTCGAAGACTATGAGCGATTGCTGGATTTCGTTTTTGTGAAAAAGCCGTTCATACCCCTTCCCATTAAAAAAATTCTACTTCAGGAAGCTATCGAGCATCAGCCGCTCAATCGTAATATTTTCAAACAGCTCAGCAGTTCTGTGGACGTTCAGCCTTTGGAGGTTCTGGTGAAAGGTTTATCGGTAAAAACCTTAATTGTCTGGGGCGCTCAAGACAGGGCACTTCACGTATCCGGTGCAAAGATTCTCGAATCGGTTATGTCAAAGGCTACAATAGAGATTATGGATGCCGTGGGCCATCTTCCCATGATTGAGAAACCGAAAAAAACAGGGATGTTGTATTTGAGCTTTCTTGAGTCAAAATAACTTTTATCCTTCGTTCCGCATTCATCATTCCAAACTCCCCCTCCCCTTTTCCCGTTTTGGCGTCATCATTTGTATTTTTACATAAAACACCTTGCAATTTTATCTGAATTTGTTATCAATTTCTTATATTTTATTCAGATATATACATGCGCCACTGTCTCATCTTTTAAACTTGTTTTGTTTCAACCGATTAACACCGAAATAATCAATTCCGGCCGCATAAAAAAAGTTCAATCGAAAAATTATATTCAGATAAAAGCGGACCCCGCATACCATGCAAGTTTTCTGGGTTGTTCGATTTGTCGTACTCATCATGTTAGCATGACGAGTTGGTATTATTAGAGAAAAATTTCGTGTTGATAAAATTTCTAAAAAACATGACGAGATAAGTGCACTAATCGAGATGTGACACCGACTCCCTGTTCAGATCAATCATTGTTTGTATCTTCTCCCAGACCGAATTTCTTCTTCAACTGGAAGGATTGTTCCAGATATTTTTTAAGTTTCTTCTGCGCGGCGCCATAAACGGTTCCTTCAGGATAATTGCAGTCCTCATCGCGTTTGCCGGCTGGAACACCGGTCAATATTTCAATGCCCTCCTCAACTGTCGCCACTTGATAAATATGAAACCTGCCCTTTTTTACGGCGTCAATCACCGCGCGTTTGAGCATCAGGTTTTTCACGTTGGCTTTGGGGATAAGAACGCCCTGCCTGCCGGTGAGGCCTTTTCCTGAACACATGTCATAAAACCCTTCAATTTTTTGATTCACCCCGCCGATGGCTTGAATCTGGCCTTTCTGATTCACCGATCCGGTCACTGAGATGCCTTGCCTGATCGGGATGTCGGAAAGGCTGGAAAGAATCGCATACAACTCGGTGGACGATGCGCTGTCGCCATCAATGCCGCCGTAACTCTGCTCAAACGTAATACTGATGGCCAGACTCAACGGATAATTCTGGGCAAAGGTCCTGCCCAGATACCCGGAAAGAATCAAAACGCCTTTATCATGGGTCTTACCGCTCAACTTGGCTTCCCGTTCAATATTGACGATTCCCTGTTTTCCCATATAAGTTTCAGCCGTAATACGTGAGGGGCGTCCAAAGGCCATATCTCCTATCTGATAAACCGCCAGAGCATTGACCTGTCCGGTCACGGCCCCTGCCACATCGATCAAAATTGTCTCATCCCGGTAGGATTCATGGATTTTCTGTTCGTACAGATTGTGACGAAACCGGTGTTCGGTAAAGGCCTGGATCACATATTTATTGGAAACAAGGGTCGCCTTATTCTGACGGGCCCAATAATCGGCCTCCCTTAAGACGCCGGCAATAAAGCCAAACCGCAGGGATAGTTTGGTTTTATCCGCGATAAATTTTTCCCCGCATTCTACAATGGCAGCGACGCCCTTTGCAGTGAAGGGCAGCAGACGCTCTTCTTTGCAAACGCGGGCAATGAACCGGGCATACTTCATGGGAGTATTGTCGTTCAGCTCGACTTCATGGTCAAAATCAGCTCTGACTTTAAATATTTTATTGAATTTAGAATCATGGTTTTGAAGCATTCGGAAGGGTTCATAGCTGCCCATCAAAATCACCTTGACCGTCAGCGGAATCGGCTTCGGCCGCAGGGATGCGGTTCCAAATCCCAGTTCTGCGGCCATATCTTCAATAAAAAGGTGTTTATTCTGCAATGATCTTTTCAGCGCATCCCAGACAAACCGGTTTTTTAAGACCGATTCAATCTCCATGATCAAAAAACCGCCATTGGCTTTCAATAAAGATCCCGCCTGCACCATAGAAAAATCGGTGGTCACAGATCCCATATAAGATCTTTTTTCAATCTGGCCGAAAACATTGTGAAAGGTCGGATTGGTCTCAAAGATCACCGGGGCACCTTGCCCGGAATTACTATCCACCAGCACGTTGACCCGATAACGCTGAAAGTATCCGGTCGCATCCGGTGGTAAAAGCTCTTGGGTCGGCGCGGCTTCTTTCCGGGGGGCAAGAAATTGATTGGCGTTTTCAACGATGTCTGCCTGGACACCGTCCAGGTATTCGAGGATGTCCGAACTGCCCTTATAGGCATTTCGAATCCTGTCCAGCCGATCTTTGACCACAAACAGGGTTGTTTCCTCCATTAATTCCCCAAGATCGCTCTGCAGTGCCTGAGTGATCTTCTTGACTTCCCGCACCGTAATTTCAATCTCCGACTGGACCGCACGCATATTTTCTTCTATTCCAATCCTTTTTCCCTCGGAGAGTTCCCGGAAGCTCTCCGGTGTCGCAGGCTTGCCGTCAATAAGAAACACGGCCTGAAGTCCCGTTTTAGATTTCTGAATTTGTACATTTTTTTCTCCAGCCAATTTTTCGATTTCTTGAAAAATCCGGCGTTGCTGTTTGGAATATTTTTTTTGGATTTCAGATTGCTTGTCCTGAAATATTTTATTTTCAAATGTTTTGGGTAATTTGATTTGCAGGTCATCAATCAGCTTGTTCATCATTTTGGAAAATGGAATTCCTCTACCGGGAGGCACTGAAACAGGAAGGGGGCAGTAGGCATCCTTAAAATTGTTGACCATACACCAGTCATTCGGCGTCGAAAGGCTTTTGGCGTGTTCATTGACAATATCTCTTACAATGGTGGATTTACCGGTGCCTTCCATGCCCGTGACAAAAATGTTATAACCGGAACTCTTCATATTCAAACCAAAATCAATGGCCTGAACCGCCCGTTTCTGGCCGATGACATCCTCCAGGGGTTCAATTTCCGAGGTATTTTTAAAAGAAAAAATCTTTGGGTCGCAAATCCGTCTGAGGTCGCCTGGTTCCAGTTCAAATTTTTCCAGCATAGTCGTCTCCTTGATTAACCGTTGCGTAGATGCAATTTATGAAATCTGTGTGCTGTCAGGCAGGGGCCGGCATGTCATTATATGAAGTTTAGAGTAAACAGGATCAGCGTGTCAAACAGTATATTTGGAAACACATTTTTAGTGCATTATGGTTTATCTGGATAGTTGGAATGCTTGAGATGATTGAAGGAATGAGAGCAATTGGATTGCTTACCCACCTATAGTCAGTTTATTAATATTGGCCGAACGAACAAGTTAATCCGGTGAAAGTCAAGAAAAAATACTTCCCTTTAACCCGTTCTTTGAAAATTCGATAAAACCTACAATTGTGGTAAAATGTTTGCTATAATATTAGCCAGTGGAACGGGAGCAGTGATCCTTAGGCATCCGAAGAATCCAGTGGCGTTCAACGGGGAGGCCATAACCGTAGTCCTTGGAGGCATATGGTGAAAATGAAATCGGCGGACGGGGGCTCGACCATGAAAAACAGTATGGTGTGGCACGTGGCTTTTAGCCCGCGCCTAACCGAACGTTCTCGGAGCAAATAGGTGCCTACAAAAAATCCAGACCGACGCAAAAAAACGCGCGGCTGATTTTACCGCGAATGGGCAATCATAAACCTTAAAAGGAGACAATTATGCAGCCAAATAGTATTATTAAAAAAAATGGAATCATTTTTATATTAAATGCTTTTATCATCACACTATACCTATTCAACCTATTCAGTGTTTCAGAAAGTTATGCTGAAAACAATAAGACAATCATAGAGCTTTGGGGGGAGGCAAAAACACCAAACCCAGTTGAACTAAAAGGAATAAAACTTGATCCCACCAAAACATCATTTTTAATACTGGACATAGAGGAACGAACGTGCAATCTCAAAAGGAGACCAAGATGTGTTTCTTCTGTGCCCAATATCAAAGCATTTTTAGATCGCGCGAAAAAAAATGGGGTTTTTGTTGTCTATAGTCTGACAAGTAAGGGGACGCCCGAATCTATTTTATCAGGTGTAGCACCTACTGGTAGTGAGCCCATTGTTAAATCGAGCGTAGATAAATTCTATAATACGGAACTGGAAAATATTTTACGAAGTAGAAAAATTGAATCTGTAATTATATCTGGCACGACAGCAGAAGGGGCTGTAATTCACACTGCTACTGGTGCAGCTATGCGCGGTTTCAAAGTTATTGTTCCAGTTGATGGAATGTCCGCGGGCACACTTTATGCTGAGCAATATACTGCTTGGCATCTCATTAATGCGCCCGGCTCAAGAAAAAGAACAACTTTAACAAAATTCGATTTGATTGAGTTTTAATGACTGAACTTCACTCCAGGCAGAAGCATCTAAAGCTATTCATAAAATCATAAACCAGACAGCAACAGCAAGCGCGGCAGCTTTTGTTGTTTTAAAATCATCAACATAAGTTTCGCACCCCTGAAATGGCGTAAGCGCTGTAAGGGCATCGGTTACAGCATTTGAATAAGACTGAAAATCTTCATTTATTGCGAAAAGTTCAAAAATCGATGAAAAAGAAATATGAAAAAGTTTACGGAAGAAGTCCCACAAGCGGTGGGCATATGTGGTGACAGCTGAAGTATCCGCGATTGGAGTAAAAGAACATTGACAAAAAATAGCAAATCATTGCTGGCTGAAGAAATTATTGAAAAAGCGATTGCGTATGGCTCAAATCTGGCAGGCTTGGCTGATGTGGCAGCTTTAAAGAAGTCTCCATCTCATGTTCTTTATGAACAATTGCCTTATCGGAAATCTTCCTCCCTATCAAAGGAGAGTGAACCTTCCACCCAGGGCAAAGTTGTCTGGCCTGAAGATGCCAAAACCATGGCAGTTATTGCCATAGCGCACCCGGAGGACGAGCCCCATCTGGATTGGTGGTACAAGAAAGGCCAACCCGGGGGCACTCAGGGGAATTTACTCTTGATCCGTGTTTTCAATAAACTGTCAAAATGGCTTGAGGATGAAAAGGGAATAAAAACTATTAAAATTTCGTATTTTATTGAAGAGGGTGGCATTTTCCTTAAAGATGCTGCGGCCCTGGCCGGTATTGGCGTTGTAGGGAAAAATAACATGCTTGTAACAGAAAAATATGGACCAAGGGTGAGACTCCGGGCCTTGGGCCTGCCACTGGAACTTGGCTCAACCGGCCTTCTTGATTTTGATCCCTGTAAGGGTTGCAGTATGCCTTGTCGTAGTGTATGCCCTCAAGCATGTTTTGCTGAAAAAGTTTACTCGGCCGAAACTTGCGGCCTTACTGATCTGCCTGCCAGGGAAGGCGTTTATGACAGGAAAAAATGTTATCCGGAAATGGGCAAAAATATAACCGATTCTGAAAAAACTTCGGCTGAATTGGGCGGAAAGAAAAAAGAGACTGCAGGAACCTCCTCTTGCAGGCGCTGTGAATTTAGCTGTATTGCAGGCATAGGGAAATAGTCATTATTGGAAGCAACCGCCATCGCGGGCAAAGCCGAATGGAAAGAGCAAAACGGCATTACCGCCCAGGCCACGTATGGCACATTACGCATCAATATTATAAAAAGGAATAAGGATGAAAAATTTAATATTTCAAAACAATGATAACATGCCAATAATAGGCCTTGGTACCTGGAAATCCAAACCAAAGGAAATATACAACGCGGTAAGACAGGCAATTAAAATAGGATACAGGCACATTGACTGTGCTGCAATCTATGGGAATGAAAAAGAGATCGGACAGGCGTTAAAGGACTCCATTACAGATGGAGAAATCACAAGAGCAGATATATGGATTACATCAAAACTCTGGAATAATGCCCACCGGAAGGACCATGTCCCCAAGGCATTACGGAAAACCCTAAAAGATCTTTGTCTTGATTATCTTGATTTATACTTGATTCACTGGCCGGTGCCCATAAAACCGGAAGTGACGTATCCGAAGCGAGGATCTGATTTTTTCAGACCCGATGAACTGTCCTTGTCCGAAACCTGGGAGGCACTGGAATCATGTGTAAAGAAAGGGTATACAAAACATATCGGGGTGTCAAATTTCAGCGTAAAGAAACTTGAGGGGCTGATGGAAACCTCCAGCATCAAGCCGGAGATGAATCAAATTGAACTGCATCCGTTCCTTCAACAAAACGGTATGCTTAAGTATTGCAAAGAAAATAATATCCTCCTGACGGCTTATGCCCCCCTGGGTTCCGGTGACCGCCCCCCCGTTTTGAAAAACAAAGATGAAGAAAGTCTTCTTGCCAATCCGGCCATATTGCAGATCGCCGAAAAAAATGGCTGCAGCCCGGCCCAGGTATTGATCAGATGGGCCATAGAACGTCGGACCGCCGTCATACCAAAATCGGTTAATCCGGACAGGTTGGCTGAAAATTTCAAATCGATGGGTATCGAACTGTCCAATGAGGATATGGAAGCTCTTTCAAGACTTGATAAAGGCTCCCGATACATTCGCGGTGACTTCTGGACAACAGCCGGTTCTCCCCATACATTACAAAACCTGTGGGATTAAACATTGATCACTGTTTGGGCATCCCCCAAAAGGCCGGCCCCGAATTCCGAACAAAAAAATGGATTGACAAAAGAATCATCCGCAAAAAGGCGGAATGCAGGCAGGACCTGCACCCCGCCTTTTAATACAGAGTCTTTACCATTAAGATTGAATCGTCACGGGCTTTTTTACGACCGTTAAAATCATTTTAAACCGTTTAACGGCGGTGACCGCGTGGGGAACATTGGCCGGCATCACCACCACCTGGCCGGGACCAACGATCATCTCCTTTCCGTCGATATTGACGGTTGCCTCCCCATCAAGCACCTGTACCATCGCGTCCCCGGGCGCTGTATGCGTACTGACGCCTTCACCTTCATCAAAGGCAAAGAGGGTCAAGCTGAGCGATGGGCTCTGGGCGAAGGTCCGGCTGACAACCCTGCCATCTTCGTATTCCACCAATTCAGCCAACTGCTGCGGTTCTGAAAACGGTATATTCTTGATAAATACTTGTTTGTCCATGTTTACCTCCTGAAGATTTGCAATCATCGGCTCATTGAAACCATTTCCTGATTTCGCCCCCGATCCTTATCCTAAAATGAAAGTTGTGCAACTAAAATTTCAAGAATGTTTTCTAATTTTTAAAAAAACATTCTTGAGCTGTAAGGATTTTCGAAATTAACCGACAGATTAACCAAAAGAAAAGCTTCGTTCTTGATTTAGAAACAAGGCTTTTCAAAACATTCGACGCAAAAAATTGATTTTTGTGTTGAAATCCGAAATACCCGGTTGTCATACAATAAGGAGGCTATTATGAATTCAAAAAAAATATTCACAATCGCAATAATTGGACTGATCAGTATCTTTTTCTTTTCTTTAGGTTGGGCATCAAGCGATGGTCAAACGTTTGTTCTTGAGCCGACAGTGCAGCATCCTGATGCTAATGGAACTACGTTCATCAATGAGACCCATGTAAGTGTGCAGACGCGAGGCCTGAAACCCAATGCTGTTTATACTGTATGGTTTGTTAACATGAAACCTAAAAAGGATAAAACCGGCGCCGGTACCGCACCTTATATGTTTCGGAGCGACAAATGGGGAGACGGCAGCTACAGTGCTCCACTGAATGAAGCTCCCTTTGGCAAATGGTCTATGGTCATGGTGGTACTGCACCCCAATGGTGACCCCAAAGATATGAAAAATATGGTGGGTGCTTTAAAGGCTCCTTTATAATAAAAATTAAATGAATCATAACCAAAGAATCCTGCCCCCTGATCGAAACAGGGGGCAGGTTCCGGTAATTTTTTTTTAATGCTTTCCAGAAAAAAACATTTAAGGCATAGTCGGATCAAGGGTCAGCATAAAAAATCGATATACTATGGAAACGGCTGTTGATTATAATTGAACGATTCAATCAAGAGGTTATCCAATGAAAAAATACGCATCTAAACTGCTTCTCATTGTTGTCCTGATTATCTTAGCTGTTTCCTTTTTTATGTTTGATCTGGGACAGTATTTTACCTTGGACAATCTGAAAGAACATCAACAGACGTTTGAGCGTTATTATGAACAGCATATGGGACCGGCCCTGTTTCTATATTTTATAATCTATGTGGTTATGGCTGCCCTTTCATTGCCGGGTGCTGCAGTGATGACGCTCGCAGGTGGTGCCCTTTTCGGCTTAGGTGCCGGTGTCGTCGTCGCCAGCTTCGCATCCTCGATTGGTGCGACATTGGCTTTCTTTGTTTCCCGTTTTTTGCTCAGAGAAAGCGTTCAAAGCAAATTCGGTGAAAAATTAAAGGCCATCAATGAAGGTGTTCGGAAAGACGGTGCATTTTATCTATTTACCCTTCGCCTGGTACCGATATTTCCCTTTTTTGTTATTAATCTAGTACTTGGGCTGACCCATATTCGTGCCCTTGTTTTCTATATCGTCAGCCAACTGGGAATGCTCCCGGGCACACTGGTATTTGTCAACGCCGGAACTCAACTGGCCAAAATCGAATCTCTTCAGGATATTTTATCGCCGGCACTGATTTTCTCTTTTGTGCTGCTGGGCGTATTCCCTTTGATTGCAAAAGCTTTTATCTCTTTTATCAAAGGACGGCGCATATATGCCAAATGGCCAAAGCCTGAAAAATTTGACTACAACATGGTGGTCATCGGTGGAGGTTCCGCAGGTCTGGTGGCTTCCTACATAGGTGCTGCCGTCAAAGCCAGGGTGGCACTCATCGAAAAACACAAAATGGGGGGTGACTGCCTGAATACCGGTTGTGTGCCGAGCAAAGCCTTGATACGTTCTGCAAAAATGCTGGCCTATGCAAGACGTGCCAAGGAATTCGGATTTCGCTCCGGAACGATCGATTATGATTTTGCGGATGTCATGGAGCGGGTTCAGCGCGTTATCCGGAAGGTCGAACCCCACGACAGCGTCGAACGATACACACGTTTGGGAGTTGAGGTTATTCAGGGCGAGGCCAGGATCACGTCACCCTTTACCGTTGAAGTGAATGGCCGTATTCTAACCACAAAAAATATCATTGTGGCTACAGGTGCACGGCCGTTTGTGCCGCCTGTTCCAGGACTGGATCAAATCAGGTACCTGACCTCGGACAATGTCTGGGAAATGCGCAAATTACCATCACGGCTTGTGGTTCTGGGCGGTGGCCCCGTTGGTTGTGAACTAACCCAGACCTTTGCCAGATTGGGTTCGGACGTCACCCAGGTCGAGATGATGCCGCGTATTATGCTCCGGGAGGATGAAGATATTTCTGAAATGATTCACAAAAAATTTGAGGACGAGGGGGTTCGCGTCCTCACCGGGCACAAAGCCAAAGAAGTCCGAGTTGACGGAAAAAGCAAAATTCTGGTCTGCGAAAATGCATCCGATGTAGTAAAAATCGAGTTCGACGAAATCCTGGTAGCCGTCGGCAGGGCGGCCAACGCCAAAGGCTTCGGTTTGGAGGAATTGGGTGTAACGCTGCGGCCCAACGGGGCCATAGAGACCAATGGGCTATTGCAGACCAATTATCCGAATATTTATTGCAGCGGCGATGTGGCCGGCCCTTACCAGTTTACCCACACGGCTGCCCATCAATCCTGGTATGCTGCCGTCAATGCCCTGTTCGGTAAAATCAAACGTTTTGTCGTGGATTATCGCGTCATCCCATGGGCCACGTTTACCGACCCTGAAGTTGCACGGGTGGGACTTAATATCCAGGAAGCCAAAGAAAAGAACATTCCTTGCGAAGTCACCGACTATGGTATTGATGATTTAGATCGTGCCATTGCCGACAGTGAGGATCATGGTCTTGTAAGGGTATTGACCCGGCCGGGGACAGATAAACTCTTGGGGGTTGCCATTGTCGGAGCCCATGCGGGCGATCTTATCGCCGAGTATGTTCTGGCCATGAAAAACAACCTTGGGTTGAAAAAAATCATGGGGACGATTCACATCTATCCCACATTAGCCGAAGCGAACAAGTATGCGGCCGGCACATGGAAAAAGGCCCACACACCCGAAAAACTGCTTCATTGGATTGGCCGATACCATGCCTGGATGCGTGGATAACCAAAACAAATCAATCAGGCACACTGCCATGTTATGAAAAGGAAAAACATGCACGCGCCATGTTTCCCCTTGCAAAATCGAGTAAATTTGATATTCTGCCATTTATCAAACTAAATAAATTATAATCATTGGGTGAGGGGTGTATTTTAAAAATGGCCGGCTCGGCAAAATTAGATTCCGACATTTGGGTGGATGAATATGGCGACGTGCTCTTTCATTTTGCCTTTGCCAGAGTCAAAGACAGGGAAACTGCAGAAGAGCTTGTTCAGGAAACATTTCTGGCAGCCGTGCAATCCCAGGGACGATTTAAAGGGCAGTCCTCTGAAAAAACATGGCTGTTCAGTATTCTCAAACACAAGGTTGTTGATCATTACCGGAAAAACAAGTCCACTGTTCATGCACAGACCATATCGCATGACGCATACGGCCTGGATGCGTTCTTCAATGCTAAAGGTAAGTGGCAAATCCGTCCCGAGCACTGGAGCGCTAATCCCGGCAAGTCCCATGAAATTAAAGAATTTTTAGATCATTTTTACCAATGTTTATCAGACTTGCCCCAACGAGCAGCCAATGCATTTGTTTATAAAGAAATCGATGGATTGAGTACCACAGAGATTTGTAAGCTTCTTGATATTACATCCGGCAACTGTTGGGTAATTTTATACCGGGCAAGAATGCTGTTGCGAAAGTGCCTTGAATTGGTTGGATTCAGCCAAAAGCAAGAGGTAAGCAGACAATGACGCATTGGATGTTTCGCTGCAAAGACGTTTCAGAAAAGGTCTCACAATCAATGGATACCCCCCTGCCCTATCATCATCGCATGGCGATCCGAGTGCATCTTTTGATGTGCCGATACTGTGCCGGATTTCGCCGTCAACTGATCATGCTAAGGAAAATGAGCCGCTATATCGATGATGACCCGTCAAGTAGCGAAACTACAATCAAGCTTTCTCAAGAGAGCAAAGCGCGTATGAAAAAAACTCTTCGTTCCTTGCAATAATTTTGTCCGCCATCTCTTATCTCGCCCGATGATTCATGCCATTTTTCCCAAATGCAGCATGTAGTAATATCGATTTTTCCTGTAAGGATTTCATTTTTCAGCCGACTAATAATACAAAAAGATTTGATCTCATATTAGAAACGGAGGGCAAAATGAAAACCATGTGGATTTTTCGAACACTGATTATTACCTTCTTATTGCTACTTTATACTAGCCACCAGGCTCAAGCTGTTGTTTCAGAGGAAAGCAATAAGATCTTTCTCGTGGACCAAACAGGCGAACACTGGAACATCACTCAAGCATTCTCTATTGGATTTGACCCGGATAAATTTGAATTTTGTATTGGCCGAAATGGAAAAAAGAATACCCTTCCGCAAAGCTGATGAAATAGTGGGTGCTTATTTTCCGGAGCCTGCAGATTCACAAATATGATTTAAAATTTGATTGGTTTTTTTGGGGCAGTGGCAGATAAACAAAATTATATGGGGGTTATGCAGAAATGCGCCTTTAAATCTGTATCATACATGAGACGAGAGGAGATTACCATGGCAAGACTACCTGTAATAACATACGAAAACGCCGACGAACGCACAAAAAAAACCTATGATATCATCAAATCCAAATTTGGAATGGTACCCAATATCTTCAAGGGTATGGCCAACAGTCCTGTCGTGTTGGCGGCCTATCTTAAACTGGACGAGATGATAGCCGCTGGAAGCTTTTCACCAGTGGAACAGGATATTGTGAGAATAGTGGTAAGCCAGTCTAATAAGTGCGACTATTGCCTCGCCGCTCATACCGGTAGCCTTTTGGCAAAAAAGTTGGAAAATGAAGAAATCCTGGAGATCCGCAAGGGGAACGCCACAGACCCCAGACGATCTGCGCTTATCAACTTCACAAAAAAAGTTATCGAAACCAAAGGCTTTGTCAGCAATAGTGATATCAACGCTTTTAAAAGTGCTGGATTTACGGATGTCCAGGCAGCAGAGGTCACAGTCATCATCGCTCAAAAAACGCTTTCCAACTACTTTAACCACATTAACGACACGGAATTGGATCTACCTGCTGCTCCGGTCATCTAAAAAGATCTTTTACGCTTGATAACACCATAAAGAGGGATACCGGCCTGAAGCTTGGGGCTTCGCACACACGACCGCCGGACCAAAGACCTGTTCCCGAATTTTGAGGCAAGAATACACCAGTGTATCAAGGCAAACTACCTGACTTCCCCGGGCTGGTGATTGCTTTTGCCATGGCAGAAGGATCTCGTTTGATGAAAACGGTTGTCAAAAGGATTAGCTGAGCCGACAAGGAGTAATAATGCGCGTAGCAGCAGTAATTTTTTATTTTATTATTATAATTGTTACAGGATGTGCGTCACAATACAAAACTCCTGATTTGGGCGGTCTTTATAATGACCTTGTTCAAAACGAAAATCCATACAGAAATCCGGTTATACTGATCCCCGGTCTCCTCGGATCGCGTTTAATTGAAAGGGATTCCAAGGAAGTTGCCTGGGGGGCATTCGGGATCAAAATGACAAGCCCCAATACAAAAAAAGGAGCAAGAAGAATAGCTCTGCCCATGCAAATGGGAAAAACACTCAGGGATTTACGCGATAACACAATACCTGCCGGCGCTCTTGATAAGGTTGTAGTTAATTTTCTTGGGTATCCTCTTGAACAGAACACATATTCATATATTTTGCGGGTTCTTGGTGTAGGAGGTTATCGTGACCAGGACATTGGAGAGTCCGGAAGAATTGAATACGGAGACCGGCACTATACCTGTTTTCAGTTCGACTACGACTGGAGACGTGATATCGTTGAGAGTGCACGGGATCTATACGGTTTTATAAAAAAGAAAAGAAAATATGTGCAGGGCGAAATAGAAAAACGGTACGGTATCAAGGAAGTTAATGTTAAATTTGATATCGTAGCTCATTCAATGGGAGGACTTGTAGCACGTTATTTTTTAAGATACGGTACTGCAGAGCTGCCCGATGACGGAAGTTTACCTGAAATAACATGGGCTGGGGCACGGCATGTGGAGAATCTTGTGATGATTGGCACGCCGAATTCAGGTTCTCTTGATGCTCTGGTTAAACTTATTGCCGGATTCCGCCCGGCACTTTTTTTACCTCGCTATTCTCCTGCAGTATTAGGAACTATGCCTGGAATATATGAATTGCTCCCCAGGAGCAGACATAAGCCGGTGAAGGATAATAAGGGTCATCCGGTGGATATTCTTTCTCCTAAACTCTGGCGGAAAAACAAGTGGGGTCTTGCAAATCCGACTCAGGAAAAAGTCCTGAAAATATTACTTCCCGGGATAACAGACCCGGCTGTAAGACGTAAAATTGCACTTGAGCATCAGAAAAAATGTCTGATTCGGGCGAATCAGTTTTTCAATGCCCTAGACATCCCTGCAAAGCCTCCGGCATCTCTCCAAACTTTACTTGTTGCAGGAGATTCAGAAAAAACAATTAAAGGAGCCGATATTGATTCCACAGGGCATCTGAAAACAACAGCGTATGGACCCGGTGACGGTACAGTATTGCGGAGCAGTGCTTTGGGAGATGACCGCCGGGATGAAAATAAATCAGAACGGCTTATCTCTCCCATCCATTGGAATCAGGTACTGTTTCTTTTCTCTGATCACCTGGATTTGACAAAAAATCCTATGTTTACGGATAATCTTTTATATTTCTTGTTAGAGAATCCATAAAAATTGATGAACTCGCAAAAAGACTCAAAGGGATACATGAAAATGAACGTTAAAAGGCTGAATTACAATAATTTTGGATAAATTCTTCATACTTCTTCATTTACACATGTAAGGATTTCATTTCAATATCATTAACTTAAAAAAAATCTGACGTGTTCATTTACCACGAAGCTTGCTATATTGCAGTAAGCCTTGAGTAAAAAGTAAAAAGGCTATACTCAT
>CAYQNS010000066.1:0-18997 GCA_964418755.1 uncultured Desulfobacteraceae bacterium
TTTCGTGATCCTTTTGAAACCCCAATGGACAGTAAAAATCAATTTTACTACCGCAGCTTATTGGGCTGTTACGGATGTCAGATACAACCAACAGAAATATAAAGAGATACAAAAAGCCATCCCTATATATTCAAGAATTCATAAAGGATAAGTATAGCAATGAAAAAGCTCAATTTATTGAAATTCTCAAAACACACTTCATAAACCAAAAAGCATTTGACTATCTGTTAGACGACAAATTTGAAGAATTTATCTCAGAAAGAGAAAAAATAATCATATCCAAAATAAAAGAAATAATTGAATATGATGAAATCAAGACAAGAACGACACTTATCTCGCCAACAAGCCCATTCACCAACAGAATCATTTTTGTCAACACATTGAAGTCCTGTGATGAATACATTTACTGGGTGGATAAATATTTCACAAAGAAAGGCTTAGAGCTACTTGCAGAATCAGTAAATGAAAAGATAAAAAAAGTAAAAATAATCATGTCCATTGATAAGGTCGATAAAAAATTCAGAAGCATGTTTAAATATTTCAAACAAGAGATGCAAAATAAAAACATCAACTGCGAACTAAAGGTAATCACCGAATCAAAAGTAAAATCATCCATACATGACAGATTCATCATAACAAAATATGAATCATTCAATATCCCATCACCAGACATCATCGCAAGAGGGCAACTTAGCGAAATATCCAAAAGCGAGAACAAGGAACAACTGGAAAAAGAATTCGAAGATTTGTGGGAGAAAACTAAAGATATAATCCACGAATGGAATGACATCGAAAGCAAGTTAAAATAGGTCACCGGTATTTATTGTAAGTCGGCTTTCAAACTTGACCCACCGTGCTGTTTTTAGAAAGATTAAATTGCATATTAAAACAAATGGTTGAATAATTGTCGAGTTAATTTTGAGTGCCGATTCTGGCTGAAAGTGGGTCATTATTGCACGTCGATTTACAACTCTTGCGGCTTTAGACATTCCAATATACGATATTCAGTCTTTAGTCTCGAAATAGTGAAGACTGCGGCTATCATTGTTCACTCACACCTATGACTTTGAAGACGTGGATTGATAATGAAATTCCACGCTTTTGTGGTTTCTTTGGTTATACAAGATATTGTGGTGATGGCCTCTGGTATAAAAAGTGTGATTTCTCCAACTTATCACAAGTTCGATAGTTGTTGTGATATCTGCTAACCACAACACCATGGGAATGTTTTAAACCATGTCGATTAGTGCGCAGGCTAAAGGACGCAAAATCAATAAAATCATACTACTTTTAATTTGTCATGAAAGATTCCGATTATTACCTGTAATTTTATTGACAAGCACGGTAAATTTTAATATATGTCCAACTTCATGCCGGAGTGGTGAAACTGGTAGACGCACGGGACTCAAAATCCCGCGGGGGCGACCCCGTCTCGGTTCGATTCCGAGCTCCGGCACCAGCAAAAATACCGGTGTTTGACACTTGTTTGTTTCAGTAGGCCCCATGGCGTTTGTCGTGGGGCCTTTTTTTTGGTGCTCTGCGGCTTTGAGTGAGAAAATTCACCCATGGGAGTCCGGCAGCCTATTCCAATGATATGGTTGACTCTTAAAGGAATTTTGCATATGAATGCAACATATGGAAAATAAATTAAGACACATTAATTTTGTGCTGCATGCGCTTCGCAAAATTCATCGGTTGATTATTGTGGAAAAAAACAGGGATCGTCTGATTCAGGGAATCTGCGATAACCTGGCCGTGACTTCCGGTTATTGCTGCGTCTGGATGGTTTTGGTAGACAGCGCCGGTAGATATATGAATTCGACGGGGTCCGGACTGGGAGAAGAATTTCGGTCTTTGTGTACACTTCTGAAAAAGAATCAATTTGTTCCGTGTGCGCAAAAAGCCCTTGCCCGGGGCGATGTTGTTTTAACAAAAAGCTCCCGCACTGCCTGCGACACCTGTCCCCTTGCAGGGCATTACGGCACCCATGCCGCCATGACTGTCCGCATGAAGCATAAGGACCGGATTTACGGCGTGCTTACTGTGACCGTTTCAGGGGAATCGACGGACAATCCTGAGGAATATGGCTTGTTGCAGGAGATTGCCGAAGATATTGCCTTTGCCCTGCATAATCTCGACATGGAAGAGGCCCACCGGTTTTCCGAAGAAGCCCTGGAAAAAAGTGAGCAGAAATATCTTGCCCTAGTGGAGAACATCAGTGAGGTACTATATGCCGTCGACAAAAAGGGAATGATAACCTATGTGAGTCCATACGTGAAAGTGCTCGGAGGATATGCTCCCTCTGAATTGATCGGCAAATCTTTTGTGGATTTTGTCTATCAGGAAGATATACCGGGTCGCATAGAGCAGTTTCAAAAAACCGTTTCCGGTGTAAACGAGTCCAGTGAATACCGATTTGTGACCAAATCGGGTGCCGTACTCTGGGTAAAGACTTCCGGCCGGGCCGTTTTTGAAAAAGATCAGGTTGTCGGTGTACAGGGCGCATTGACGGATATCACCGACCTGAAGCGTGCCGAAAAAAAATTGAAAGCGAGCGAACAGATATATAAAACGCTTTTTCAGGTTACTCCGGCTGCAACCGCTATTATCGAGAATGACATGACGCTGTCCATGGTAAATGCCCAATTCGAAAGGCTCTGCGGATACTCCAGAGAAGAGATCGAAGGAAAGAAAAAATGGGTTGAATTTGTACTGCCGAAGGATCTTGAGAGAATGCGTGAATATCACGGACAACGCCGCGGGGACCCGGATTCCGCTCCCGGGGAATATGAATTTCGCTTCATTGACCGCCATAAAGACGTTAAAAATATTGCCCTGAATGTTGCGGTTATCCCGGAAACCGGGAAAAGCATAGCGGCACTGGTGGATATCACCAGAATGAAACAGGTAGAAAAAAGGCTCCGGCAGGCTCAAAAGCTGGAAAGCATCGGCACTCTGGCCGGCGGGATCGCTCATGACTTTAACAATATCCTGGCCGGAATGTTGGGGTATGCCCAATTGGCAATGCTGGGGCTTCCCAAGAGTTCACAGGTTCACACCAATCTTGAAAATATCATAGGGGCCGGCCGCCGCGGCAGGGATCTCATAAAACAGATCTTGAGCTTCAGTCTTTATGAAACGACCCGGACCGAACCCGTTCTGGTCAGGCCCATTATCAAGGAAATCGTAAAACTGCTGGGAGCGACCCTGTCGTCCACCATCGAAATTCGTCAAATCCTGAAAGGTGACCAGGAATACGTGATGGCGGATGCCACAAAAATTCATCAGATTTTGACCAACCTCTGCACCAATGCCGGTTATGCGATGCAGGAAAATGGTGGTATCCTGGAATTGAAAACCGATATAGTGGAGATCGGGGGCGAGGCGGCCGGTTTTAATTTTAACCTTACGCCGGGAAAATATTTGAAAATAACGGTCAGCGATACGGGCTGCGGCATTGACCAGGAAGTTCTGGATAAAATATTCGAACCCTATTTTACCACCAAGCCCCATGGACAGGGCAGCGGTCTGGGTCTGGCGGTGGTCAGGGGCATTGCAGCCGGTTGCGGCGGGACCATAACCGTATACAGTGAACCGGAAAAGGGAACTACCTTCAATGTATACCTGCCTGTCGTGGAAAAGGATAAAGTCCGAATCGATAAAGGCAAACCCGTTGCCGGCCATAGGCACTGACGAATTCTGTTCTGAACGGTGAACCCTGAATTTATGAACAAGCATAATTATTTCTATTCGATTCAAAAATAAAAAATTGTTCAGGAGGATATATGAATATTTGCAAAGTTGAAGCAAGGGATCTGCCGGACCTTTGGTTTCAGGCCGTTTATAATATTCTGGATAACGGAAAAAGATTCACAATTGACCGTGGATCCTATGCCGGACAGACCCGCCTGGAGTATGATTATTTTACGGGGCACATCAAGTTTCCCGGCACCCAGCCGTTGATTCCGGAAATTCCGGTTGCCTGCAACATCCCCAATCCGGTGGAGAACGACTATATCTACGGCGGCGAGGGGTACAGCCGCTCCTATATCGAATATCTCATGACCCCCCACAAGGAAAAGGGAGAATCGTATACCTACGGTGAAAGGCTCACCCGGGCGCCGATCAGAGGCAACAAGCTGTCCTGGTGGCAGGCTGACAAGTCGGATATCATTGACCGTCGGGAGGTGGATGGCCGGATTGTTTTTGAAGAAGACGGCCAGATCTATATCAATCAGATCGAATGGGTTATCCGGACCTATAAAGATTTCGGCACCCGCAACAACCAGATGGTGCTCCAGGTGGCACATCCAGCTGATCTTACACTCGTGGATCCGCCCTGCCTGCGCCACATTGACACCCGGATTCAGGACAATGCGCTCCATTTTTTCGTGTATTTCCGTTCCTGGGACCTGTGGAACGGACTTCCGGCCAACCTGGCCGGCATCCAGAACCTGAAAGAGTTCATGGCTGCCGAGATCGGCGTGGAGGACGGAGAGATGCTGGTGGAAAGCAAGGGCCTTCACCTGTACGGATATGCCGAGGATCTGGCCCGGTTAAGATGTTTCAAGGATTTTGAGTGATTTCTGTCTGCTTTGTCGTTTTTTTCGAAACTTTAAGAAAAAATAAGGAGAATCAAAATGCCCAAGTTTATCTATCAGGAAATGTTTCCCATGGGGGTAGACACCACTCAATACCGTCTGCTTACCCGGGATCATGTTACTGTTAAATCCTTTGAGGGCAGGGATATTCTGCTTATCGATGCTCCGGGTCTGACCCTGCTTGCCAGACAGGCTTTTACGGACGTATCTCATCTATTGCGCCCTTCCCATCTCAAACTGACGGCTGAAATTTTCAAGGATCCGGAAGCTTCGGAAAACGACCGGCTGGTGGCTCTGGACATGCTTAAAAATGCCGTGATCTCCGCTGAAGGCGAATTCCCTCTATGCCAGGATACGGGAACCGGCATCGTGCTCGGCAAAAAAGGCCAGCAGGTGTTTACCGGGTACTGCGACGAAGAGGCCCTTGCCCGGGGAATATTTGACGCTTATACCCAAAATAACCTGCGCTACTCCCAGAACGCGCCGCTGACCATGTTTGATGAGAAAAATACCGGATGCAATCTCCCGGCCCAGATAGAGCTTTATGCCACCGAAGGCGATGCCTACAAATTTCTGTTTATCGCAAAGGGCGGCGGGTCAGCCAACAAAACTTACTTGTACCAGGAAACCAAAGCGGTGTTGAATCCCGAAACCCTGGTAGAGTTTATGAAGGCGAAAATGAAGACGCTGGGCACGGCGGCCTGCCCGCCGTATCACCTGGCCTTTGTTGTCGGCGGCACGTCGGCCGAGTTCAACCTCAAGACCGTTAAATTGGCGTCTGCCGGATACCTCGACGCCCTGCCCACGAGCGGCAGTGAAACCGGCCATGCCTTCAGGGATGTCGCGCTGGAACGGGAAGTCCTGAAAGTGTCCCGGCAGCTTGGCATCGGGGCACAGTTCGGCGGCAAGTACTTCTGCCTGGATGTCAGGATCATCCGGTTGCCGCGCCACGGCGCATCCTGTCCCATTGGTGTGGGGGTCAGTTGCAGTGCTGATCGCAACGTCAAGGCCAAAATTACCCGCGATGGCATTTTCCTGGAAAGACTTGAGGTCAGCCCGGAAAAGTATATGCCGGAAATCAAAGCCGCCGCCGACAAGGCCGTGGCCGTGGACCTGGATCAGCCCATGGACGATATCCGGGCATTGCTCACAAAATATCCGGTGGCCACCCCGCTGAGCCTCACCGGTAAAATCGTGGTGGCCCGGGATATTGCCCATGCCAAATTGAAGGAGCGACTGGATAACGGAGAGGATCTGCCCGAATACGTTAAGAACCATATCATATATTATGCCGGGCCGGCCAAGACCCCCAAAGGCTATGCCGCAGGCTCCTTCGGCCCCACTACCGCGGCACGAATGGACCCCTATGTCCCGATTTTTCAGGCCGAAGGCGGCTCCATGGTCATGCTGGCCAAGGGCAACCGGTCAAAAGTAGTGACCGATGCCTGTAAAAAGTACGGCGGATTTTATCTGGGGTCCATCGGCGGGTCGGCAGCCCGGCTCGGCAAGGAGTGCATCACCCATATGGAAATTCTCGAATACCCGGAACTGGGCATGGAGGCGATCTATATGATCACGGTAAAGGATTTTCCGGCATTTATCCTGGTGGATGACAAGGGTAATGATTTTTTTGACGGGCTTCTGGATTGATATGTAACATGGTCATGTTCGATTTTTTTAATATTTGCGGACAATTTATGTGCTGACAATAAGTCCGGCCGATTCTTGCATGTGAGAATCACATTTCGAACAAGCCCACAAAGCCCTCTACCATTTAAATGGTTTTGCCGACGGCAAGGCCGAGGAAGAATACACCGATCCCTGCCACGACCTGGAAAACCACATTGCCCATTCCCATCAGCATTTCCGAATCGGACAGGAATTGACCGGTTTCTGAGACAAGCGTTGAAAAGGTGGTAAAAGCACCGATAAAGCCGACAAATATTACGGTTCGTGCATCTGTGCCAAGGCTCCATCGGCCAATGGCAAAAGCATAGAGTGCTCCGAATAAAAAACATCCGATGACATTGACAACGGCTGTCCCCCATGGAAACCCAGGCCCCAGCCATCGCTGCGTGGCGCTGGTCAATCCATATCTGGATAATGTACCCAATGCGCCGCCCAATGCAATCCACAACAGTTTTTGCAACATCTGTAGTATTCCTTTTCAGTATTGTATATCTCTACCCTGGAGGCGTTTGCAGTCCCGATTTTTTAAAATAACCGTTTCAAGTTTTTAAATTTTCGGATTGTTCATAAAAAAACTCCCGCCGTTTTTTACCCGACAGGAGCCTTTGGCCTTACAAAAAACAACTCCTGTTAAATAGAGTTTCAAACAGGAGTTCTATCTTGTCGAAGTTACGCTGAAAATAGTTGCCTCGTTGTACAAAGTCAAGAAAAAATCGCTTTGAAAGTCTGCTCTCCCTTCTGTTTTCGGGCCATGGGTGAATTGATTGGCGAACAGGATTTGAGAATCCGGATGGTAGAAGTAAAGCCGTTCTATAACAGTACGGGTCCGCCTCTACGGCGAAATAGGACCATGTTCGGTCACTTTCTTGAAAGAATATAAGCCATCGTCTGATAAGTGAGCTGCTTTAAATGAAGCGGTGTTGCTCAGGATGGTTTTTTCATGGCATTTTTTACTACGGCCATGGATTTTTCCAGATCGTCGGGGGTAAACACTTCAAGGTTCAGGATACCGCTGAATCCGATGTTTTCAAGGGCTTTTATCCAACGCTGAACCCGGGGTTCGGGCAGATGATCAAGTCCTATGTGATCGGTGTCATTGCTGACGCCGTGCAGATGAATTTCGTGAATCTCTTCTTTAAAGCTTTCAATGGTGCGGCATATATCTTCGCGGCCCAGCACCAGGTGTCCAATGTCCAGGCATAGCCGACAAAAACCGTTCTTTATAAACGGGCTTAAAAACGCCGGAGAGAAATTTATATTTTCCACCACCAGGCTTTTTGACCAGCCCAGTTCTTGTTCCAGTATTTTCAGGCCGGCAAGCCCCTGGTCGGTCCATTGCTTCCAGTTGTTGCCCCGGCCCGTTTTAAAATAGGCACCCGGCACGGCGGTGAGGGTAGGGGGAGTGAAAGGAATGTGCAGGACGTAATTGACCGGGCTTAATGAAGCGGTTTTATGAAAACAGTCCATGGCCAGACAGATGGATTCTTTCTGTTTGCTTTGTTTGCTTGATGCTATTTCCAGTGATGCCGGGAGGTGCACCGAATAGGTCAGATGTTTTTCCATGCTCATCTGTTTGAGCATGGAAATGGTGTCTTCATCAGGGATGTTGTGCAGATCCGGTGTGTGAAACAGTACAATCTCGATATGATTCAGTCTGGCTGACAGCTTTTCAATATTTTCTCTCAGATTTTTGCCGTAAACCATGGACGGAGCACCAAGAGTAAATGTTTTTTTGTTCATTTTTTTGTTTATTTCAGGAAAAAATGGTGTCCGCGTCTGTGTCACAGGGTGAAAAATCGTTATTTAAATAAGGGCACGGTTTTTTGTTTTTATTGACCGAGCATCACTTCGATGATTTTTTTGTCTACATGATCCATTCCCTGGACGCAGAGTTTGCCCAGATTCCGGATGGTGGATTCCGCACCGTTTCCGACGATTCCCTCGGTTTCGGATATGAAAATATTGTTTTTGGCGAGTTTGGCCGAGAGGATCGCTTCCCCGGAAGCTGTGGAGAGCTTGAACGCGCACCCGCCCTTGGCCCCGTCACACACCATGCCGGCCAGATCTCCGCTCATATTGTTGATGGTGCCGGCGATCTGGTCGTCATTGCATCCCAAGAGCCAGGCCACGGCAACGCTGGCGCCGATACCGGCGGCAATGGCGCATCCGCAGATGGGGGAGAGGCTTCCCGTAAATTCTTTGATATAGATGGTTACCAGGTGGCTGAAAGCCAGAGCCCGGACCAGTTTTTCATTATCGCTGCCCAGCTCCCGGCAGGTCAACAGCACGGGCAGGATGGCAGTCAGACCGTGATTTCCGCTTCCGGCACTGCTCATCACCGGCAGTTTGACACCCGCCATGCGGGCATCGGTAGCCGCGGAGGTATAGATTCTTACCCGGTTGACCAGGTTGTCCTCCAGCTCCCCTTTGTCCATGAGGGCCTTCAGACCGGCTCCGAGTCCAAGGCCGGGCTTATCCCTGAGGCCGACATTGGCCATCTTCATATTCATGTCCGCCCCTTTGGCCAGAAATGCAATTTTTTTAAAGGGGATGGTCTCAATGGTTTCCCTGAGCTGTCTGATCGTTAGAGCCCCGAGTTTGTCCATGGCCTGATGATCGTTTGCATCTGCTGCCTGCGCGGTTTTTTCCATGATAACGGCATTGTTTTTTTCCACCCGGACAATATTGGTATGGTGGTCCAGGATGATGCATCTGCTGCTTCCCTGATCCGTAACAACCCTGGCTTCGATATAAAAAGAGGCCTTGGTTTCTTCCAGGCTGATGGTGATGATGCCACGATCCAGAATGGCCCTGGCCGCGGTAATATACGCATCATTAACCTTGTCGAAAAGCTCGAGTCCCAGATCGGGATTGCCGCAAACAAGGGAAAGGGCCACGGCAAAGGGGATCCCGGACTCGCTAGTCCCGGGAATACCCACCAGCATGCCATTTTTAAAAATGTTCGGGCTGACGATGACATCGACCGTTTTAAGATCGCCCTTGACTTCACCATAGGCCCTGGCCACGGCCAGGGCAGCGGCAACCGGCTCGGTACAGCCCAGAGAAGGTCTTACCTTGTCTTTTAAAATCGCAACAATTTTGTTATAATCCATATTTTTTTAGGACTCCTTTGTTTCGGCGATGCCTAACAATCCAGCAGCAAAATTGACTCGATTTCAATATCAGCACCCAGCGGAAGGGCCGCCACCTGAACCGCGGAACGGGCCGGCGGATTTTTTTCGAAATAGCTTGCATAGGCCTTGTTAACCACCGCAAAATCATTCATGTCGGTCAGAAATACCGTGGTTTTCACCACCCGGTCCAGGTCGGCGCCGGCGGCCCTGGCCAGGGCACGGATATTTTTAAAGATTTGATGAGTCCTGTCTTCGATGTTACCCTGCACCATCTTGCCGGTCTCAGGATCAATGGCCAGCTGGCCTGATAAAAAAACAAGGTTGCCGGCGGCAATGCCCTGGCTGTAAGGCCCAATGGCCGCAGGTGCCCGGGATGTATGTATTGTTTTGATAACGCAGTTTTTTGGTTCCATTTTTTCATCCTTTATCAATATTTAAAAAAAGAAGAATTACCCATAATCCTTTACTTTATATGTTAATTCTTCAGAAATATCAAATGTAATATATGGATGCAGGATTGACGGCAGGGAGATGACTCCTGCCAAACCGGGAACAGCTTCCTGCCCCCAGCGCTTCGCCATCCGGAGATATCGTTTGTGAGCCATCCCCAAAATATTTTTATAATAATGATGTTAAAGGGGGAAAAATAGGAGCGTCATATAGACAGCTGGTGGAAAATTTTGTCAGGGGGCCGGACGGAAGTTTTATCCGTAAATGCTGTTATACTCTTCATCCAGGCCTTTTTTAAGGCTGAAAAGCATTGCCAGCAGTATCCCGGTAAGGGGTAACCCGGCAACAAGGGTTGCTGACTGCAAAGCGATCAGACCTCCGCCAAGCAGCAGGGCCGCTGCAACACCCCCCTGAAGGCTGGCCCAGAAAACACGCTGAATGGCGGGCGGATTGGTTTTGCCGCCGCCGGTTATGATAGTGATGACCAGGGTTGCTGAGTTGGATGATGTTATGAAGAATAAAGCGGCCAGGACAATCACTGTAATGGAACTAATGCCGGACAGGGGAAGGTTTTCAAAGAATGTGTATATGGCGGTGCAGAGTTTCTTGTCGATGGCCTGAGCGATTCCTGCTCCCTCGAACATTTCCATATACAGCGCAGAACTGCCAAAAATAGTAAGCCACAAAAATGTCAGCAGGGTGGGTGCGAACAAAACGCCTGAGATAAATTCCCTTATGGTTCTTCCTTTGGAGATTCGTGCAATAAACATTCCGACAAACGGGGCCCATGTAATCCACCAGGCCCAGTAAAAGATGGTCCAGGAGTTTTGCCGTTCGTTTCGCGAAAAGACCTCGGTAAATAAGGATATATTCCAAAATTGGCTGAAGTAATTTCCTATGTTTTGCGGTATGGCGTTTAAAATAAATAATGTCGGTCCTGCCAAAAAAATAAACGCCATCAGAAAAATACCCAGAACGATAGTGATAATGCTAAGCTGTTTTATTCCTGAATACACCCCCCCAACAACGGACAACGTTACACAAACGGTGATGATGACAATCAGTGTGATTTGCACCGTGGTGCTTATGGGCACTCCCAAAATATAGTTTAACCCCGCGTTGATTTGACAAACAGCCAGGCCCATGGTAGTTGCCACACCGAATAATGTCGCAACGCAGGCGAAAATATCAATGGCAATTCCGATGGGGCCGTAAATTTTTTTACCGATTAGCGGATAGAAGACACTGCTTATGGTCAAAGGAAGTCCGCGGCTGAATGCGAAAAAACCCAGCCCCAGCCCCACCAGGGCATATAGCGCCCAGGCATGTAAGCCCCAGTGAAAAAAAGTTAGGGCCATGGAGAGATTTGCCGCTGCAACGGTTTTGGCGGCTACTCCCATGGGCGGAGGTGTAACATAGTGGAAGATAGGTTCGGCAACGCCGTAAAATACAAGCCCTATTCCCATGCCGGCGCTGAAAAGCATGAAAAACCATGCCAAAAGGCTGAATTCCGGTGTGCTGTCCGGACCGCCGATTTTCAACTTTGCGTATTTGGAAAAGAACAGGAAAATCGTATAGAATAATATTACATTGACCACAATGACAAAGAACCAGCCGGTGTATTCACATATCCATAACCGGGCTGCGCTGAACACAGTGCCGGCAGTTTTGACGTTGATTAACTCAAGTATCAGAAGTCCTACGATAATAATTGCCGATGCCCAGAAGACCGGTGGATTGATTTCAAGACCGAGTGGATTTTTTTTGGCAGACTTGCCCGAGCCATTACCTATCATATATCCCTCTTTCCCCTGTATCAACGATTAGGTCGCGAACTCAATAACCTGGATCAGGATTCTTTACTAATAATTTTCAAAGTATCTTTTTTTGTAGGGCTCCTGAACAATAGTTCTCTGAATCTGGTTCTCCCACTCTGCCGGCGGACGAATTTTCAGGATGTCTTCGAGGCGGTTCTGTTTTTTGAGTCGATCATAGATATCGCACCATGCACAGGGAACATCATAAGGTACAGATGGGTTTATTTCGCATTTGCCCTCGGAGACGCCGCCGCAGGGACCGTTAAAAAGACTTTTGGCACACCGGGTTACAGGGCAGATACCGCCTGTATAGCCGAGAACGCATTCTCCGCAGGCCCGGCATTTCTCTTCATACACCCCGATATCTCTATCGATTCCGATAGCGACCGTGTTTACCGCCGGGAAGACCGGTTTGTCCGAAAATTTTTCAGCAAGGAGCTGAATTCCGGCGCCACAGGCCATGGAGATCAGGCAGTCATAGTCTTTTACGATTTCATCGAGTTCTACAAGATACTGCAGATTGCATGCCCTTTCGACGGTATACCCGTATATTCGGGTCGGCAGTTTATCGGACTTAAAGGTTAAATTAAGCTCGGTATTTAACGCGTTGACTTCTTTTTGCCCCCCGCCAAGGCAGACAGATGCGCATCCGCCGCAACCGATGTTCAGTATTTTCTTGTATTTTTTTACGGAGGATTTAATCTCCTCAAAGGGTTTTCGCTCTACTTTGACCAACGATACCTCCTGGACGACGGTCCATTTGTAATAAAATTGAAGGGTTGCTCCTTCGGTCTGGTTTGTTGCTTACATATTCAATTATTCAAGATAGAAACACATGCCATCATTTTTCGACGCAAATTTAAAAAATTTTGAATAAAGAAATTCATTACTCGGATTGTTCAGGTTTTTGCTGTACGTGGCACTCTCCGCAAAGAGTGGGTGCCGGCATCTCTCCGCTTTGCGCAAAGGCCTTCCATTGAATTCCTTTACGAGGGATCCAATATTTTTTTTTGCTTTCCTGATGGCATGATATGCATAAATCATGGAATGCATCCTCAAGATCTATTTTTGTTTTTGAATTATGGCAGGAACAGCATGAAACATTCGGATCGCCTTCTTCCAGTTCCGAGTCATCTAAAACATTTTCTCCGTTTTCATAAATGTGATGGCAATCCAGACAATCAACCTCATCCATGTGCAATTCATGGGGAAACATCACGGCAGAACGTTGTTTTTTACCGTTTGCTTCCTTTTGAAAACAATCAATGTCATGATCCAATGCTATCTCTTCCGGTTGAGCAAGGGCTATTGGAATACCGGCAACAGAAAAAAATAGAATAAAAGCTGATATATATAATTTTTTTTGAAAATACATTTTCCCCTACACTTTCAGCAGTTTATGCCGCAGGATCATAGAAAATAAATTATTTTTCATCAAATTCAGGCAAAATACCCTGTTCGCGGCAAATGCCCCTGGTAAGTGCCAGCATACCCGGGATATCGATACCCATCGGGCAGTAGCAACGTGTGCAAAGAACACATCTTTCCCAGACGATCTCTTTTATTTCTTCCAAGCCCTTTCTGTCAATTTTTCCTTTTTGCTTATATAATCTGCCCAGGGAATTGATGAATTTGTGGGAAGGCATATATATGGGGTTTTTCCCCCGGCTCATATAAAGAAAGCAACTTTCAGCACATAAAGTACAATGAACGCATAGTTTAAGTGATAAACTAATATGGGTTTTATTCCTGTCAATAGTTTCCCAAATTTTTTTTGTATCAATTTCCATTGTTTTTTTTTCTGACATCGAATTCCCCGTCATGCATAGAATCGTGAACAAAGATTGCGAAGGATTTTGGTTTGCCGGTTTTATATAAGATCGGGCAAGGCGTGTTAAAGGTCGCATATTTTACGTATGTGGGTTCTAACGCAACGCAGACACGCAGGAAAATGCAACGCTGACGCGGACCAAAAGACGAGCAAGATTGTTCAAGCTGTTGAATTCACAATTATAAGTATATTGTGTCCATTTGGACAGGTTTTTTTTAAAGTTACCATTTTTCAATATCAAATTTTTCTTTACCGAAATACCATTTTTTTAAACTAAATTTTGGACCCCCGAAATACCACCTCCTGATGCCGCTGCCAAAGCTGTTTTCATGGGCGATCAGAAAACGATTGATAAAAAAGAATATCATGTGCACCAGCTTTGTGAAAGGCAATAGAATAAGCATTAATGCACCGGAGAGCATGTGCAGGATGATAATGGGTTTATAATCCGATATCTGGTGAAAGGCTAAAATACCGGTCAGGAAAGGAGCGGCCGTCAAAAAAAGGATAAGGAAATCGGTAAAAGTGCTGATGGCTCGAACCCGTGCAACCAGTATCCTGCGAAAAAGAAAAAACAGGGCGCAGGTAATAACCAGTTGCGCCATGATATCGGTGATTTTTTCCGGCAGGCTGAAAAGCCTTATGCCCCATGATTCATAAATCAGTTGATTGTGTCCCAAAAGGAAAAGTGGCGCAGCAAACAGGCACACATGAAAGATGGATGTTATCGTTGTCATTACGGGATGTATACCGATAACCGAAACTTTGAGCGATGCAAGCCGGTTTGCCATGGATTTTTTGGGGAATCTGCCGGCAGAATATTTTTTATATTTGTGGATTGGCCTGAAGCGAATTTTGTCCGCCTTTCTGCTGAGTATAAAAAATATCAGTACCTGGAATGCTGTTCCAACGAAAAAGACCAAAAATGCAAATAATGCCAGGGGCCCCCGCACAATGTCATAAAATATTTCTAAAGGAATCATATCTTATATTCACCAGAATTTTATCAAATAGTTTTTTTTAAGTACAATATGTAGAGTTTTTTAATATCAGAACACCAGCATATTGTGTCTGAAGCTTCAAGATCCGATTTTTTCGAGTGCACCAAAAATGGAATTGCTGGTATCATTTTTTTTGTATCCTGTCAAGTTATTTTGCATTTAAATTTTGTTTGAAGGCATGCCGGTGTTTGTAATATTCTAAGAAGCGGTAAACACCGCCCGGCATTTCGGCCCGGATAACCAATACCAAATGTGCCGGCATGGTGGTCAAGACGTGGAAATTATAGACCACGGATGAAGATAAAGATTTGGCCGGGGGATTGGAATCCGTGTTTTTTTTGAAACGGTCGCTGAGAAACGGGCGGTGGCAGGGGCCGATGCCCACGCAAAGACACGAAGAAGCAAAAATTTTTCTTTGCGGACTTTGCGGCTTTGCGTGAGACAATGTTTTTTGTATATTATGGTATAAAATTCGTAAATTTGAGAACTGAGAAACTAAAACGATTTATAGGTTTCGATGCCCACTCTTTGCTTGAACATATTGACGCAGTTGATTTCCAGATCAAGCAACTGGGCGATTTTGAATTTGGCATCAATGCCCTTGGCCACTCCCGGTGATTCATTGACACAACCGATGTCAAGGGTCTCCCTGACTTCGTTCATGACAACCGTGTCGCCAAGATCCGCTACTGTAACACCCAGTTTTTCCGCCACATACTGCTTGGCTGCATCGATACGCATGCCCCGGTTCAGTTGCAGGCGTGCTACCAGATCTCCGGCAGTACGCATTCCGCCCATTCCCGAAACAACCGCATGCGCCGCATGCATTCCCAGTGGATCGCCGACGCCCACCTACAACCCGTCCAGGCGACAGATCTCCATGTGGGCCTTGAACGCTCCCAACTATACGTCCAAAAACGGCACCTTGTGATCCGTAGACAAGATTCTTATAATTTTCCTTTCCAGGGTATGAGTTTTCTTTGCATCGAACGCATGCCCAGATCGATAAAGTAACCCGTGACGCCCATGACCATAATACCCATGATGACGATGTCGGTACGTAAATATCGGGACGCATTGAGTACCATCCAGCCGACTCCGGATTTGGCCGCCACCATTTCCGCAGCCACCAGGGTGGCCCAGGCAATGCCCATGGCCACACGCATCCCGGTCAATATTTCCGGCATGGCGTTTGGCAGGATAACTCGTCTGACGATTTGCCAGTGATTGGCTCCGAGGGTATATGCCGCATGGATTTTTTCTACACTTGCGCTTTTGACACCGGAGCGGCTGTTTATAACAATAATCGAGAAACTGGCCAGGAAAAGCAGCATGATCTTGCCGTCATCGCCAATGCCGAACCATATGATGATCAGAGGAATATATGCCAAAGGGGGGACAGGTCGGTAAAGTTCGACAAGAGGGTCGGCAATGCCCCTGGCAATGGTGTTGATGCCCATTCCAAGCCCAACCGGAATGCCGATCAAGCATCCCAGTCCCCAGCCAATAAAGACACGATAGAGGCTGATGCCGATGTGCCCCCAGAGATAATGCCCTCGATATCCCTCGGTAAAACCGATGGCGTAAAATTCTTCCAGAACCTGGGCAGGAGAAGGGAGAAACAGGTCGGAAACAACATCGAAATAAGAAGCCAAACTCCAGGCGATCAGGACAGACAGAACACTGGCAAGGCTCCAAAACTTTCCCGGCTCAACCTCAGAAGGATCAGCGAATTTTTTGGTCCTATCGGACTTTTTAAATTTGGTCTTTTTGGCTTGTTCTTGCATAGGAACTCCTAAAGATTAGCGGACTTATTGCCATTCATATCAAAAAGCGCTTTATTCGACGAGGCCGACTGACGAACCAGGCTTAAAAAAAGTAACTTGGTGACGGTCAAGGGCCTGTTTTTTATTCAGCCATGAACCAAGGTTTCTTCTTCCATGCCCCAAATAATTTCCAGGATATCTTCCCTGATCTCAATAAACTCTTTTGATGATTTGACCTCCCTGGTCGGTTTGTCAAAATCTCTTGTAGAAAAGGGAAGATCGTAATGTTTGATGATTTTACCAGGTCTGGAAGAAAGAACGATCAACTCAGTAGAGAGATAGACGGCCTCTTCGACGCTGTGTGTAATAAAGACGCAAAGTTTATTCGTTTCCTGCCAGAGTTTTATGATCAGGGACTGCATTTTTTCCCGGGTGAGTGCGTCCAGTGCCCCGAGGGGTTCATCCATGAGCATGATGGTGGGATTGTTCACCAGACAGCGGATAATGGCCACCCTTTGGCGCATCCCCCCGGAAAGATTGTAAATAGGAGCATGGGAAAAATTTTTTAAATTGACAAGGTCCAGGTATTCATTGACTCTTTCCCGGCATTCTTTCTCAGGGACATTGTTGATTTTCAGGCCAAAGGCTACATTCTCATACACAGTCATCCATTCGAAGAGGGCGCCGGTTTGAAAGACCATCCCCCGGTCCTGTCCAGGACCTTCCACTTCGGACCCGTTGAGCATCACTTTCCCGGTGGTGGGTTTGATAAAGCCGGCGATTATGTTCAACAGCGTGGTTTTTCCACAACCAGACGGCCCGACAAAGCTCACAAGTTGATTTTTACTGAAGTCGAGACTGATATCCTGGAGTGCGTCTACTTCTCTTCCGTCGGCAGTGCGATATGTCATCCCAAGGTTTTCACATACGAGCTCAGTTGAAGGGTTTGAAGAATTGCTTGTGTTCTGTGTTGTGGACATTAATCGGCTCCTATATAAAAGGTTCATCCCACCCCAGCATCCGTCGAAATGATTCGGATGCTGGGCGGGGGGCTATAGGTGGTTATTCTTTGACGGCTTCATAGAAACTTTGATCCACATATTTTAAGATCTCTTTTTTATCCAACTTTTTGTCAATTTCACCCTGCTGTTTCAGAAAATCACTCATGCCAACTGCAAAATCGATGAGTTGCCCAGGATTGTCAGTCGTCCCCAACCAGTTTTGGCTTATTTGGTCTTTTTTCTGCAAGTATATCATGTTTTCGAGTATACTCTTGCACTGTTTAACTTCGATTCCGGCCACTTTGGCAATCAGCTCGGCGCCTTTATCAGGATTATTTAGTAAAAACCGGGTTGATTTGTCGGTGACTTCCAGAAATTTGGTGATCAGTTCGGGGTGTTTCTTGGCAAAATCCTTGTTGGCACAGATGATATCAAAGATTTTGATGCCCCACCGTTCCTGGTCTTCAGCAGAGACAATGAGGTGCCCGTCGGCTTTGAGCATGTTGGAAACCGCTGGTTCCCAACCACAACCACAATCCAGATCACCGCGCATGAATGCTGCCGTAGTGTCCTGAGGGGACATGTCGTACAGATCGACATCACTTTTGGATCGACCAAATATTTCAAGTGTTTTTAAAAGCTTGTAATGTGATACGGAACTGAAGGGAACCCCTATTTTTTTGCCTTTCAAATCCCTGGGGGAAATGATCCCGGAACCGTCCTTGGCCACACAATTGTCATTGGCGGCATAACTCACGGCAATCCCGATGAGTTTCATGTCGGTTCCCTGAGTGAGTCCGGAAATAAAAGGTATGATTCCAAGTGAGTAGGCAATATCGATGTCTCCGGAAACAACGGCCATGGCGATCTGGTCCGGACTGTCAAAGTCCCGGAAATCAACTTTCATACCCAGCTCCTGCTCGAACCAGCCCTTAGCTTCGCCCACCTGGTAACTGCAGGGCCAGCCAGGGTAATAGGCGACCATCAGCTTGTCCTTTTTGGCAAAACTGCTGCCCGGTATCCCAAATGCAATGAGTAACAAAATCAACATGGCGAGGGGGAAAAATCTGTTTTTCATAACGAACCTCCTTTGGTTTTGAAAATAATGAAACAAAATGGAGCCACACACCCAGTCTTTTTTTGGATTGTTACCACCTCCTTAACCGCTTATGTCCATGAAACACAGATCTCACTGCCGTCCAGAATGATGCGCCCACCTGTTTGAGTTTTGTTGTGGAGAGGCATGGCACCCGAACCGCCTTCAACTCAGGGCTATCCGGCTTCGACATTCAGAACCTCAAAACCGCCGGTGTTTAGTCAAACCAGTTAAAAAGATTTGTAAGATTTGATGCCCACCCGTTTTTTGAACATGTTGACACAATTGATTTCCAGGTCGAGCAGTTCAGCGATTCTGAACTTGGCGTCAATGCCTTTGGCCACACCCGGCGTTTCGTTGACAACACCGATATCCAGGTCCTCCCGGACTTCGTTCATGACAACGGTATCGCCGAGGTCCGGCACCGAGACGCCCAGTTTCTCCGCTACATACACTTTGGCTGCATCAATTCTCATGCCCCGGTTCAGTTGCATACGCGCTACCAGATCTCCGGCAGTACGTATTCCGCCCATCCCCGAAACAACCGCATGCGCCGCATGCATTCCCAGAGGATCGCCGACGCCTACCTACAACCCGTCGAGTCGGCAGAG
>CAYQNS010000067.1:0-18988 GCA_964418755.1 uncultured Desulfobacteraceae bacterium
GACCTTCGGGTTATGAGCCCGACGAGCTACCAGACTGCTCCACCCCGCATCAATTGAAAAAGTACTTATATTCCTTGCCGGGAAATAAGTCAACTGTTTTTTAATTTATTTTATCAGAGATTCAATTCTTTTTTTCATCTGGCAGATGGCGGCCTTGTCGGATTTTCCCGTGGGATATTTGAAAAGCAATAGCTTGTTGCGGCCGGTGTGCCCGGATAGGATCTCAAGGGCCGACTTGGGTACTTTCAGGCATTTGGCCAGGTATTTTATACATAGCCGGTTGGCGGCGTTATCCACCGGCGGGGCTGTCAGTCGGATCTTAAGTGCGTCGCCATGTAGTCCTGTAACCGTGTTTTTTGAGGATTTGGGCTGCACAAATATTTTAAAACTGATGCCGTCGGGCCGTTCATTTATTTGCAGCATGATATTTTCGGTCACTGGTGATAATTTGTATAAAATTATGAGTGCTGAATATGGAAGTTTATGAAAGAAATATTGATGGAGCCGACGCTCAATGATTCTTTTTTATGGTATTGATAATGCGGCTTGATGATATGCGGTCATCAATGGGAATCATCTCGACTCGTCCGCCTAATTTTTCAACAAGTTGATTCCCGGCAACTTCGTCTGATGCGTAATTGCTTCCCTTGGTCAGAATATCCGGACGAATCAACTCGATAAGACGATCTAATTCATCAGAGGAAAACAGCACCACATGATCGATGCTGTCAAGGGCACTCAATATTTGAATACGCTGGCGGGCATCGATAACGGGCCGGCCTTCACCCTTGAGGGTGCGGACGGATTGGTCATCGTCGATGGCAACGATCAGCACATCTCCGAGCCGGCGAGAGGTGGAAAAAAGCTTGATATGACCGGCGTGCAAAAGGTCGAAGCAGCCATTGGTCAGGACGATTTTTTGCCCTTTTTCCCGGATGCCGGCGATGAGCGATTCCAGTTTAGCAAGTTCTACGAATTTGGATGGCTCGTTATCGCTTCCTCCGCTCAGTGCTTCCGTCAGTTCTTTTTGAGATATTGTTGCGGTACCCAGCTTGCCGACTACTGTGCCTGCTGCGGTATTGGCAATATTGGCGCTTTGCTTGAAAGACAATCCCGCTGCAACGGCCAGGCCAAGGGTCGATAGTACCGTGTCACCGGCGCCTGAAACATCAAACACCTGGCGGGCTTTGGATTTAATCCGATAAGGGGGTTTGTTTTTTTCAAACAGGACCATGCCGTCCGAGCCGCATGTGATCAGGAGGCTCTTGATGTTGACGGCCGCCAGGATTTTTTCGGCCGCCCGAACCAGGCCGGCGTTGTCGGTTATTTCAATACCGGCTGCCAATGCAGCCTCTTTCCGGTTCGGTGTGATCAGGGATACGCCTGCGTATTTTGTAAAATCGAGTCCCTTGGGGTCGGCGATAACGCATCGGTTATGTTTTTTTGCCGTTTCAACGATTTTGGCAATGAGGGCCGTGGTAACCACACCTTTGCCGTAATCGGAAATAAGTACGACATCCACCTTTGGGATCTGATCGATGATAGCTTTTGTCATTTCAGCAAAATTATCGCCGGAAATCTCTTTTTTGGTTTCACGATCAATTCTGAGAACATGCTGATGGGCCGCTATAATTCGGGTTTTGCGCGTTGTGGGACGATTGGGCTCTTGAATGATTCCTTTGGTATTAACTCCAAGGGCATTGAATTGCTCCAGCAAAAGGCGGCCGTCACTGCCGGTGCCGATGACTCCGACAGCTGATACCCGGGCGCCCAGTGCCGCAAGATTGCTGACCACATTGCCGGAACCACCCAGGGTAAATTCCTCCCTGTTTACCGCCACAACCTGCACCGGTGCTTCCGGTGATATCCGGTCCACATCACCCCACAGGTATTCATCCATCATCAGGTCGCCCACCACCAGTACCCTGTAGCGGTCAAACGTTGCAATATTGAATTCCATTAGCGGCATCCTTCATGACAAACCAAAAGTTGTTTATCATTGCGATTTTTTTACTATTTGCATCCCCGTTGGCGCTTTTTTCGGGTCAAACAGTTCTCTTAAGAAACGCGGCGGGCGCACCACCCGTCCGGTAAGGTCGAGACAGGCGTGTCTGGTATAGCCCCTGGCAAAGGGTGTACCGCCGTCCTCACTGAATATGCCGTAGTCGAATTTCAATCCTCCGCGAACGGTCTCATCCAGTGTGGTTTCGATAATCAGGATGTCATCGTAATGAACCGGGGCCATGAACCGGCAGCGTACATCTGCCACCGGAAAAAAATACCCCCTTTTTTCAATGGCCTTATAGGTCATGCCCAAGTGCCGGAGCATTTCCGTTCGGCCGATTTCAAACCAGCGGAAATAGTTGGCATGGTAGGCGATGTCCATATTGTCCGTATCACCGTAGATCACCCGATAGTTTGTCTGATGGGAAAACATATTTAACTGGGACCCGTTTACAGGTTTATTCATTGATGGTCTCACCTAAGATGAGCGATTAGCTCTTAGCAATCAGCGGTTAGCTCCTATATTTTAGGCGTTTACCAGTAATGCGATTTTCACCCATTGGGTGAAATGATGGCCTTTGACAATATATTGAAATTGTTGTTCTAATTGCTAAAAGCTAACTGCTGATCGCTCAATTTAGGTCTCGTAGAAAGTCATAACCCGCAGGTCTTATGATTACAAAATGTACACGACTTGAATTTTTTACGAAACCCTCTACATCGGACTTTTTACGAATTCATTATTCATCGCCGGTTACTATTTTTTCGATCATATTTTTCACTTCGGCATAGGTCCGGGTGACCGGCAGATCCGGGAAATCGTTTATGACGTTTTCAGGCGGCCCGAAAAGGATGCCGGTATCGGCTTCCTGAAGCATGCTCACGTCATTGTAGGAGTCTCCCATGGCGATGATTCGGTAATTCAGCTTTTTCAGCCCGATGACGGCGTTTCGTTTGGAATCCGGCTGGCGCAGATTATACCCCGTGATCATACCGCCAGGTCCGATGGACAGGTTATGGCAGAACAAAGTGGGCCATCCCAGTTTTTCCATCATCGGTCCGGTGAACTGCTCAAACGTATCGGATACAATGATTATCTGGGTATTTTCCCTGAGCCAGTTTAAAAAATCAAGGGCTCCGTCCAGGGGCTCCATGGTGGCGATCACCGATTGGATATCATGAATGGTGAGGTTGTTTTCTTTTAAAATGGTCAGGCGTTTTTTCATCAGGACATCGTAATCCGAAATATCCCTTGTGGTCAGCCGCAGTTCCGTAATGCCGGTTTTCTCGGCAACGTTGATCCATATTTCGGGAATAAATACACCCTCAAGATCCGAGCATACAATATACATAAAACCTCATTTCAATACAGTTGTAAGATTAAAAATTTTGAACCCGAAACCCGGCACCCAGTACCTGCTTTAATGATTCAGGTTGTTGTCCTCAATGCGGATCACCATCGGCTGATCGCTGATGACGTCCAGTTCGTTGATCTTGTCCAGCGCCGACATGACATTTGCTTCACGGGCCAGGTGCGTGAGCATGATAAGGGGTACCGGACCCTTTGCCTTACGTCCTTTTTGAATGACGGATTTAAGGCTTATGTCGTGATCCCCGAGAACACCCGATATTTTTGACAGAACACCGGGACGGTCCTGGGCTGAAAATCTGAAATAATAATGGGTTTCAAGGTCGGAGATCGGCATGATCGGAATGGTTTTGATCTTGTCCGGCTGAAAGGAAAGGCCCGGAACCCTTCCGATACTGCCGCTGATGAGATTGCGGGCGATGTCCACAATGTCGCTGAGAACGGCGCTGGCAGTGGGCATCATTCCGGCTCCGTGTCCGAAAAGCATCATATTGCCGATTGCATCGCCGGTCACCGTGACGGCGTTGAGGCTTCCGCTAACATTGGCGATAAGATTATCCAAAGGAATCATGGTCGGATGAATTCGGGCTTCAAAAGAATTTCTCTTTTTTTTGCTGATGGCCAGCAGTTTAATGCGATACCCGAACTGCTCGGCAAACGCGATGTCCAGCGGTGTGATTTTTGAAATCCCTTCTACGTAAATATCTTCCAGATTAATGGTCGTGCCGTATGCCAGTGCGCCCAGAATGGCAAGTTTGTGGGCGGTGTCTATCCCTTCCACATCGAGGGTTGGGTCGGCTTCGGCGAATCCTTTGGCCTGGGCTTCGGCCAAAGATTGTTCAAAAGTGCTATGGTCTTGTGTGATTTTGGATAAGATATAGTTGCAGGTGCCGTTTAATATGCCGGTCATGGATTGAATCTTATTACTGACCAGGGACTCCCGCAGGGATTTGATGATAGGCATGCAGCCGCCCACACTGGCCTCATAACCCAGGTCCAGGCCCTTTTGTCCGGCATATTTAAATATTTCATTACCATGCGTCGCCAAAAGGGCTTTGTTGGCGGTTACCACATGTTTCCCCCTATCCATGGCATTGATGATAAATTCTTTTGCTATTCCGGTACCGCCGATCATTTCGACAATAATGTCGATTTCAGGGTCATTAATGACTGCCTGTGCATCGGTGGTCAGTACCCCTTTCTCGAACGGTATTCCCCGGTCTGTTTCAAGGTCGATATCGGCTGCGTGTTTGAGTGTGATTTCCGTGCCGGCCCTGGAACGGATGATCTCTTTTTTTTCGATCAGAAGTTTTGCAACGCCGGTCCCTACCGTGCCGCAGCCTAAAAGCCCCACCTGTATTTTTTTCATCTGCTACCTTTTTCGAAATTTGTCTGCCTTAAAATGGGCATGGAAAATAATAAGCCTCCCGAAATTGAATCTGATTCTGGTTTGCATTCAAGGTTCGTAAATCGGTTCATACCCGGAATATGTACCCCATGGCAAAGTGATTGCTTACAATACAACGCGTTGGATGTCAAAAAAATTGTTTTGACTTTTGGTCTGGATCAGTCTATTTTTATATCTTTTAAGGCTTGATCATTATATTTAACTATGGGGCGGAAATATGACGGAATCATTGACATATAAAGATTCGGGCGTTGATATTGAAAAGGCCAACGCCCTTGTAGATAACATAAAAGCAATTGCAAAAAAGACCCATCGAAGAGGTGTGATGGGTGAAATAGGTGGTTTTGGCGGCCTTTTTTCCCTTAGCACGCATGACTATGAAAAACCGGTGCTGGTAAGTTCCACAGATGGCGTAGGAACCAAGCTCAAGATTGCTTTTATGATGGATAAACATGACACCATCGGCATTGATCTAGTGGCGATGTGTGTGAACGATGTGATCGTGCAGGGCGCCAAACCTTTGTTTTTTTTGGACTATATTTCTATGGGAAAGCTGAGCAGCCAGGTTGCCGGTGACATCATCGGAGGCATCGGCGCGGGATGCAGACAGGCCGGCTGTGCCCTTATCGGCGGTGAAACCGCTGAAATGCCCGGGCTTTACAGGGAGAGTGAATATGACCTGGCCGGGTTTGCAGTGGGGCTCGTGGATAATGATAAAATTGTCGACGGTTCAGAAATCAGTGTCGGTCATATACTGGTTGGTATCGAGTCCAGCGGACTGCACAGCAACGGGTATTCCCTGGTACGCAAGATCTGTTTTGATGTGCTCAAACTGCAAGTGGATTCGTATATAGAGGATTTCGGTCGGACTCTTGGGGAAGAGCTTTTGACGCCCACCAGAATTTATGTGGAAACCATAAACAGCGTTATCCGCGATTTGCCTGTACACGGGCTGGCACATATTACCGGAGGTGGATTTGCCGATAATATCCTGCGTGTCATACCGGATGCCTGCAGCGTGATTCTGCGTACCAATAGTTGGGATATACCCCCGGTTTTCCCTTTTTTACAGGATGCCGGAAAGGTGACTGATGCAGAAATGATGCGTACCTTTAACAATGGCATCGGCATGGTTGTGGTTGTGCCCGAAGATGGGGTTCAGGATGTGCTGGGACGTTTAAACGGCATGGATCAAAAAGGGTTTGTCATTGGCGAAATAGCGGAAAGGAAGAAAACCGATCAACGGATTGAATGGCTATGATGAATAATATTGAAAAAAACACTACCGGGGAAAAATCGTTGCGGCATAAAAAGGTTTCACTTTTTGTGAAGTTTATGAGGTGGATTGAAAAGGGCCGGGAAAATGAAATTCAATGTGTTTCATGAGTGCCGAGGTCTATTGGCGCCGGGCGGGCGCCTCGCAAAAAATAGCAATTTGGAAAATGCAGTAAAGAGTTCGCAAAGGTATGCGTAGACGTTGAAATAAGTTTGTTATTTTAAAATGTGAAGGTGTTTGTACGCGCCCCTTATGGTATGGCCGGCAGCAGCTGTCGTTGCAAGCAGCAAAGCTGATTCCGGCCTTTTTTATTAATTATGGGAATTCCGGTCCGCCGGGCCTGGATTTATTATTGAGAATTGGGCGCAATTGGAATGGCAATGAACATACTGGGTATAGAAACATCCTGTGACGAGACGGCCGCGGCGGTTGTTGTTGACGGCAAAAAGATTTTATCTTCCGTGGTTGCTTCTCAGATCAAAGTTCATAACCCTTACGGGGGGGTGGTGCCGGAACTTGCATCACGCAAGCACATCGAGGGGATTGTTTCGGTTGTCGGTGCCGCCATCGCCGATTCGGGTCTGAACCCGGCAAGACTGGACGGGATCGCCGTGACCCGGGGGCCGGGCCTGATCGGCGCCCTGCTGGTGGGATTTTCATTTGCCAAAGCCTATGCCTATGCGCTTGATGTTCCCTGGGTCGGCGTAAACCATCTGGAGGGACATATCAATTCGGTTTTCCTGGAACCGGACGTGCCGCCGTTTCCTTTTACGGCGCTGCTGGTTTCCGGGGGACATACCAGCATTTACCATGTGACCGGGCATACCGGTTTCGAGGTGATGGGGCAGACCCGTGACGATGCTGTCGGCGAAGCTTTTGACAAGGTTTCCAAGATGCTCGGATTGGGATATCCCGGGGGAATTATTGTCGATCAACTGGCAAAAACCGGTGATCCACAAAAGATAAAATTTCCAAGGCCCTATCTGGATAAATCGACCTTTGATTTCAGCTTCAGCGGCCTGAAGACGGCTGTTAACCGCTATATTCAAACCCATCCGGAATATGAACGGGAGATACCGGATATCGTGGCCGGATTCCAGTCGGCCGCAGTGGATGTATTGTCCTACAAGTTGATCAATGCGGCTATGGTAAGAGGCTGTAAACATATTGCCGTGGCCGGTGGAGTGGCGGCCAACAGTCATTTGCGAAAGAAAGTGACCGAAGATGCGGCCCGGAACGGGCTGGCAGTGCATATTCCCTCTGTTGAACTTTGCGGCGACAATGCCGCCATGATTGCGGCAGTGGGTTATCACTATCTCAAAGAGGATCGTGTATCGCAGCTTACCGATGATGTCTATTCGCGGATAAGGCTGGATCAACCTTCGGTTTAGGGTGAAGGCTGGTTAGACTGTAGACTGATAGGCTGTAGGCTGATTCTATCGATCTTAATAAAAAAGACAGAGCGAAGCGATACCATAAGTTTTCACTTTTCACTTTTCACTTTTCAATACCCAGCCTGTCCTTAGCCCGTAAAATCCGCTGTACGGCGTTTTCCCCCTGGGTTGCCACGATCTCGGAATTATCTGCCTGCCGAAGAATCTCTTCAAAGGCAGTCTTGATATCAGGGCCCTTGTGGCAGATCAGCGCGATATCGATTTCAGCCTTTAAAATTTGCTGTATTGCGCCATGGATGGGATAGTGCTTTTTTATGGCGCCCATATCCAGATCATCGGTGATCACAAGGCCGTCAAAGCCCAGTTTGCGGCGCAGCAGTTCTTGGGCAATGGCGGGCGAAAGACTGGCCGGCCATTTTTGATCGAGCCCTGGGTAATGGATGTGGGACAGCATAATGCCGGCCACATCGCAGGCAATGGCCGCCTGAAACGGCAGAAGATCGGATGCTTCCAGATCTTCCGGTGTGACATCCAGAGAGGGCAGGTCGTGGTGTGAATCAAGAATCGTGCGGCCGATACCCGGAAAATGTTTGGCAACCGACAGGATGCCGTTTTGCTGCAGCCCCCTGATCACTTCGGCCCCTAAAAGCGATACCTGCCCGGGGTCATGACCAAAGGATCGCCGGGCCATGATGCTGTCGATCTCTTTTGGCGCAATATCCAGCACCGGAGCCATATCCATATTTATCCCGACCTGGTTGAGTTCGGCAGCCGTAATCTCGGCAAAGTAACGGGCGTCGGCCTCAGCTGTCATGGACGGATTGCCGGGGAAAACGGTAAACGGTTTTTTGAGCCTCGCCACCTGGCCGCCCTCCTGGTCAATGGCAATAAACAGCGGGGGGTGTCCGCAGTCTCCGGCATAGGCCTGGGCAGATCGGCACAGGTTTTCTAATTGCCGAGGGTCTTTGATATTTCTTGAAAATAGAATAATGCCTCCGACCTTGAAGGTGTTGATATAGAATTTCAGATCGCTGTTTAACGCCGTACCGTTAAAACCGATCATCAAGCGCTGTCCTGCCATTTGCTCCTTTGTGAATTTTGTAATATCGTTCAAATTGCAGATCCCCCTGCTTTTCCCGGATAGCCGGAACTAAAATGAATATTTGTGGTATCACTCTTGAGGCGGCGTAGCCCCGGGCGAAGACTGTTCCGCTCTGCCTTGTCTGCGTGTCTGTCTGTGCGGAGCACGCAGACAGGCAACGCAGAAGGTTTTTTTATTATTCTATCGTTTCGACCTCTACTCTCCAACCTCCGACCTCCGTCCTCTGATTTCCGATTTCTGCCCTCCGGCCTCCGCCCTCTGATTTCCGACTTCTGTCCTCCGTCCTCTGTCTGCCTTCATCGTTTCAACTGATATTTTCGTACGGCCCGCCAATGGTCCTTTAAATTGGTTGAAAATTGATGTGTATGGTCTTTTTTGGCTACAAAAAAAAGAAATTTCGTATCGGCGGGAAAAAGGGCTGATTTCAGGGCTTCGGCTCCCGGGCCGGCAATGGGGCCGGGAGGCAGGCCCTTTATCTGATAGGTGTTGTAAGGGGTTTTGGCGGCAAGGTGCTTTCGGGTAATATTGCCGTCAAAGTTTTCAATTCCATATATAACGGTGGGGTCACTTTCCAGCCGCATTCCTTTTTTAAGCCGGTTGTGAAAGACCGAGGAGATCAGGGGACGCTCAAAGGCGGCACCGGTTTCCTTTTCGATAATCGATGCCAGGGTCACCGTCTGATGGACCGAAAACCCCATTTTTTGGGCACGCAGTTTCCATTTCGGGGTAAATATGCTCTGGAATCTATCGAGCATTGTCGTGATAATTTTTCGGGCAGTGACGCCTCTCGGGAAAAAGTATGTATCGGGAAAAAGGTATCCTTCCAGGCCGGCAGCCGGAATGTCATGCTTTTCGGCAAAGGCCGCATCGTTGGCCAATTTCAGGAATTCAGCGGCATGGCCCAGTCCTGCATCGGTAATGAGGGATGCAATCTGGCGCAGGGTCAACCCTTCGGGTACTGTCAGACGGTAGAGTCGGACCTTGCCGCTGATAAGGGTGGCAAGTATTTTGTCCGGAGACATCTCCGATGAAAGAATGTACTCTCCGGCCTTGATCCGGTGGTCATATTTTTTCAGCCGGGCATAGAGCCGGAATTTAAATGGATGGGTGATAATGCCGGTCTGCTTCAGATAATGGGTGATTTTTCTAAAGCCATCTCCCTGATTAATAAGGACAGTTTTTTTTATCGGATCGCCGTCACCGGGCCGCTCTGCATAAGCGGTGATATCGACGTACAGCCAGGTGAAAGCGCCAAGGCCCATGATGAAGAGAATGAAAACGGCAATCAAGAATTTTTTTTTCATAAAGAATACGGTAATTTGGAAAAACTGAACTGTGAACCGTCGACCGTGAACGGTTAGAGTATAGGTAAAAAATGAAAGATGGGCAAGCCTTGATTTAAAATTCAGCGTATGTTTATTATTGGATCCGGCAGATATTGTATATACGATAGCCAATTTCGAAATGGAACATTTGGAAACAGATTCACGAGGATTTGAATGAGAAACACACACACGAAACAGAATATATACGCAGGATTTGAGCAGGGTCCCATACGGCCACCCAGCGAAGCCGGGAGTCTGCTGATCCGGGTGACGCGAAACTGCCCGTGGAACCGATGCACTTTTTGCCCGGTGTACAAAGGAACCCGGTTTTCACTGCGTCCGGTAGAACACGTCAAGATGGATATCGATCGGCTTTACGGATATGTTGCGGCCCTGCGGCAGACTGGAAAGCAGATACAATATCTGGACCGATCCAGGGTCGACGAAATCGCCGCTGAAGTAACTCCCCATGACATGCAGGCCCTGCAGGCTGCTGTTCACTGGTATTACGGTGGAATGGAATCGATTTTTTTGCAGGATGCCAACAGCCTGATTATAAAACCGCAGGATCTGGTGGATATTTTGCAGCATTTGAAAGGGCGTTTCCCATGGGTGAAACGGATAACTTCCTATGCACGCTCCCATACGGCGGCACGTATCCGGGATGCGGATCTTGTTGCCATGTCCGATGCCGGTCTCAATCGAATTCATATCGGACTCGAATCCGGTTCTGACGATGTCTTAAAAAAGATGAGCAAGGGAGTTACCAAAGCCGGCCAGATCAGGGCCGGCATTAAGATTAAGCAGGCCGGCATGGAACTGTCTGAATATGTGATGCCCGGCCTTGGAGGGAGGGCGCTTTCAAGAATGCATGCCCTTGAAACGGCTGATACGCTTAATCAGATTAATCCGGATTTTATCCGGTTGCGGACCCTTGCCGTTCCCAACCATGTTCCACTGTTTGACGCGTATGCCGGGGGACGGTTTGAGAAGTGTACCGACAAGATGGCGGTCATGGAGATTCTGTTGTTTCTTGAAACCCTGGAGGGCATTACCAGCCGTGTCAAAAGCGATCATGTTCTGAACCTGTTCCAGGAGATTAAGGGGCGTTTGCCCGATGACAAAGACCGGATGATGAACGTTATTCTAACTTTTTTATCCATGCCGCCGGAACAACAGGCCGTCTTTCAAATTGGCCGCAGGACAGGTGTTTTTTCAACCCTTGCCGACATGCAGGACCCGTATCTGATGGCCAGAGCCGAGAAGGTCTGTAAAAAATCCGGTGTTACACCCGAAAATGTGGATGACATTACGGATGAACTGATGAAACGGTTTATTTAGGCGTTTAATCCTGAAATTTATGATTTTTCTTCATGATATCCGCCCAATTGTTTCTTTTGAATATTTCCGGCTAAAGACCTTGACATTAAAAAATATCAAAGGCATTATTGCCCTTATAATTTAAATCGGATCATATATCAGGCTGATGTCGGGCAGGATTTGAATTTTAAAAAAAAACCAGACTGTTATGCCTTTTATTATGCTGCCGGTGCTTAAGATTTTTTGCATTTATCAATGGGGAAATATAAATGGGAAAACCAAAGCTGAAGGAACATAGAATAGAAAGGGATTGGTGTAAGGGGTGCGGCATTTGCGTGCACTTTTGTCCGAAATCAGTTCTGGAACTTGATGACGATGACAAGGTCTTTGCAGCCCGGCCGGAAGATTGTATTGCCTGCAGGCTTTGTGAAATAAGATGTCCGGATCTTGCCATTGAAATTATCACTGAGCCCGAGGGAAAATAACCGGCCTGTGTCCCGTTATTCAACTTTATAACGGCCAAAAAAATTCAAATAATCATTTAAAACAGGGCATTATTATGAGTAAAAAAAATGTAAAATTTATTCAGGGTAATGAAGTCTGTGCGGAAGCGGCGATTTATGCCGGGCTTGATTTTTTTGCAGGCTATCCCATTACGCCTTCAACTGAAATTGCCGAACATCTGGCTAAACGTCTGCCCCAACGGGGGGGGCATTTTATTCAGATGGAAGATGAGATATCTTCCATGTGCGCCATTATTGGCGCCTCATTGACCGGAAGCAAGGTGATGACCGCCAGCAGTGGCCCCGGAATTTCCTTGAAGCAGGAGGCTATTGGATATGCCGTTATGACGGAAGTTCCCTGCGTGATCGTCAATGTTCAGCGCGGCGGTCCTTCCACCGGTATTCCGACTCATGGCAGCCAGGGCGATGTGATGCAGGCCCGGTGGGGATGCCACGGAGATCACTCCATCGTAGTTATGACAGCTTCCAATCATCAGGATATCTTTGAAATTACGGTGGAGGCCTTTAATATAGCCGAGACGTATCGAACCCCGGTAATCCTTCTGTTTGACGAGATTGTGGGCCATACCCGCGAAAGAGTTGTGATTCCCGAACCCGGAGAGATTCCACTGGTGGAAAGACTGCGGACATCCGTCAAGGGCGGGGTGGATTACCATCCCTACCTTCCCAGGGAAGACGGACGATTGCCCATGTCGGACTTCGGCAGCGTGCATCGATATAATGTCACAGGCCTGTTCCATGATATGTGGGGATTTCCCTCCACCAAACCCGAGATTGTTTACGGCCTGCTGCGTCACCTGACGGATAAGATTGAAAACCGGGCCGGCCAGATTGCCCGGTACAAGGAATATTATCTGGAAGATGCGGAGCGGATCCTGATTTCCTACGGGTCTTCAGCCCGTTCGGCTCTCCACGTGGTAGAGAACCGGCGTGCAAGGGGCGAGTGTTTAGGGTTGCTGGAATTGCAGACTCTGTGGCCGTTTCCATCCGAAGTTGTACGGCGGAAGTGCTTAAAAGCCGAAGCTGTGGTTGTGATAGAAATGAACATGGGCCAGATTGTGCAGGAGGTTAAAAAGGCGGTTGAACAGCCGGAAAAGATTTTTCTGGCCAACCGCTTTGATGGTGTTTTCATAACTCCCATGGATATTATAAATATTCTGCGGGTAATTAAGGGAAAGGGAGTTTGATAAATGGCGATTAAAGATTATATCAGGGGAAGATTCTTCCCCCATATGTGGTGCCCCGGATGTGGACACGGAATCGTACTCAACAGCCTGTTGCGGGCCGTTGAAAAACTGGGGATGAGCAAAAACGAGATTGTCATGGTGTCGGGGATCGGATGCAGTGCACGGATTTCCGGGTATGTCGACTTTCACAGTATGCACACCCTTCACGGACGGGCACTGGCATTTGCCACAGGTATCAAGATGAGCCGGCCCGGGCTGAATGTGATCGTACCCATGGGAGACGGTGATGCTATGGCCATCGGAGGCAACCATTTTATCCATGCTGCGCGGCGCAATATCGACATTACCGCAATTGTGATGAACAACCGCATTTACGGCATGACCGGCGGGCAGTATTCACCCCTTTCCGGTGTTGGCGTGATGGCCACGACCACACCCTACGGCAACATTGATCATGAATTTGATATCGTCGAAATGGCCAGGGCGGCAGGTGCTTCCTTTGTAGCCAGGACAACCACCTATCATGCAAAACAGGCCACCGACCTGATCCGACAGGCGATTATTCATGAGGGCTTTTCGGTAGTGGAAATTCTGTCTCAGTGCCCCGTTCAGTTTGGAAGGCGCAACAAAGGGGGTAGTGCAGCCGAAATGATGGAGACTTATAAAACAAATACAACTCCCATCGGATCCAAGGCCAAAAAAGAAAATTCCGATTTGATCGAACGGGGTATTTTTGTTCAGAAGGATATTCCGGAATATTGCAATGAGTATGATAAAATTATTGAGCAGGCAATGAAAGGGCAATAATCATGGAAAGATGCAGGATGGTATTTTCCGGCTCCGGCGGTCAGGGCGTGATAACCGCTGCAATCATAATTGCCGAGGCCGCAGTAATGTATGAAGATCTGACCGCAGTTCAGTCCCAGAGTTACGGTGCTGCTGCAAGGGGCGGTGCCACCCGCAGTGATGTCATTATTGCGGATTCGATCATCCACTACCCCAAGGTGATTCAGCCCAACGTTCTGGTCTGTCTTACCCGGGAATCGTATACCAATTTTAATCCGATCATCCGGCCCGGTGGTCTTCTGCTCACGGATACTCGGTATGTGAAACAGGAACGGAAGGTTGACGCCCGTCAGATTGGACTGCCTATGTATCAAACGGTTATGGAAAAAATCGGGAAACCGATTGTTTTCAATATCTGCATGATAGGCGCACTGGTTACACTGACCGACCTTGTCCAGCCGGAATCGATTATGAAAGTACTCGAAACCCGGATTCCTGCAGCATTTCTGGATATGAACCGCAAAGCCCTGGAACTTGGCCGGAGCCTCGCAGAGGGGTATCTCAAACAATAACTTGCCTGTTGGCTTCGCGGATGGTATCCGGTGATGTTATTTTTTTACTCGCTTATGGGTTAAAATTCAGGAGAGTGATTCAGGAATAGACCGTTTTTATGGAAATTTTATTTTTATATCTCCTTTATTGTTCCCATTGTCATAACATTTTGGCTGGGTGTTTTTATCCTGGCGGTTAATAAATATGTTTATGGCAAGAATCCTGCCCGCGAAAAAGATGCCGAGTTCCGCCACCGCAATAGAGTATCCTTTCAGCAACAGACAATATATTCGGCCGTCCGCGTTTAGGCGCAAATTCGGGTTTCATTTTCGGCGAAAATGATGAATAGGGTGTTTTGTCTCGATAATAAAAGATTGGATCTGATAATTTCTCTTAACTTCGAGGTCGGCCTGGTGGTCCGGGTTTTTTAAACCGTGTGGCTAATCCTCCCACACCACCGGACGTATGTTGCGGCTTGAAGCCGCTGATTATATAGCTAATTGTAGAATTAGCCTACTGTATCGCCAGTAGTTTTCTACCTCGACTTGCACTGCTGGCAACGGCTCCGCGTGAAGCCCGGGGAATAATAAAGTCTTCCGTTCTTCAAACTGGGAGAGAAAATCGGGAGCGCAAAGCCTGCAGGCTTCGGTTATCATATTTTTCCCCTGAGCCATCCTGCCGGTGAGTCGTGTAGTCGGCCTTGGGGATGTTTTTTTTAACGTAAACCGATAAATGAAGTGCCGTTTTTCTATGATTTTTATAAAGACTGGGGGCAGTATGAGACAAAATAATCTGGGCACGACCTTTATTGTGGCCTGTCTGTGCATGATATTTCTCTTTCCCGGCGTTATTTTTGCCGGTGACAAGCCCGATGCCAGGGCCCTTGTGGAAAAGGCCTTCAATCATCTCCGGGGAAAGACCTCCTATTCGAAGTTTACCATGATCATCCACCGGCCCGATTTTGAACGGAGCATGACCCTTAGTGCCTGGACCAGGGGGAAAAGCGATGCAATTTTTTTCGTGGAAAAACCCCCCAGGGACGCTGGCAACGGCACTTTGAAAAAAGGGAAAGATATGTGGAGCTACAATCCCAAGATCAACCGGGCGATCAAGCTTCCTCCCTCCATGATGAGCCAGTCCTGGATGGGGTCGGATTTTTCCAATGATGATCTCTCCAAAACAGAGAGCATCCTGGATGAGTACACCCATCGGGTGATCAACGAGGGAAAAACAGACGGAGTCCGGACCTATGATATCGAACTTGTCCCTCTGGAGGATGCGCCGATTGTGTGGGGAAAGCAGGAGATCACCCTGCGGGAGGACGGTGTGCTCTTGCGCCAGGCTTTTTTTGACGAGGATATGGTCCTGATAAAGGAGATGACCGCTCATGATATCAAGATGATGGGAGGCCGCCTCTACCCAAGTGTATGGATCATGAAACGGGTGGATGAGAAGGACCGGTATACCAAGATGGTGTATACAAAGCTTGTCTTTGATGTTGTCGTAAAACCCAGGCTCTTCACCCTGTCCAACTTGAAAAACCGGAGGCGGTAACATGGACGATTTTTTTATAGCCTGGCGAAACGTATGGCGCAATCCCAGACGTTCCATCCTCACCATGCTGGCAGTGGCATTTTCCGCTATGCTCCTGGTTTTTATGCTCTCTTTTCAGTTCGGGTCTTATGAGGACATGATCAATGCATCCGTGAAGCTCAACACGGGGCACCTGCAGGTACAGGCCAATGGTTATATCGACAAAAAAGAGATGCGAAAGGTGGTACCCGACCCCGGGGCCGTGATTGCCGCACTTGAGAAGCTTCCGGGCATCACGGGCATAAGCCCACGGGGAGAGGCTTTTGCACTGGCCTCAGGTGCCGGGAGGACCCGGGGTGTGATGGTGATGGGTGTGGACCCGGATAGAGAAAAAGGGGTCTCCATACTTCCCGGCCAGATCCGGAAAGGGGAGTATCTGAAAAAGGGGGATCACAATGTGGCGGTGATCGGAACCCTTCTGGCACAACGACTGCACGTGGGCATTGGAGACGAATTGACCCTCCTGGGCCAGGCAAGGGATGGATCCGTGGCCGCCACCATCGTTACGATAAAGGGCATCTATCGGGCCGGCATAGATGCCTTTGACCGCTCCACACTGCAGATGCCGTTTATTGATTTTGACGAGGTCTTTGCCATGGAGGGCGCGGCCCATTCCGTAGTGGTGGCTGCGGACCGGCTTCGCACGGCGGGCAGGATAGGGAAGACCGCCCGGGCACTACCTGCGCTTGCAGGGCTTTCAGTACTTGGCTGGGAGGAACTCATGCCCGGTCTCAAGCAGAGTATCCAGATGGACCTTGTGAGCGGCATTATTATGTATCTGATCCTCATCATCGTAGTGGCCTTCAGTATTTTGAATACTTTTCTTATGGCGATTTTCGAGCGTACCCGGGAATTCGGTGTGCTCATGGCCATCGGCACTCGTCCGGGGCGTCTTGTGCGGATGATGCTGACTGAATCCATGCTCATGACCTCCATGGGGTTGGGCCTGGGCATTCTCCTTGGAGCAGGTATCACACTCTTTTTTTCCGTTTACGGAATTGATCTGGGCGGGGCAGGGGAGATGCTGGCAGAGTTCGGGATCGAAGGAAGGCTTTATCCCAGGCTTTCTTTTATCTCCCTTTTTTCCGGTCCGCTCCTTGTACTGGTCATCACCTTTTTCACCGCTCTGTACCCGGCCCTGCGCATTCCCGGTCTCAAGCTCGTGGAAGCCCTTCGGGCCGTATAGAGAAAATCATAGAAAGGGATTTCATGTATACTCAGCTCGCATGGCGAAATATCTGGCGCAACCCCCGGCGGACCCTGATTATTCTCACCGCCATTTTTATCGGCGTCGCCTCCATGATTTTTCTGGCCTCCCTGATGCGGGGCATGATGGAGGGGATGGTGGATAACGCCATCGACAACCTCACCGGACATATCCGAATCCGGCACCCCGACTTTCGGAATGATCCTTCCGTTGAAAATAGAATTCCCGACCCCGACTCCCTGATAAAAGAGATAAAGCCCCTTTTGCCAGGGGGGGCAAGGATTGTGGAGCGAATCCTGGTTGACGGTGTGATCAATACCTCTCGGGAAAATGCCGGTGTGATCATGGTGGGAATCGAGCCGGAAAAGGAGAAGAATTGTTCTTTTATAGGGGATGCGCCCCTGGAGGGACAATTTTTTTCCGATGATGACAAAAACGGCATTGTTATCGGCAGGGCTCTTCTGGAAAAGCTGGGCACACGCATCAACCGAAAGGTGGTACTGATGAGCCAGAGGGCCGACGGCGAGATCGCCTCCAGAGCTTTCCGTATTCGGGGCGTTTACCGATCCCAGATGTCGGACACGGAAAAGACCTTTGTTTTCGTGCCCCTGCACACGGCACGGAAGATGCTCATGCTTGGAGAGGATGCCACGGAGATCGGTATCACCCTTCCCGGAGACCGGATGGCGGACACGGATCTTTCACCCCTGACGGAATCCTTAAGCGAGCGGCTTACAGACAGGGTGGTGGTCGTTGAAGACTGGCGGCAGATGCTTCCTGCCATGAACGCCTACCTGGAGATGTTCGATGCCTTTCTCTACATCTGGTACCTGGTGGTGTTCGTGGCCATGGGTTTCGGGATTGTTAATACGGTGCTCATGGCCGTCTATGAGCGGATGCGGGAGTTCGGTCTCTTAAAGGCTCTGGGCATGAGGCCTATCCGGATTTTTTGGATGGTGTTAAGGGAGACCCTGTTTCTTCTGGCCGTGGGAATGGGCATGGGAAACCTGGTGGCGCTGGTGGGGATTCATCTTCTTTCCGGTACCGGCATAGATCTTACCGCCTTTGCCAAGGGCGTGGAGATGTGGGGGATCAGCCGGGTGATCCTGCCGGTTGTGACCGCAGGCGATTTTTTGACCGCCAACCTCACGGTACTGATCCTGGGACTTGTGGTGGGTATCTACCCGGCGATAAAGGCGGCTCGGTTCACACCGGTGGAGACCATGCGGCATGTGTGAAGAGGGTGGGCAGGTAAGCGAGCCTGCGAGACTCCGAAAAGACCATTTCTGGACGGACACTAAATAAAGGAGAAGAGTATGGTGAGCGTCAGTGTGACGGATGTGGAGAAAAGTTACCGCCAGGGGGATGTGACGGTAAGTGCGCTATCCGGCATCACGATATCTGTGGAAAAGGGGGAGTTCATGGCCCTGGCAGGGCCCTCGGGGTCGGGCAAGACCACACTCCTCAACATGATCGGCGGGCTGGACCTGCCCGACAGGGGAGAGATCATTGTGGACGGTCGGAATTTTCGGCAGATGAAGAGCGGGGACCTGGCCGACCTACGGCTGAGACGGATCGGGTTTGTTTTTCAGGCGTACAATCTGATACCCGTACTCACGGCCGAGGAAAACGTGGAATATATTTTACGGCTCCAGGGAGTGGAGAAGGCCAAGCGAAAAAAAAGAGTCCGGGCCATTCTGGAGGAGGTGGGACTTTCCGGCATGCTTGACCGCAAACCATCGGAGCTTTCCGGGGGCCAGCAGCAGCGGGTGGCCGTGGCCAGGGCCATCGTGTCCAACCCTGCCATCGTTCTGGCGGATGAGCCCACGGCCAACCTGGATTCAAAAAACGGTGAGAAACTTTTGGAACTTATGAAGACCATGAATCGGGAAAAGGCGGTCACCTTTATTTTTTCCACCCACGATGCCATGGTCATGGAGC